>CALXAA010000015.1 GCA_944386165.1 uncultured Clostridia bacterium
ATCAAAGTTATCGAAAGTCAAAATGGATTATTCATTGCTATGCCAAGCAGAAAAACTCCAAACGGAGAATTCAAAGACATAGCTCATCCAATCAACGCTGATACAAGGGAGAAAATCCAAAAAGCTATTTTAGATGCTTATAACGCTCCTGAAACAGAAGAATCAGCAGAATAATATAAAAGTATTATTAAAAAGCCCTATAAAAGGGCTTTTTTAAATAGCTTTTTTACGAATAGAATCTACAACAACACCACAAACAATAAACTGAGTAGCAAAAATAAAACTAGATCTTATCAATGCCAAACCAATATGATAAAATATATTTGTACCTAAAAAAATATATAAAAGTAATATTGAAACAGCAATAAGAGCTACAATAGTAGAAAACGCCAAACCATAACCAATAATTTTATATGTAATTTTATCTAACTTTTTTAACTCTAAAAATATTTTTTTCATAAAATCAATCCCTTCTTAAAATATAATAACATCGAAAACAAACAAAATCAAAGGAAATAAATAACAAAAATAATCACAAAAACAATTGACTTATTAAATCAATTATGATATAAATATAAAGAATTATTTTCTCAAGGCCCGTTGGTCAAGCGGTTAAGACGCCACCCTCTCAAGGTGGAATCATGAGTTCGATTCTCGTACGGGTCACCATTAATAAAATATTAAAGGGGAGTAGTTTTAAATTGTTAATCAACAGTCGCGATTCTAAAAGAGAATCTGGTTAACAAGCTTTAATATAAAGTTAACGAGACTTTTAAAGAAAGAATGTAAAAAATATTTTTTCTTTAAAAGTCTTTTAATTTTAGTTCTAAAAGATAACACTATATGCATAAAATAATATATATAGCTTTATAATTAAAGTAAAGAGACTTAAAAATCAAAAGAAAGAGGTAATTTGTATGGAAAAAAAGTGGTTTAACAAAGAAGCACAAGAAGTTGAAAAAGAATTTGGGACAAGTATAAGCAATGGACTAAGTCAAAAACAAGTAGAAGAAAACAAAGCAAAATATGGACTAAACGAATTACAAGAAAAGAAAAAAGACTCCATATTCAAAAAATTCTTAGCACAATTTAAAGACTTTTCAATAATAGTATTAATAATTGCAGCAATTGTATCAGGAATAGTTGGAGTAGCTGAAGGAGAAGGACTAACAGACACAATAATAATTTTAATAGTAGTAATATTAAATGCGGTAATAGGGGTTGTACAAGAAAGTAAAGCAGAAAAATCATTAGAAGCACTAAAAAAATTAAGTAGCCATGCATCTAAAGTAATTAGAAATGGAAAAGAACAAGTAATTCCAGCAAGAGAATTAGTCCCAGGAGACTTAGTAGTAATAGAAACAGGAGACTATGTAGCAGCAGATTTAAGAATAATTGAAGCAATAAACTTAAAATCACAAGAGTCCTCTCTTACAGGAGAGTCTGTACCAGTTGAAAAAACAACAGAAAAAATAGAAGGAACAGAAATAGGAATTGGTGACAGAAAAAATATGTTATTTTCATCTAGTTTAATAAC
Source organism: uncultured Clostridia bacterium (assembly GCA_944386165.1). GTDB lineage: Bacteria > Bacillota > Clostridia > TANB77 > CAG-508 > CAG-269. The sequence continues at coordinate 1,538 of CALXAA010000015.1, forward strand.
ATATGGAAGAGGAAAAGCAATAGTTGTTGATACAGGTATGAACACAGAAGTAGGAAAAATTGCAGGAATGTTAGACTCAGCAGAAAAACAAGAAACACCACTTCAAAAAAGATTAAACAGTTTAGGAAAAACATTAGGAATAGCATGTTTAGCAATATGTGCAGCAATATTTGCAATAGGATTAATACAAGGCAAACCAATTATAGATATGTTTATGACAGCAGTATCACTTGCAGTTGCTGTAATACCAGAAGGACTAGTTGCAGTATCAACAATAGTTTTAGCAATAGGTGTTCAAAAAATGGTAAAGAAAAATGCAATTGTAAAAAAATTACCAGCAGTTGAAACCTTAGGAAGCAGTACAGTAATATGCTCAGACAAAACAGGAACATTAACTCAAAACAAAATGACAGTTGAAAAAGTATTTTGTGATGATGAATTACAAGACATAAAAAATGTAAAACAAACAGAAGATTTCAAAAAATTAGTATATAATTGTATGTTATGCAATGATTCTAGAGTATTAGAAAATGGAGAAATAGGAGGAGATCCTACTGAAACAGCATTAGTAGACATGGCATTCAAATTAAAATACACACAATCAATATATAATGAAAATCCTAGAGTAGAAGAAGTTCCATTTGATTCAGAAAGAAAATTAATGACAACAGTAAACAAAAATAATGGAAAATATATTGTTTACACCAAAGGTGGAGTTGACGAATTATTAAAATGTTGTAATTCATTCTTATATAAAGGACAAGTAAGGACAAACTTAGAGACCTATGTAGGATGGGTAAGAGAAAATAACGAAAAAATGGCAAGAGAAGCATTAAGAGTATTAGCATTTGCATATAAAGAGATTGACCATATGCCATCTAAAGCAGAAATGAAAACTATTGAAAGCAACTTAACATTTGTTGGAATGGTTGGAATGATTGACCCACCAAGAGAAGAAGCAAAAAAAGCAGTTGAAAAATGTAAAAAAGCAGGAATTAAAACAGTAATGATTACAGGAGATCATAAAGTTACAGCCATTGCAATAGCAAAAAAATTGGGAATTTTAAATGAAGAAAGTGAAGCTTTAACAGGAACAGAACTAGACAAAATTTCAGATGAAGAATTAACTAAAAACATTAGAAAATATTCAGTATATGCAAGAGTTTCACCAGAACACAAAGTTAGAATAGTAAAAGCATGGCAAGCAAATGGAGAAGTTGTAGCTATGACAGGTGATGGAGTAAATGATAGTCCTGCATTAAAAACATCTGACATAGGATGTGCAATGGGAAAAGTTGGAACAGAAGTTGCAAAAGAAGCTGCAGATGTAATTTTAACAGATGATAATTTTGCAACAATAGTATCAGCAGTAGAAGAAGGAAGAAGAATATATGACAACATATTAAAAGTAATACAATTTTTAATCTCATGTAATGTTGGTGAAGTAGTTGTATTATTACTAGCAACACTATTTGCACCACAAATTGGACAGTGGTTTGGAATAACAGATGTAACAATGATACAAGTATTATTACCAATACATATTTTATGGATAAACCTTGTAACAGACTCATTCCCTGCATTAGCACTAGCTTTTGATCCTGCAAATAAAGACATAATGAGTAGAAAACCAATAAAAAAAGGTGAAGGAATATTTACAAAAGGAAGAACATTTAGAATTATTTATCAAGGAATAATGATTGGATTATTAACACTTGCAGCATTTTTAATTGGACTAGCAACAACAACAGAACCAATAGATGGACTAACATTAGAACAAACCAAAATAGAAGTTGGAGAAACAATGGCATTTGTTGTATTAGCATTCTCAGAATTAGTACATGTATTTAATGTAAGAGATAACAAAAACTCAATATTCAAAACAGGAATATTAGGAAATAAAGTATTACTTTTAGCAGTAGGAGCATCAGCATTATTAATGGCAATAATCTTAGTAATTCCTGGACTAAGAGAAGTATTTAGTATTCCGATATTGCCTATGGGAAATGTTTTAGAAATAATAGGATTAGTACTTGCACCAGTAGTTATAGTAGAAATTTTAAAACTATTTAAAATAAATACAGCAAAAGATGAATAAAATAATTTAATAATATTGACTAAAGCCCAAACTTGTAATATATTAATAAAAAACAAGGGAGGGCTTTTGATGATTATCGAGGTTCCAAAAGGCTATACTTTTATTAAAGATGAAAATATTCTAGCATTTGAAGAAGGAGGAAAACTCAAACTATTAAGACGGCATGGTAAATTTGATGAAATTATGTATGATATAACTTATAGACAAAAAGGAAAAAATAAGTGTTACTACTGTGGTCGGGTAAATAGTGACATTGAACCATTAAAAATAACATTAGATCACATTTATCCAAGATCTTTAGGAGGACCTACAATACCTCAAAATTTAATTCCAGCATGTAGAAAATGTAATTCAACCAAAGAAAATATGACACCAGAACAATTTAGAGCATATAGAAGAATTAAAGTTCCCGAACAAAAAGAGCTATTTCGAAGAGAATATTTTAGAACAAAATATTTTCAAGAAAGATGGGTACATATTTTACCAGATGAGTGGATAAGTCAAACACCAATTTCTGATTTGTTGATATCAATAGATTTACAAGATACCAGTACAACAAAATATAGAAAAATAAAAGAATATTATACAAGATGTCAGCAATTTCCGAATCCAATTATAGTTGATTGCCGAGGATTTGTATTAGATGGATTTACAATAGTTTTATTTGCCAAAAACAATAGAATTAGAGAAATTCCAACTATAGTTCTAGAAAATGTTGAAGTAATATTTTAATAGCAAAGAGGGGACCCTAATTTAGGATCCCCTCTTCATAAAAAAAATTTTAGCAATTATTATCATTTTCACAATTAATTTCATTCAAGCATTCTTGCTTAGGTTCTTGAAAAGCAAGATACCAGCTCATACCATTACAATTTTGATTAATATAATTTAATCTTTCTTGAAGAAGAGGAAAAGTACGAGGAGCAGGCATAATTACAGGTTGGTTAGGAAGCCAATTTGCAGGAGTAGAACTCTTAGAACAATCAGCCATTTGCAAAGCCTCAACAATACGAATTATTTCCGGAATAAATCTTCCAACATTTAAAGGATAAACTAGAATAATTCTAACAATGCCTTTATCATCAATAATAAAAACATTTCTAACAGTTTCAGTAGTACTAATATCATTAGAAATCATACCATATTTTCTAGCAATTGCACCATTTCTATCAGCAACAATTGGAAAAGGTAAAACAATTCCTGTCATATTGTAAATATCACGCATCCATTCCAAATGAGAAGGATTACTATCTACACTAAGACCCAGTAATTTTGTATTCAATTTTTCAAAATAAGAAATTGCTTTAGCAAAAGCAATCATTTCAGTAGTACAAACAGGTGTAAAATCTCCAGGATGAGAAAAAAACACTAACCACTTTCCTTTATAATCATCTAAACATATAGGACCATATGTAGTTTCAGCATTAAAATCTGGAGCATGTTGACCAATCTTTACATTACCATTCATTAATAATTCATAATCCATAGAAAACTCCTTTTTTTGATATATCATATGTAAAAAAGGAAATCAAGTTACAATTAAAGACATAAAAAAATATTTCAAGTATCCTATTGACAAAAAAATAATAATAGTATAGATTATAGGTAGAATTTTGAAATAGCTTATTCAAAAGAAAAAAATTAAAAGGAGGAAAAACAATGATTAAGAAAAAAATTATTGCTATTATATTAGTAGCCACAATGTTATTTGCTGTTATCCCAATGGCTGCATTTGCAACAGATAGTGATAATGTAATCGAAATTGCAAACTTTCAAGAGTTAAAAGACAACTTAAACTCAAAAGAAGGTGCAACATTAAAATTAACATCAAATATCAACTTAGAAGAAAAAATCACAATTAGTAATACTGTAACAATTGATGGAAATGGTAATACAATTTCTGGAAAAAATGATGATCCATCTGTTAATATAGAAATTAAAGGTGGTACAGTTACAATTAAAAATACCATAATTACTCAATTTGGAGGAGAAGCTCCAACAACAGGACAATTAGGAGTTATAAAAGTAACAGAAGATGCAGTAAACCCAGTATTAAATGTAGATAATGTAACAATTAAAGACTTTAATAGGGCAGGTATTGATATTCGTGCAGGACAATTCACAATAACAAATACAAGTATTGACTGCAAAAATACTCGTGCAGATAATGAAGAAAGCTCAATTCTTGCAAAAGGAATTTTAGTAGGTTCAGGAGTTAAAGATGGAGTAACAGGAACAATCCAAAATGTAAATGTAATAAACTCTAAATCTACATATACAGAATGGGCATCTTCAGGAATAGAAGTATGGGGAGGAGCAACTGTTACAATTAATAAGTGTACTATAACAGACACTGAAAATGGTATTGCTGTAAACAACACATATGACCAATGTGGTAATATAGATGTAACAATACAAGATACAATAGTAAATGCAACAAACAGAGCAATTAGACTATCTGGTAAAGTTGATGGTACAGCAAAAGCAAATGTTAGAGTATTAAGTGGAAATTATACAGGAAATGTTGTATTCAAAGATAAAACAGATAATGAAACACTAACATTATGTGGTGGAACTTATACTGGAGAAATAGAAAAAGATAATCTTGCCAATCTAGATGAATACATGCTAGAAGAAAATGGAGAAGGATCTTATATAGCTAGAGTTAACAATGAAGAATTAAAAACATTAGTTTCAAACTATGAAGCTGAATCTTTATTAAAAGAAGATTATACAACAGAATCATATAATAATTTTGAAACAGCTCTTTCAAATTCTAAAACAGTGTTAGATAATATAAATGCAACAAAAGAAGATATACAAAATGCACAAACAGCATTAAAAAATGCTTATGAAAATTTAGTAAAACTAACAAAAGTTGAATCTGATTCAAACCTTGGAATAATAGCAGATGAAGCTGTAAGTGACATATTAAATAATAATGAAACAGTACAAAATGCTATAAAAAATAATCCAGGAGTAGAAGTTAAAACAGTTATTGAAGTTCAAGACATAAACGAATCAGAAATACAAGAAGAAGAGAAATCTGCAATTGAAGAAGTTGCTAAAAATGCAACAATAGCAAAAGCATTTGATATAAGTATTTTAGTAAAAGATGCCGACAAAAATACAGAATTAGATAAAGTTGAAGAACTAGGAGAAAAAATCAAATTTACAATAACACTTGACGAAGAATTAAAAAATGTACCAGAAGGATATGAAAGAACATATCAAATCATAAGAGTACATAATGGTATTGCAGAAGTATTAGAAACTACTTTATCATCTGATAAAAATGCAATAGAATTTAGTACAGATAAATTTTCTACATATGTTATAAGTTATGTAGATACAAAAATAGCAGAACAACCATCAGATGACGAAAACAAACCAGAAGAAGAGTTACCAATTGAAGACGAAAACAAACCAGTAGAAGAACAACCAACAGAAGGAACAAATAATAATGAAGAAAAAACAGAAGAAGATAGTGAAATAGTTCAAACAGGTGACTATGTATTAATTGCAATTGGAATTATTGCTATAGTTATAGTAGCAAATGTAGTTTATTCTTTAAAAAAAAATAAGAAATAATATATAAAATAAAAAGGAGCTTTTGTTTTTTGGCAAGAGCTCCATATTAATATAAGAAGGGCAATTAAAAATGAGTAAAAAAGAAAAAAATTTTGTAAATGAAAAAACAAAAAATAAAAAAACAAAAAAAATTCCCATTTTTAGAATAATATCTTTATTTATTATTACTTTATGTGTTATATATATTGTTATTTGGTATAGAGAAAATAACAAAACAGAAGAAATGATGGAAGTCGTTTATGAAGAAGCAATTGTAGATAAAGAAAATGAAGAAAACAAAAATGAAAGCACAAATATTGGAATAGATTTCAATAAACTAAAAGAAATAAACCCAAATGTAAAAGGATGGATAAGAGTAAATAACACTAAAGTAGATTATCCTGTAGTAAAGGGAACAGATAACTCATTTTACTTGAAACATAGTCTTGATCAATCATACAATGCAGCTGGATGGCCATTTATAGACTATAGAGCTAAACTAGATGGTACAGATAAAAACATAGTAATTTATGGACACAACAGAAAAGATGGTTCAATGTTTGGAAGTTTAGAAGATATATTAAAACCAGAATGGTACAATAATGAAGAAAATCTATATATTACATATATTACAGAAAACGGAGTGGAATCATACCAAGTTTTTTCAATTTATAATATAAAAAAAGAACTATATTATACAACAAATAATTTCACATCAGATGAAGAATATATAGAATTTTTAAAAGAACTTGAATCAAGAAGTATTGTAGATTTCCAAGTTGACTTAGATAAAAGTGATAGAATTTTAACATTATCAACTTGTGCAGATTACAGTTTATATCGAAATGTTCTACATGCAAAAAAAGTAGAGAACTAAAACAAGTATCCAAAAAGATAAAAAAACATATTGACGTTTATTAAAACACAATGTATAATTCATATAAGAATTATTAAAATAATAATAAATTAGGAGGTGAAAAAAATGAAATATAAATGCATGGCATGTGGATATATATATGATGACAATGTAGAAGAAGTTAAATTTGAGGACTTACCAGAAGATTGGGTTTGCCCATTATGTGGAGTAGGAAAAGACATGTTTGAAAAGGTAGAAGAATAAGGAGACAATAATGAATAGAGTAAAAACTTTCGCAAAATACGCACTATGGATTATACTATTTTGGATATTTTCAGACATTCTAATTAATATAGCAATAAATACAACATATAAAAACATTAATAGAATTGGAGAAATACCAAATGGAATTCAAGTTATAGAAATGGAAGCAACAGCTGTAAACGGAAGAATAAAATTAATAGTAAACAATACACAACTCAGTGGAAAATATGTAAAAATAAATCTATACTCAGATTTAGAAAATTTACTTGGAACACAACACCTATCAATTGGAAACATCTCAGAAGGCGAACAAAAAGAAATCAGCACATATTTTAAAATACCAGAAGTAAAAAAATATGAAATCACAATAGAAGATGTAGAAGGCAAATCAACAGAAGGATTTATGGACACTGCAATGTCAACAATAACAATGATAATATCTGCAATACAATTATTATTTGTATTATAAATGAGCTCTATAATATATAGAACTCATTTTTTTTGAACTAAAACTAATAAATATTGCAATTATACTATAAAAGTGATAAAATATGCACATAAAAAATTTCTTAAAACAAGAAAGGAAAAAAGAAAAATGGGATTTTTTGAAAAATTAAAACAAGGATTAACAAAAACAAAAGACTCAATAAATGACAAAATAAACAATGTATTCAGTAATTTTAGAAAAGTTGATGAAGACTTACTAGAAGAATTAGAAGAAGCATTAATAATGTCAGACATAGGAATAGAAACATCAACAAAAATTATAGAAAACCTAAGACAAAGAATAAAAAAAGAAAAAGTTGAAGAAGCAGAACAAGTAAAAGAACTATTAAGAGAAGAAATTGAGAAAATATTAGAAACAACAGATAACACCTTAAAACTAGAAACAAAACCATCAGTAATACTAGTAATAGGAGTAAATGGAGTAGGAAAAACCACATCAATAGGAAAAATGGCAGCAAGACTAGCAAAAAATGGCAAAAAAATAGTAGTTGCAGCAGCAGACACATTTAGAGCAGCAGCAGTAGAACAACTAGAAATATGGACCAAAAGAGCAGGAGCAGAAATAGTAAAAAGAGAAGAAGGAGTAGATCCTGCATCTGTTGTATATGAAGCAATAAATAAAACAAAACAAAATAATGCAGACATACTAATAATAGACACAGCAGGAAGATTACACAACAAAAAATATTTAATGGACGAATTAAACAAAATCCAAAAAGTAGTAAACAAAGAAATGCCTGAAGCCTCAAAAGAAGTATTATTAGTAATAGATGCAACAACTGGTCAAAATGCAATTTCACAAGTAAAAGCATTTAAAGAGCAAGCAGATATAACAGGAATAGTATTAACAAAACTAGATGGAACAGCAAAAGGAGGAGCAGTTGTAGGAATTGTACAAGAAAATAACATACCTGTAAAATTTATAGGAGTAGGGGAACAAATAGATGATATGGAAATCTTCAATGCAGAAGATTTTGCAAAAGCTATAATCTAGTACAAAAAGGAGAATTAAATGAAAGACAATAAAATTTTTAATAGAATAAAAAACATATCAGTAATAGTATTTATTTTATTATATATTCTTATAACTTATATTTCATTAAGAGGTGAATATTTAGAATGTGAAGAACTTGGAGCTCAATACATTCAAAACTTTTGGACAAATATAAAATATAAATATTCAATAATGGGAATAAGCTTTTTTGTAATTGGAATAATTATGTTATTAACAAATATAGGAATAAAAAGAGGGTTAAAACAATTCTTTGAAAATGAAAAAAAAGAAATGCCTAAATTACCAAATAAATCTATAATATTTATTGTAGCAGCAATAGGAAGTATAATAATTTCAAACGATTTAGTAGAAAAAGTACTTTTATTTGCAAGTAATGTATCATTTCAAAAAGTAGATATTATATTTGGATTAGATATATCTTACTATATGTTTATAAAACCTTTAATAGAAACAATAATAAGTTATGCATTAAAATGTTTAATATTAATAAGTGCTTATATGGCAGCATATTACATTATAGTATTTAACCTATACTTTGACGGAATAGACAGAACAATGTTAAGAAAAAGCAAATTAATAAAAAAATTACTAAGAAATGTAATAATTTGTGCTATTTTAATAGCAATTCAAACAATATTTAGTACACAAAACATAATAACAGATAACTTCTTAACAATAGGTGAAGAGATAAAACTTACTGGAGCTGGATTTATAGAATCTACAATAAAATTATGGGGATATAACATATTTGCAGTAGTTATAGTAATAGCAGTAGTCTTATCAGTAATATTTTTTATAAAAAATAAAAACAGAAAAATAATGTATACATTATTATCAATTCCAGGATATTTAGTAGTTTTATTTTTTGTAATGTTAATAACAGATGTAATATTTATAAAACCAAATGAATTTGACAAAGAAAAAAGATATATAGAAGAAAACATTAGCTCAACAAAAGAAGCATATGGAATAAATGCAGTTGAAACAAATATAAATTATTCTAACACTATTCAAGAAAAAGAAGTAGAAGAAAGCCAAGAAGTAATAAGTAATATACCATTAATTAGTCAAAATATGGTAAAACAAAGTCTAGAAGACACTCAAACAGAAGCGGGATATTATACATTTAGAAATTTATCAACAGCAGTAATAAATAATGAAGGAAAAGAACAAATTGTATATGTTGCACCTAGAGAAATTGCAGAACAATCAATATCATATAATAATAAAACATATGAACTAACACATGGAATAGGACAAATTCTAATATCAGCAACAGAAACAACAGAAGATGGAAACATTAAATATATTCAAAAAGACATAGATGAAAATCAAAGAATATATTATGGACTTGAAACAAACTCAATAGTAGTTACAAATACAAAAAATAAATCAGAATATGACTATACTGATAGTAATGGAGTAGAACACACATATAATTATGAAGGAAATTCAGGAATACAAGTTGGATTTATAGATAGACTAATACTAGCTCTTAGAAATGGAGACATAAAACTTGCATTTTCAACATCAGTAACAAATCAAAGTAAAATATTAACAAATAGAAACATTATAGAAAGAGCAAAAACAGCACTTCCATATTTAATTTATGATGAAAATCCATATACAGTCACATTAGATGGACAAATATATTGGGTAATAGATGGATATACAATATCAGACAAATATCCATATTCATCATATACAACAATTGAAATAGATAAAACAAAACAAGATATAAATTACATAAGAAACTCAGTAAAAGTAATAATAAATGCATATAATGGAGAAATGAAATTTTATATAACAGATATAAATGACCCAATAATTGCAGCATACAAAAAAATATATCCTTCAATGTTCGAAACAGAAGAAATTCCACAAGAAATTCAAGACCAATTAAAATATCCAGAATTTTTATATAGTATACAATCAGAAAAGTTAAGTGTATATCATAATGTAAAAGAAGATGTTCTATATAGAAATAGTGATATATGGTCATTAGCAACATATGGAAATACAACCAAAACAAGTTCAGCAATATTAGAGCCATATTATACAATGCTAAAAACACCAAACGGTGAAACACAATTTGGATTAGTGCAAATGTATACTCAAAAAAATAGATCAAATATAATATCATATTTAGTAGGAACATGTAACGGAACTTCTAATGAACTTAAAATATACAAATTTTCAGCAGATAGTAATATATTAGGACCTGTACAATTAGATAATTTAATAGAACAAGATTCAACTATTTCCGCAGAACTAGAAGAACTAAATGTTACAGGTGTAAAAATCACAAAAGAAATGAAAATTATTCCTATAAATAGCACATTATTATATGTAGAAACAATTTATCAAACCAGAACAAATGATATAAATAAACCTATGACATTAGAAAAAGTAATTGTAGCTTCTGGAACAAAAGTTGCAATAGGTGATGATTTAAATAGTGCAATTAGTAACTTACTTTCACAATCAGCGGTTAACTTGGAAATAAATAATACTGAAGACATTGATGGTATAATTGATGCAATTATTGAAGCAAATAAAAATTTAACAGATTCAAATAATAGAAATGATTGGGAAATGATGGGTACAGACATTAATACATTACAAGAATTAATTGAAAAACTAGAAAAAATGCGAGATGAAAACAAAGCACAAGAAGTAGAAAAAACAACCTCTACAACTGAACTTTAGGAACTTTCCTTAAAGTTCAGTTCTTTTTAAGAAAAAAAGAAACAACCCCCAGACACACAGACACAACCTGGCACTAAATTACCCAAAACACTTGAAAAAATTACAAAAACATAGTAAAATAGAGTACGTAAAAGAAAAGAGGAAAATATGTATTTAATAGTAGGATTAGGCAATCCAGAAGAAGAATATAATAAAACAAGACACAACATGGGGTTTAACACAATAAACGAAATATCAGAAAAATATAAAATAGAAGTAAAACAAAGAAAATTCCAAGCATTATATGGCTCTGGAATAATAGAAGGACAAAAAGTAATACTACTAAAACCACAGACATATATGAACTTAAGTGGAAACAGTGTTAAAGAAGTAGTTGATTTTTACAAAATAGAAAAAAATAATTTAATTGTAATTTATGATGATATGGACATAGCACCAGGAAAAATAAAAGTAAGAAAAAAAGGAAGTGCTGGAGGCCATAATGGAATGAAAAGCATAATACAAATGCTAGGAACAGAAGATTTTTGCAGAATAAGAGTAGGAATTGGCAGACCTGAGTTTAAAGGTGATGAAATAAATTATGTAATAGGAGCAATACCTGAAGAAGAAATACCTAAATTAAATGAAGGCATAGAGCTTGCAAAAAATGCTGTAATAGATATACTAAAAAACAATATAGATTATGCAATGAATAAATACAATTAATTGCTAATATGAGAGGAAATACAAAATGATAGAAATAATAATAAATAAAAAAGAAGAAAATAAAACAATTGCAGTTGTTGAAAATGGAAAACTAGTTGAAATATATGAAGACAATATAAATAACAAACACAAAAGAAATGAAGGTAACATATATACAGGAATTATAAAAGATATCATTCCTGGAATGCAAGCTGCATTTATTGATATAGGAACAGAAAAAAACAGTTTTATACATGTAAAAGATATACTTCCACAAACAGATGAAAAAATAAGTGCAAGTGAAGATGCAAAAATTAAAGATGTTGTAAAAATAAACAAAAAACTACTAGTACAAGTTCAAAAAGATAGTAATGACAAAAAAGGAGCAAGAACAACAACACATATAAAACTTACAGGAAAATACATAATATTATTACCACAAACCACAATAACAACAATATCACAAAAAATAGAAAATGAAGAAGAAAAAGAAAGACTACTTAAAATAGTAAAAGAAAATTTACCTCAAAACATGGGAGGAATTATAAGAACATCTGCAGAAAAACAAAAAGAAGATGTTATAATAGAGGAAATTAAACAACTAAATAAACAATGGCAAGAAATATATAAAGACTTCCAAAAAGGAGAAAACACACCAAGACTATTATATAAAAGTCCAAGTATAGTAGAAAAAATAATAATTGATTTACCAAACGAAAAAATAAATTCTATTATAGTAAACAATAAAGAAGATTACGAAGACCTAGAACAAATACTAAGAAAAATGAACATACAAAATATAAAACTAAATTTAGAAGAAAATGAAGACTTAATAGAAAAATATGATTTGCAACATCAAATAGAAAAAGTAAATCAGAGAAAAGTTTGGTTAAACTGTGGAGGATTTATTACAATAGACCCAACAGAAGCATTAGTTGCTATTGATGTAAATTCTGGAAAATATACAGGAAAAACAAACTTAGAAGAAACAATATACAAAGTAAATTATGAAGCTACAATAGAAATAGCAAAACAATTAAGACTAAGAGATATTGGTGGAATAATTATAATAGATTACATAGATATGAAAACAGAAGAAAACAAACAAAAAATAGAAAAACTATTAAGAGAAACATTAAAACAAGACAGAGCCAAAACACAAGTAGAAGGATTCACAAAATTAAATCTAATGGAATTAACAAGAAAACATATTTGTGCACACAATAGTTAAAATTGAAAGGATGTAAAAAAAGTGAAAGTAGGATTTGTATCACTTGGATGTAGCAAAAATTTAGTAGATACAGAAATTGTAATAGGTCATTTTAAAAAACATAATTTTGAAATTGAAAACAATTCCAAATTAGCAGAAATAATAGTTATTAACACATGTGGTTTTATAGAATCTGCCAAAGAAGAAGCAATAAACACAATTTTAGAAATGGCAGAATATAAAAAACAAAAATGTAAATACCTAATTGTAATTGGATGTTTAGTACAAAGATATTACGATGAATTAGTAAAATCATTACCTGAAGTAGATTTATTTATAAAAATCGATGAATATGAAAAACTTTGGAACAAAATTGAAGATTTAATAAAAAGAAAAAAAGTAGAAAAAAGCAAAACAAAACACATATCAAAAGTTTCTGAAATCCAACAACTAAAAATGCCAACATTTAACGAATTTTATGAAAGAGTTCTTACAACAGGTAAAAATTATGCATACTTAAAAATTGGGGAAGGATGTAGCAATATGTGCACATATTGTGCAATTCCATACATAAGAGGCAAATTCATCAGTAGAAAAATGGAAGAAATCTTAGAAGAAACAAAAATGTTAGCACAAAAAGGAATAAAAGAACTAATTGTTATAGCACAAGACACAACCAAATATGGAGTAGACATATATGGAGAATCAAAATTAGCAGAACTTTTAGAAGAGCTAGCACAAATACAAGGAATAAAATGGATAAGATTTTTATATTCATATCCAGAAGGCATAACAGATGAGCTTATACAAGTTGTTAAAAACAATGATAAAATTTGTAAATATTTTGATATACCAATTCAACATATATCAGACAAAATCTTAAAAAGAATGAACAGAAAAACAAATAAAGAACAAATTCAAAAACTAATAGCAAAAATTAGAACAGAAATACCAGATGTAGTTCTAAGAACAAGTTTAATTGTTGGTTTCCCAGGTGAAACAGAAGAAGATTTTAAAGAATTACAAGAATTTGTTAAAGAAACAAAATTTGATAAACTAGGAACATTTATGTACTCAAAAGAAGATGGAACACCAGCAGCAAGGCTTCCAGATCAAATTCATGGCAATACAAAAAAATCTAGATATAATAAAATTATGGCAATACAACAAAAAATATCAAATGAAAAACTAAAAAATAAAATAGGACAAAATGTAGAAGCATTAATTGAAGATATATCATTTGATGGAAAATATTTAATAGGAAGAACAAAACAAGATGTGCCAGAAGAAGATGGAATTATATATATAAAAAATAATAATTTTGAAGACAAAATAAATTCATTTGTAACAGCTAAAATTACTGACGTAAAAGATTATGACTTAATTGGTGAAATTTTATAATCGAAAGGAAAACAAAAATGGATAAAGAAAAATTAAAAGAATTAGTTAATGTTGACTTAAGTGTAAAACAAGCTATTCAAGAAAAAGAAAGCACAGTAGTTGAAACCAGATATTATAAAGAATTTGTAATAAATACAGAAATGGGACCACTAGTTTTAGAAGATATGTATATTACAATAGAAAGAAATAAAGAAGGAGATATGGAATACCATTTCCGTTGGGTACAAGAAAACGAAAATGGAGAAAAAACTATAGAAGAAAAAATCGCTTTAGACAAAGATGGAAACATTTTTTGTATAGATGGATTTAAAGAAGTATTAGGAGATGGAACATTAGACGTAGATTCTATTTTTAACGAAAATGATAAAGAAAAAGGCAGACTAGGTGGAATTATAAGAGAAGAAAAAAATAAAGATAAAGCAGTTGATGATAAACAAGAACAAAAACAAGAAAAAGATGATGATGAAAAAAAGGCTGAACAAGATTTAACAGAACAAGGACAAGACCTAAGAATAACTAATTTTAGAAAAATTACAGATAGACACCTAGAAGAAAGAATGCCAGAAGTATTTAATAATGATTCAGAGTATGCTATGGCATATTCAGAAACATTAGGAAGTTTTGTTATCCTACAAAAACATTATCAAATGAGCGAAAATGGCGAACTTAGTGAAAAGTGGGAATTAAATGAAAATGTTCAAACTGCTGGAACAAACTATGAGCCTATAATAAGTATAAATGAAAATGGAGAAAGAATTGAACAAAAAGTTCCATTAGCATTATTAAAAACAAGTGAAAATAATAAAGAAATTGCAATAACATTAGATGCAAAAAATTATGGTGAACTAGACATGGAAACAGTTGAGGTAATGCCATGTGGAAATGATACTATTCATGATCAAAAAAGAGTTGCAAGACCAGTTGGAATGAAAGCTGAAGGCAATCTTCAAGGTGATGGAGTAGAATCAATGAGACAAAGAAAAGACTTTGACCTTTACTCAGGAAAAGATTCTAATGGAACATCAAATAAAGCACTTAAAACTGCAATTGGTGCAGGAGAAATTATGGAAGAAAGTGGTGGAATTGAAAACGGAGTTATAGCAGATGAAGAACAAGAAATTCCAGGAACAAGTTTAACATTTGGAGAGTTGTCAAAAATAACAGGAATGACTATTCAAGAACTAGTTGAACATGAAGGAGAAGAAAAAATATCTATTATGGATATTGCTCAAGACATAGAAGAAAAAATAAAAGAAGCAGCAGAAGAAAATAAAATGTCTGTTGAAGGCTATAAAAAAGAACTAAAAAAAGCTCCAGGTAAAAACCTTAAAGAAAAAATGGAATATGCAAATGAAGCAATACAAGAACAATATATGGGTTCATCAGGAAGAAGTTTTTAAAATATTTTAATAAAAAGGAATGATAAATATGCTAATAGAAACATTAATCTTTACAATATCGGCATTTGCATTATTTGTATATATTTTTTACAGACTAGTAAAAGAAAATGATACAATATATGTTACAGTACTTGCAATAGTTGCTTTGCGGAATTGGAATAAAATTTATAGATGTATATAACAATCCAGCAGAAATGAACATATTTGTGGAATTAATAGTATACTTTTTATCAATAGTTATACCAATTGCAGTAATCTTGCTTAAAAAAGCAACAGGTAATCTTAAAGAATTATTGTATTTAAATCTAGTAAGGTTTTATTTATTAACAGGAAATACCAAACAAGCCAAAAAACTACTAATAGATTTAGTAACCCAAAACCCAGAAAGTTATAACGGGCACAAAATGTTAGCAATGATTTATGAAAAAGAAGGTGGACAACGTAAAGCTGTAGATGAATATGCTAGAGTAATAGAAATTAATAAACAAGACTATGAATCATATTTTAAGCTTGGAACATTATTATCAGATTTAGACAAAAAAGATGAAGCAATAGAAACACTTGCAAACTTATTAAGTAAAAAGCCAGATTATCCAGAAGCAACAATAGCTTTAGGAGATTTACTAATAGAAAAACAAGATTTTAAAGAAGCAGCTAATATTTATAATGAAGCATTAAAATATAATCCAACAAGTTTTGATTTAAACTATAATCTAGGAATTGTATATACAATGTTAAACGACTTTGCAAATGCAAAATTATATTATGAAAAAGCAGCAGAATTAAATTCAATTGTCTATAATACAAAATATAGTCTTGCAGAAATTGCAATAATGTATAAAGAATTAGAAGAAGCAGAAAGATATCTTTGGGAAATTGTTGATGATGAAGAACTAGGAGCAGATGCTTATTTAGAACTTGCAAAAATATATTTAATAAAAAATGATAAAGAAAAAGCAATACAATATGCAAATGTTGCAATACAAGATGATCCAAAAAGAATAGTAGATAAAATAAAAAAAGATGTAACATTTGCAATTATAATTGCAAAATTATCTATACCATTTAATTTAGAAGTAGAAGAAGAAAAGCCACACAAACTATCTAAAAAAGAATTAATGGCAAAAAAACATTTGGAAGAAACAGTAGAAATTACCAAAAAAATAGGATTTGCAGATTTAAAAATAAGTAGAAATGAAAATAAAGAAATAAATAAAAAAGATAAAGAAAAAGAAAGGGAAAACTAATTCATAAAATTTCTTAAATTTAATATACTATAAATAGTATAAAATTTAGGAGGTATTATGAAAAATAAAATAGCCATTATTGGTGGAGATTTACGAATAGTAAAATTAGCAACAATGCTTGCTAAAGAAGAAAATGAAATATATGTATATGGTCTTGAAAAATCAGATGATATAAAAAATGTTGCAAACATTATTGAATGTGATTCAATAAAAAAAGCAATAGAAAATGTAGAAATAGTTATTGGTCCAATTCCATTTTCAAGTAATGGAAATACAGTAAATATGCCATTTAGTGATAAAGAACTAAGTATAAGAGAAATGATGCATAATATAAATGCAAAAGTACTAATTGCTGGTAGCATTTCACCTAGTGTTTATGAAATGGCAAATGATGAATATATTGAAATAATAGATATTATGAAAAGGGAAGAACTTGCTGTATTAAACACAATTGCTACAGCAGAAGGAACAATACAAATTGCAATAGAAAACACAAATAGAATTTTACATGGTAGTGAAGTTTTAATTTTAGGTTTTGGAAGAATAGGAAAAGTATTAGCAAGAAAACTTGCAGGACTATCTGCAAAAGTTACATGTGCAGCTAGAAAAGACGAAGATTTTGCATGGATAGAAGCATTTGGGCATAAATCAACTAACATAAATAACATTGGAGAGAACTTAAAAGATTTTGATATAATAATAAATACAGTTCCACATATTATTTTAACAGAACAAAAATTACAATATGTTAAAAATGATGTTTTACTTATAGATTTAGCATCAAACCCAGGAGGAATTGACAAAAAAGTTGTAAAAGAGCGAAACCTTAAATTAATTTGGGCTCTTTCTCTTCCAGGTAGAGTTGCTCCTACAACATCAGCTGAATTTATAAAAAATACTATATATAATATATTAAAAGAAATATACAAATAGAGAAAGGAAGAAAAAAATGGAAATATATCAAGCAGTAATTTTAGGAGTAGTTCAAGGACTAACAGAATTATTACCAATATCAAGTTCAGCACATTTAAATTTAATACCAACAATATTTAATTGGAGTGTTCCAGAAAGCTTTGATGTAGCTTTACACTTTGGAACATTACTAGCAATAGGAATATTTTTCTTTAAAGACTGGTTAAAGTTAATTGCAGGAGGATTTAAAAAAATATTCAAAAAAGAAGATTCTACTGAAGGTAGAATGTTCTGGTACATAGTGGCAGCAACAATTCCTGGAGGAATTATAGGATTTATTTTAGATAAATATGCACAAGACCTTTTAACAAAGCCACTAATAATTGCAATTGCATTAATTGTAATGGGAATTATACTATATTTAGTAGACAAAAATGCAAAATCAGAAACAGATTATGAAAACATGACATTTAAGCAAACTTTTTTAATTGGTTTATCACAAGCATTAGCATTTATACCAGGTGTTTCACGTTCAGGAATAACAATGACAACAGGTAGAGCAATGGGAGTAAAGAGAGAATCAACTGCAAAATATTCTTTTATGTTATCTGCACCAATAGTATTAGCTGCAACAGTATTTAAATTAGGAGATTTTATAGACTATTTCGCTGTTGCAAGTACAACAGGAATTATAGCATTTGTTTTAGGAGTTTTAGTAAGTTTTATAGTTGGAATAATAGTAATAAAATTCTTATTAAATTATTTAAAAAAAGGAAGTTTCAAAATATTTGCTGTATATAGAGTAGTAGTTGGACTACTTGTAATAGCATGGCTAATATTAAAATAAAAAAATGCCCCAGAATAAGAAAGTAGAATATTTCTAGCTGGGGCTTTTTACATATTTATGAACCATTATGCTCTTTTTTCATATAATAAACTAATGGAGGAAAAAGCTATGTTTTGTAGAAGATGTTGTAGATGTAGGTTTTACAATAGAGGAATGCAAATAAAAAAAATAAGTTTTGAACAATTAAAAGATATGGTTTCAAAGGGAGCCATATTAATTGATGTAAGAAGCCCACAAGAGTATAATGAAGGACATTTACCAAATGCAATAAATATACCAGAATATGAAATTGAAAAAAGAATTAATAGAGAAGTTCCAAAATTAAATCAACAAATTATTTTATATTGTCAATATGGTGGAAGAAGTGATGATGCATATAATTTAATGAGGAGAATAGGATATAATAATATATTTTCTCTAGAGGGGGGATTAGATGCAATTTAAGAATATTAAAAAATAAATTGGAAAAAATATCAAAAAAGGTTGATATTTTTAAAAAAATAAAGTAAAATCTATACAGACAAAAGGAGGTTTGCAATGATAACATTAGAAGATGTAATTAAAAACGAGGAAGTTCAAGCATTTATTAATGGTGCAGAAAAACAAATAAAAGCATTAGGATACACAGAACATTCTCATAGACACATAGGAATTGTTTCAAAAAGAACTGGAGAAATTCTAGAAAAGCTTGGGTTTGACGAAAGAACAATTGAGCTTGGAAAAATAGCTGGATATTTACATGATATAGGAAATGTTATAAATAGAACAGACCATGCACACAGTGGAGCAATATTATCATATCAAATATTAAAAAGTATGAATATGCCACTTGAAGAAATTACAGAAATAATAAGTGCAATAGGAAACCATGATGAAAAAACAGGAACAGCGGTAAGTGCAATATCAGCTGCACTAATTTTAGCAGACAAATCAGATGCACATAGAGAAAGAGTAACAAATACTAATATGTCAACATTTGATATACATGACAGAGTAAATTATGCTGTAACAAATTCAGAATTAGAAGTAAATGCTAAAGAAAAGAAGATTGTATTAAAATTAACAATAGACACACAAATTTGTCCAGTTTTAGACTATTTCCAAATTTTCATGGAAAGAACAATGATGAGTAAATATGCAGCAAAATATTTACAAGTATGGTTTGAGTTAGTTATAAATGGAACTAAATTATTATAAGGATAATACAGAAAGGATCAAAAAAATGAGAAAAGTAAAAATATTAACAATAGCATTAGCAATTATATTGCTAACATTAGTAGCATTTGGAGGAATATACATTCAAACACAAAACAGAATGGAAAACAAAGTAAAAGGATATGATTTAGGTAGAGAAATAAACAGCCAAAGAGTAGCAGAACTAAAAGTAAAAACTTCAGATAATGAAGAAGAAATTAGTCAAGAAGACAAACTAAAAAATTATGAAACTGTAAAAAAGACAATAGAAAATAGATTAGATAATTTAGGAGCTACAGATTATACTATATCATTAAATAAAAATGATGGAACCATAAGAGTTGAGTTACCAGAAAATGATTATACAGATATGTATATATATTATCTAACAGCAGATTCAACAATTCAAATAATTGATAAAGACTCTAAAGATATACTTATAGATAAAGATATGATAAAAGGAGCAAAATATACATATAATGTTAATGCTTCAGGAAGTTATCAAGTATATGAAGAAATTGAATTAACAGATGAAGGACAAGCTAAACTAAATGAAATTTTAAATGAATATGCATTACTTCAAACAGAGATAGATGGAATAGAAGAAGAAAGTGAAGCATCAACAGAAAGTACTGGAACAGAGAGCACAGGAACAGAAAATACTGAGGCAGAAAGTACAACTACAGAAAATACAGGAACAGAAAGCACAGGAGAAGAAAATTCTGAACAAACAAAAAAAGTAGCAAATTTAACAATAGATGAAACAGCTTATGAAGTTTCAAAAATAGAAAAAAATAAAATAACAATAAAAATAGGAACAGAAACATCAAACTCAACATATGTAAACAATTATATTTCACAAGCTGCAGAAATAGCTATGCTACAAGATTCTGGAAAAATGCCAACAAGTTATGAACTATATTCAAATAGATATGAATATTCAAACATAACAGAAACACAACTAATGTATTTTGCAATTGCTGCTTTAGCTGTATTATTAGTAGTGCTAATTGTATATTGTATAATTTATAAAGTATCAGGAATACTTGCAAGCATTTCATTTATTGGATTTTTAGCAATATATTCATTAGTACTTAGATATGCAAATGTAATGATATCTGTAGAAGGACTATGTGCAATAATAATTATTATACTAATAAATTTAAAATTTAATCAAGAATTATTACAAAAAACAAAAAAATTAAATTTATTAAATGAAGCCATGAAAATAACATATAAAGATATATATTTAAAACTAATTCCAGTTATTATATTAACACTTGTAGCATGTTTAACAAAATGGGATAACCTAAGCAGTTTTGGAATGGTAATGTTCTGGGGATTAGTACTAATTGCATTATATAATTTTATTGTAACAAGAACATTTTTAAAACTAAAAAAGAATAAATAAGAAAGGAGAAATGTTAGTTTTCTAACATGCACTAAGAAAATGAAGAAAAAAAACTTAATAATATTAGCAATAATGATAGTAATTATAATTATTGGTATAATTATAACTTCAATATTTGGCTTAAATAAGGAATTAAGATTCAAAGATAGTCAAAAAATTGACATTTATGTTGGACAAGAAATAGATTTAAATAAAATAAAAAATATAGCAAATGAAGTACTTGGAAGCCCAAACATGGTACAAATTATAGAAATTTATGGTGATATGGTAACAATTAGAGCAAATTCAATATCTACTGAACAAAAAGACTCAATAGTAAATAAAGTAAAGGAAATTTACGAATTTGATCAAACTGCAGAAGAAACAGATATTGAAACTGTTCCTGCAACAAGAATAAGGGATATGTTTAAAAAATATATTTTACCATTTGGAATTGCAGAATTAATTATATTAATATATATGACTATAAAATATTATAAAAATGGTATTTTTACAGTAATTTTAAATACTGTTTTAGTTCCAGTAATTTGTGAATTGGTTTTAATAAGTTTATTTGCAATAACAAGAATTCCAATAGGAATATATACACCATCACTTATATTAATTGTTTTTGCATGTGCAATTACATATGTTGTAAGTAAAATGGAAAAGCAACAAAATGCCAAAGCTTAATATGGATATCTTTCAAATAAATATTTTATAATATCATTTGAATTTAGAGAAGATACTTTTATAAAAATATTTTTATCAAGAGAAATCCACATTATTAAATTAAATTTGTTAATATTATCAGCAAAAGCTGCTATTATTTCAGATATTTCAATAGGATTAGAAAATTCTTTTTGCCAATAAAGAGAATCTTCTAATTCTATTTGTTTATTATCATATTTTTCTAAAAAATTTTTGATTTCTCCTTTTTTATTTGCAAAAAGAAAAACTTTCGAATTCAAAGTTAATTTCCTCCTATTAAAATTTACTATTCAATAATTATTATAAATAAAAAGACCAAAAATATACTGAGAATAAAATAAAAAAATCAGCAAATAATATAAATGCAAAAATGCATAAAATTATTAGACGAAAGGAATGTGAATTTTATGGAAAAAAATCAAAAAATAAATTGTACAGTAGGAAGTTGTATATATCAAGATAAAAATTCTAAGAGCTGTACTTTACAAGCAATTAATGTAGTACCTACACCAAATGTAAAATCTAGCCAGACAGATGAATCTATGTGCGGAAGCTACAAATGTGAAGGATAAAAATAAAATTTTACAGTAAGTATTAATTCTTTTGCTTGACAAATAATAAAATTAGAAATAAAATATGCTTGGTTAATTAATAATGAATATTTTTAAATATTCTAAAGAGAAGGAGTGATTTATATGCCATTAGTAACAACAAAGGCAATGTTTGAAAAATCAATGAAAGAAAAATTTGCAATAGGAGCATTTAATGTTAACAATATGGAATTAATACAAGGAATAGTAGAAGCGGCAGCAGAAAACAATTCACCAGTAATATTACAAGCATCTTCTAGTGCAATAAAATATGCAGGAATTAATTATTTAATGGGAATGGTAAAAGTAGCAGCTGAAGAACATCCTAATATTCCAATAGCAATACACTTAGACCATGGACCAGATTTTGAAACCTGCAAAATGTGTGTAGATAATGGATTTACATCTGTAATGTTTGATGGTTCAAAATATGATTTTGAAGAAAATATTAGATTAACAAAAGAAGTTGTAGACTATGCACATAGCCATGGAGTAGTAGTAGAAGCAGAACTTGGAAAACTAGCAGGAATTGAAGACGAAGTAAATGTAAAAGCAGATGAAGCAATTTATACAGATCCTGCACAAGCAGAAGAATTTGTAAAAAGAACTGGAGTAGATTCTTTAGCAATAGCTATTGGAACAAGTCATGGTGCATACAAATTTAAAGGAGAAGCACGTTTAAGATTTGATATTTTACAAGAAGTAAAACAAAGAATACCAAATACTCCAATAGTATTACATGGTGCATCAACAGTAATTCCAGAATTAGTAAATATGTGTAATCAATATGGTGGAAACATTCCAGGAGCAAAAGGAGTTCCTGATGAAATATTACATGAAGCAAGTATTTCTGGAGTTTCAAAAATAAATGTTGACACAGATTTAAGACTTGCAATGACAGCAGGTATTAGAAAAGTATTTGTAGAAGACCCAAGTGCATTTGACCCAAGAAAATACTTAAAACCAGCAAGAGAACTTGTTAAAGAAACAGTTTCTCATAAAATTAAAGATGTATTTGGTTCAGCAAATAAAGCATAAAATATAATAATAAATTAATAATTAAGGCTCCAAAACTTATTTTGTAAAAAAGTTTTGGAGCCTTAGAAATTTATATTACTTCCTTAGCTTTTTGCCTTAATGCTTTTTGCATTCTACGTTCAGCATCTTTTTTTGCTATATCTTGACGTTTATCATAAAGTTTTTTTCCTTTACCTAAACCTAGTTCAACTTTCACAAAACTACCTTTAAAATATAAACTTATAGGTATTAAAGAATAACCATCTTGTTTAATTTTTCCAAAAAGTTTATTAAGTTCTTTTTTATTTAAAAGTAATTTTCTATCTCTTAAAGGATCTTTATTATAAATATTGCCATGTTCATAAGGACTTATGTGCATAGAACAAATATAACATTCTCCATCTTTAAAATAAGCATAACTATCTTTTAAGTTAACTTTACCTGCTCTAATTGATTTTATTTCAGTTCCAGATAAAACAATACCTGCTTCATATTTATCTTCAATATTAAAATTATGATATGCAACTGGATTTTTTGCTATTAATTTTATATTCATAAATTTTGGTTCCTTTCTACATTCAATTGTACTCTAAAATTCCAAAAAAATCAAATTATTTTTTTTGTTTTAATATTGCTTATTTCTACAATTTATGATAAATTATTTTTAGAGGCATAAGAGAAAAGAGGAGATAAAAAACTAATGAATGAAAGAAAAAATAAAGAAAAAGGATCAATAACATTATATGTTTTGGTAGCATGTGTTTTCTTTTCTATAGTATTAGCACTTACATATGTAAAACTGGTATATAAATCTCAAGGGGTAGAAGAAAATTTAGAACAAATACAAAACAATTATGCTCAAAAAGAAGAAGAAGATCTATCAGAACAAGATATGAATGTAACCATTCAATATAAAGATCCAAGTTTAAACAATACTTGGGTAAAAGAAATAACATTAGTTGGAAGTGCGGAAAAAAAAGAGGGGACTGAAAGAAATATAGCATTTTATGCATTTGTTGAAGAGGGGCAAAATATTAATGACATTGTATGGACAGAAGCTGCAGATGATGAAACCTCAAATATCACTAAAGAAATAGTTATAAAAGAAAACGGTATATATAGATTTTATGTAAAAAATGATAATGAAGAAATTAGCAAATCAGATAGAATAACAGTTGCTAATATAGATAATGAAAAGCCAACACCAGGTACTATTAATGCAATAGAGCTTGACCCAGATGATAATATAACAGAACTTGGAAAATACAGTTTTGGAAAATGGACAAGTTATAATGTTTATGTAGAGAAAGTTGATGGAACAGATGCCGAATCTGGACATAAAAGTTCTAAAATGACAATATTAAAAAATTCCTTAACTGTTCCAGAATGGCAAGACATAGATGGACCAGTTATTTTAACAGAAATTGGAACTTATACAGTTACAGTTACAACAGAAGATAACCTTGGAAATATTGCAACAAGTGAAAAATACTATATATTAATAGACAAAAATGTACCAACATTAGTTATGAAATATACTGATGAAAATGGAGAAGACTATAATGGAGAATGGACTAATCAGGACGTATATGGACATTTAACAATTGACACAAGTGAATCAGGAAAAACTGTTCAAAAATATCAATATTCACAAAATGGATATACCTGGACAGACATGATGGACTTATCAGGATTTGATTACATAAGTTTTATAGAAGCAATGCTAAAAACAATTTATAAAGGGAATGAGAACTATTATTTTGAATTAGATGAAAATGCCGGAATTAAAGCAAACAATACTAATATAAATAATTCCAATGCTCAAGGATATTTTATAATAGACTTAACAGATTATACATGGTTGAATGTATTAGTTAGTATTACTGCAAAAGTTTCAAGTGAAGAAAACCATGACTTTGGATATGTAGATATAACAGAAAGTGAAGAACCAATAGATTTTGACGCAAATAATGACTATTGGATAAAAATATCAGGAGAAGAAACAGCTGAAGAATATAAACTATTAAGTGGAGGAAAAAAATACTTTGTTCATTTTGGATATTATAAAGATGACAACACATCTTTAGGAACAGATACATTTAGCGTAAGTCCAATAATAGTTCCAGCATATTTTATATATTTTGCAGATTATAATAAAAAAGGAAATGATGTAACATTTAGATATACTTTAGAAGGATATGCAGACACCTTATATTTTAGAGCTGTTTATGATGAAGAAACACAAGATTATAGTAAAAAATCAAGTTCTTATCCAATGAGAATAGATAAAACTGCACCTGTAGTTGAAACACAATTAATAGCAAATGAGGACAGAGTTGATGTAGAAGTAAATGTAACAGAAGAACTATCAGGGATAAAACAAATTTATTTAAGTAAAGATAGTACACCGCCCACAGAAGACAGTAATTGGTCAATCCAAATATCGAAAAACTTTACATTAAATAATTTGGATATGGATACAGTATATTACTTATGGGTTCAGGATGAAGCAGGAAACATTTCAGAGGTTAATACTTTTGAAACACAAATAAATTATACAATAGATGAAGATAAATATACAACAAATTTACAACAAGCAATTGAAATGGCTTCAACTGAATATGCATCAACAATTAAATTATTAAATACATACACAGATAAATCTAAAGTAGTAGTTGATAGAGATATTATATTAGATTTACAAAATTTTGCACTAACAAGAGAATCAGATATTGCAATTAATGAAGATATAAATTTTGAAATAACTGGAGAAGAAAATTCTAAAATTACAACAAATGAGGCTCAAACCAATACAATAACAAATAAAGGAAAACTTACAATAAACGGAAATGTTATAATAGAAAATTTATCAAAATTAGAAGAAAATAGAGTTATATTTAATGACCATGAAAAGGCTATTATAAACATTAATGATAATGTATGGGTAAGAGGTTATTATTATGGAATTTATAATAACAATGGAACAGTAAACATAAATGGAGGAAAAGTAGAAGCACAATATACAGAAAGTAGTGCTAGAGGAATTTACAATTATTCTCCAACAGCAGTAGTAAATATAAATGGAGGAGAAGTACTTGGATATTATGGAATTTATAATAATGCTATAGTTGAGATGAAAGATGGAAAAGTAGTTGGAATGTATGGTGATGGAATTCATTCAATTGGAATAACAAATGTTTATGGAGGAAGAATAGAAGGAAAAGCATTTGGAATATATGCTATACAATCAGACCAAATAACAATAGGAAATCAGACAGATACATTAACAAAAACAAGCCCTGTAATATATGGTGAAACATATGGAGTAAGAATGGCTGAAGATACACACACATTTAATTTCTATAATGGAACTATTATGAGTAAAAGCAAAACAACAACTTATAATGGAATAATAAATCCTAGAACAGGATATATGCCATATACTTATTTGAACTCAGATAATTATTATTGTACAGGATTAACAGAAGCTGTTGATAATATTGAAATGATTGCAGATAAAACTGAATATACAAATGATAGTGTTAATGTAATAATAAAATATCCATATATTATTACAAATACAAAACAATATAGTGAAGATGGATCTATATGGACAAACACAAATGATTATTTACAAGGATTAAATGTAAAAGAAAACAAAATAATTTATGCAAGAACTTTAAATGAAGAAGGAACTGTAATAGAAGAAAAACAAATAGAAATAAGTAATATTGATACAGAAAAACCAATTGTTACTATTGAATCTGAACAAAATTCATTTATTGTATCAAAACCAAATGAAACAATTGACTTAAAAGTTACAATATCTGCACAAGACCCAGGAGTAAGTGGATTAAGTATATCACAATATGCATGGGTAAAAGATGGACAAAATGCAAACTATATAGATTTTACTGGTACTTTAGAATTAAATCAAACACAATTAACTTATGGAGTATACACTTTATATGTAAGAGCTAGAGATAATGCTGGAAACGAAACACAATCAACTCAGGTATATACAATAAGTTTAGATGATAAAGCACCTGAAATTAATATAGAATCTGCTCAAAATTCATTCATAGTATCTAGACCTGATGAAACAGTTAGTGTAAATATAAAATTATCAGCAAGTGATATAGGGGTAAGTGGTCTAAAAGAATCACAATACGCATGGGTAAAAGACGGAGAAGATATCGTATATGAAGACTTTACTGATACAATTAATTTAAATAAAACACAATTAGAAATAGGAACATATACCTTATATGTAAAAGCAACAGACAATGTTGGAAATATATCAGAGAGAAGTCAAAAATATACAATAACCTTAGATGATAAAGCTCCAGAAATAAATATTGAATCAAATCAAAAATCATTTACATTACAAAGTCCTGATGAAACAGTTAATTTAAATATTAGAATATCAGCAAATGATGTAGGAGCAAGTGGACTAAACAAAGCCCAATATGCATGGGTAAAAGATGGCGAAAGTATAAATTATATAGATTTCACTGGTACAATAGAATTAAATAAAACACAATTAAGTGTTGGAACATATACACTTTATGTAAAAGCAATTGACAATGTAGGAAATGAATCAGAAACAAAACAAGAATATACTGTGATTTTAAAACCTCAAGTGGAAAACACAGAAAGTACCGGTACTAATTAGATGATAAAAGTGCAAACAAAATGGGCTTCGTAGAAAAAAGAAGCCCTTTATAATGATAAAATATATGGAGGTTAAATTGAATATTAGAAATAAGAAAATACTATTATTAATGGTAATAGCTATTATAATTGTAATTATAACTTTAGTAATGATTTTTAGTATCAAACCAAAAAAGGACAATAAAGATTATTTTAATATGGAACCTAGTGTTTCACAAGAAAAAAGCGAAATAGATATGAATAATTTAACTAATAGTAAAATAGCAGAAGATGGATTAAAAGTTAACACTTCTGAGAAAATATTTAATGGAATAGAATTTAATGATTTAAAAATTACAAATATTAAAATAGAGGCAAGTGAAGGCGTTTCTATATTTAATGCAAAAGTAGAAAATACACTTAATAAAGATTTAAAAGGATATTTAATATATTTAATCTTTTTAGATGAAAACTCAAATGAAATAGCAAGGATAGAAACATCATTTCCAGACATAGTAAAAGGAAATGTTGGATATATTACTGCCACAACAAAAAAAGATATAGCTATAGCATATGAGTTAAAAATTGAAAGAAAATAACATCTTTATAAGGAGAAAAGGCATATGAAGATTGGAATTGACATAGGTGGAAGTCATATTGGAATTGGAGTAGTAAGTGAAAAAGGAATAATAATAGATAAAAAAGAAAAATACATTGTAAGTGATAATAAAATAGTAGATCCGGATAAAATAAAAAAAGAAAACTTAAAAATAGAAATGGAAAAATTTATTATTGAAAATATAAATTACTATAACAATTTATATAACATAGAATCTGTTGGCATTGCAGTCCCAGGTACAGTAAATAAAACAACAATAATAAAAGCAGTAAATCTAGGAATAGAAAATTACAATATATCTGAGATAATAAAAAAAGCAACTGGTTTAAAAACAAGTATAAAAAATGATGCAAAATGTTCAGCTTTAGCAGAACTAAAATATGGAAATTTTAAAGAATTTGATAATGGATTATTTTTATGTATTGGGACAGGAATTGGAGGAGCAGTAATATATAATCAGAAAGTCTTAGAAGCCAAAAATGTTCCAGGTTACGAATTTAGCCATATGATAATACAAAAAAACGGAATATTATGCAATTGTGGTAAAAGAGGTTGTTTTGAAGCTTATGGAAGTATAAAAAGATTTAAAGAAAAAATAGCAACAGAATTTGGATTAACAAATTTAGACAATCAAAACATAAAAGAATTTTTAATAAATAATCTAAATGATTTTAGATTAAAATACTTTATTAACCAATATATAGAAAACTTAGCTATAGGAATATCAAATTTAATAAATATATTTGAACCAGAAGTTATTGTACTTGGAGGAGGATTTGTAGATTACAGTGAAATATTACTAGAACCTCTTAAAAAACAAATTTTAACAGGAAATTTGCTATTTAACAAAAGAAATGATATAATATTAGAGCTTGCAAAACTTGGTAGTGATGCAGGCATAATAGGAGCAACATTAAATGATAAAATACCAATATTTAATAAATAAAGTGTTAACATTTAGAAGGAAAGTGAAAATCTATGGAAAATAGCAATTTTAAAAAAGTATCATTTATAACATTACGGTTGTAAAGTAAACCAATATGAAACAAATGGAATGATTCAAAAATTTCAAGAAAGTGGATATAAAATAGTTGATGCAGATGAAGATATATCAGATATATGTATAGTAAATACTTGTACAGTTACAAATATAGCAGACAGAAAATCAAGACAAGCATTAAGAAAAGTTAAAGCAAAAAATAAAAATTCAATAATAGTAGCAACAGGATGTTATGCTCAAAGTTACAAAGAAGAGCTAGAAAAAATGCCAGAAATAGATATGGTACTAGGAAATGAAGAAAAAAAAGACATAGTAAAATATGTAGAAAAATATTTTGAACAAAAAAACAAAT
Organism: uncultured Clostridia bacterium; assembly: GCA_944386165.1. Lineage (GTDB taxonomy): Bacteria > Bacillota > Clostridia > TANB77 > CAG-508 > CAG-269. The sequence continues at coordinate 31,784 of CALXAA010000015.1, forward strand.
TAATATATGTAAATGATATATCAAAACAAAAAGAATTTGACGAAATGGGAGAAATTTCATATACAGAAAAAACTAGAGCAGTAGTAAAAGTTCAAGATGGATGTAACCAATTTTGTACATATTGTATAATTCCATATGCAAGAGGAAGAGTACGTAGCAGAAAGATCGAAAGTGTAATTAAAGAAATAGAAAATATTGTACAAAAAGGAATAAAGGAAGTTGTAATAACAGGAATTCATCTTGCATCATATGGTAAAGATTTTGATGATGATAACATAGGATTAATAGATTTATTAGAAAATATAAATAAAATAGATGGTATATTACGTATAAGACTAGGCTCATTAGAACCTAAAATAATTACAGAAGAATTTATGCAAAGACTAACAAAACTTGACAAAATCTGTCATTCTTTTCACTTGTCATTACAAAGTGGGTGTGATGAAACATTAAAAAGAATGAATAGAAAATATACAACTTCAGAATTTAAAGAAATAACACAAAGACTTAGAAAATATTATGATGATGTAATACTTACAACAGATGTAATAGTTGGCTTTCCAGGAGAAAGTGATGAGGAATTTAATAAAACATATCAATTCTTAAAAGATATTAAATTTTATAAAATGCATGTTTTTCCATATTCGCCTAGAAAAGGAACATTAGCAGCCAAAATGCCAAATCAAATACAAGGCAACATAAAAAACAAACGTAGTCAGCAATTAATTGAATTATCCAACAAAAACCAAAAAGAATATAATGAAAAACTAATAGGAAAAACTGTTCAAGTATTATTTGAAGAATCAAAAGAAGGAATATTTAAAGGTCATACCCAAAATTATATTTTAGTAGAATATAAAACAGAAGAAAACTTAGAAAATAAACTTAAAAATATAAAAATAAAAAAAGCAGATATTGAGTTTGTAATTGGTTGTACAGATTAGCCAAAACAAAAAATGTAATATTTTTGTAATGAAAACTTAATATAAATGTTCTTGAAAATTAAGAAAAAATGTTATATAAAAATTACAAAGGAAAAATGGTTGGAATTTTTTTCGACTAGCTTTAGGAAAGGAAAGTGATGAAATATGGCAAATATTGAAGAAGTTTCTGGAGTATATGGAGGAGTTAAATTAGAAGAAAATACACAAGGAAATACAGAAGATAATTATATGGCACAGTTTGAATTTAATCCAAATGCAGAACAAAACTTACCAGCAAAAAGAAGTTTTTGGGATAAATTTAAATCAAAATTATTCTATGAAGTAAAAATAGAACTTACACCATATGGACAAAAAGTAGAAAATGAAATAAATGAATTTTTACATCAAGAAATTACATGGCAAAAAGTAAAAGACTTTTTATTCCAAGATATTACATTTGGAAAGAAAAAAGAAAATTAGTATAATTTATTAAAATTTTGAAAAAATAGCAAGAAAGTCTTGCTATTTTTACGTTTTTAGAGTAAAATAAATAAGTCAAAATAGAGATAAGTAATAAAAAGAAAGGAAATTAAAAAAATGAATATTATTATGTTAGGAGCACAAGGCACAGGGAAAGGAACTGTTGCATCAGCAATTTGTGAACAAACTGGAATGTTACAAATATCTACAGGAGACATATTTAGAAAAAATATTAGTGAAAAAACACCATTAGGAATAGAAGCAGACAAATATATTTCAAAAGGAAATTTAGTTCCAGATGAAATAACAGTACCAATGGTAGAAGACAGACTTACATGGGATGATGCAAAAAATGGTGTAATATTAGATGGTTTCCCAAGAACAATAGAACAAGCTAAAAAATTAGATGAAATACTAAATGCCAAGGGAGAAAAAATTGATTTAGTAATAAATTTAGTAACTCCTAAAGATGAAATAATAGATAGAATGTTAACAAGAAGAGTATGCACAAATCCAGATTGTAAAGCAACATACAATGTAAAACTACATCCACCAATAAAAGAAGGAATTTGTGACAAATGTGGGTCACCATTAAAACAAAGAGATGATGACTCAAACCCAGAAGCAATAAAAAGAAGATTAGAAATATATGAAGAAAAAACAAGTCCATTAGTAGAATACTATAAAAACAAAGGAGTATTAAGAACAGAAACAGTAAGTATATCAATAAACAGAATGGGAAAAGATGTTGCAAACGATATAGTTAAAGACATAAAAAAATAAACTATATCAAAAGAAAAGGAGTATGGAGAACAATGGTAACAATAAAATCAAAAAGAGAAATAGAACTAATGAGAGAAGCAGGAAGAGTTACAGCTTTAACACACAAAGCAATAGAAGAAGCAATAAAACCAGGAATGTCAACAGCAGATTTAGATAGAATTGCAGAAGAAACAATGAAAAAAAATGGAGCAATATCAGCTGAAAAAGGATATAATCCAGGAATAAAAGGAGTTCCACCATACCCTGCTGCAACATGTATATCTGTAAATGATGAAGTTATACATGGAGTTCCATCAAAAAGAAAAATAATAAAAGATGGAGACATAGTAAGTATTGATTTAGTAGCACTAAAAAACGGATACAATGGAGATGCTGCAAGAACAATAATGGTAGGAAATGTATCAAAAGAAGCAAGAAGACTTGTAGAAGTTACAAAACAAGCATTTTTTGAAGGAATAAAATATGCCAGAAAAGGAAATAGAATTGGTGATATTTCACATGCAATAGGAGAATATGTAAAATCGCAAGGATTTTCAGTAGTAAGAGAATTTGAAGGGCATGGAATAGGAAAAAACATGCATGAAGAACCAGAAATACCAAACTACGGAAAAGCAGGTAGAGGAATAAGACTAGAACCTGGTATGACACTTGCAATAGAACCTATGGTAATAGCAGGAAATCCTAATATATTAGAGCTTGACGATGGCTGGACAATAGTAACAGAAGATGGAAGTTTAGCAGCTCATTATGAAAATACAATTTTAATTACAGAAAATGAGCCAGAAATATTGACAATTATATAAAAATGTTATATAATAAATGAGTTAAAACTGGATTTTTAACAAAATCTGGTAAAAGAGATAACAAAAATCTATACACATAAGATATATGTTTATAGATTTTATGTGTTCTTAAAAAAGGAGGAAATAACTTGGCAAAGGAAGATGTTATAGAAGTAGAAGGAATAGTTGTTGAAACATTACCTAATACAACTTTTAAAGTAGAACTTGAAAATGGACATCAAATATTAGCTCATATTTCAGGAAAATTAAGAATGAACTACATAAAAATTTTACCAGGAGACAAAGTAAAAGTTGAATTATCACCATATGACTTAACAAGAGGAAGAATTACTTGGAGAGCAAAATAAATTTTATTAAAATTGAAACGCAAATTAACCCAATATATAAAAGATTTTAGTTTGAGAACAAAACTTATTCACCAGGCGAAGGAAATTCCTTAGCCCAAGTGGAATGCGGCAAGCTAAGGAATGTTCGCAGACATTTAAGGAGGTGCAAAGAAATGAAAGTTAGACCATCAGTAAAGAAAATGTGCGATAAATGCAAAGTTATAAAAAGAAAAGGTGTAATTAGAGTTATTTGTGAAAACCCTAAACACAAACAAAGACAAGGTTAATTCCTTAAGTTTATAACACAAATGAGGTAGCGGCTGTTTAACAATATTGTTAACTTATCTAATTTGTGTTTATATATATGTCCAAAATTAATTTTAAAGATCTATTTTTTAAAAATAGATGCATTTCACCTTTAAAAAAGATTAGGACAAAACAAATAAATTTTAATTAAGAAAAAAATAATTTGGAGGTGCAAAAAAACATGGCTCGTATAGCGGGAGTAGACTTACCTAAAGAAAAAAGAGTTGAGATAGGACTTACATATATATATGGTATAGGAGTAGCTAGCTCAAACAAAATATTAGCAAAAGCTGGAGTTAATCCAGACACAAGAGTAAAAGACTTAACTGATGATGAAGTTAATAGCATAAGAAAAGTTATTGACGAATCATATAAAGTTGAAGGTGATTTAAGAAGAGAAGTAGCTCTTAATATAAAAAGACTTACAGAAATTGGATGTTACAGAGGAATAAGACATAGAAGAGGACTTCCAGTAAGAGGACAAAGAACAAAAACTAATGCTCGTACAAGAAAAGGTCCAAGAAAATTAGTAAGTAGATCAAAGAAAGAAACAAAATAAGACATTAATAAATTTTTGATTTTTAATACTCAAATTTAAGGAGGGAAATAAGAAAAAATGGCTAATAAAAATGTTGCAAAAAAAACAGTAGCTAGAAGAAATAGAAAAAACATTGATAAAGGAGCAGCTCACATTCATTCTAGTTTCAATAATACAATAGTAACAATAACAGATGTAAATGGAAATACTATATCATGGGGAAGTGCTGGAGGACAAGGCTTCAAAGGTTCAAGAAAAAGTACACCATTTGCTGCTGGAGAAGTTGCTGAAAAAGCAGCAAAAGCAGCTATGGAACATGGTTTAAAAACTGTTGAAGTATATGTTAAAGGACCTGGAGCAGGTAGAGAATCAGCAATAAGATCTTTACAAGCAGCAGGATTAGAAATAAGTAGCATTAAAGATGTTACACCAATCCCACACAACGGATGTAGACCACCAAAAAGAAGAAGAGTATAATAAAAATATTATACAAAATTTTGATATATATAAGAAAATAAAATAAAAAAAATTAAAAAAATTATGAAAGAGGTGTAAAAAAAAGATGGCACGTTATACAGACGAACAATGTCGTATTTGCCGTAGAGAAGGACAAAAATTGTTCTTAAAAGGTTCAAGATGTTATTCTGACAAATGCAGTATTTCTAGAAGAAATTATGCTCCAGGACAACATGGACAAAAAAGAGCAAAACTTTCTGAATACGGAACTCAATTAAGAGAAAAACAAAAAACAAAATCATACTATGGAGTTGGAGAAAAGCAATTTAGAGGATATTTTGAAATGGCATCTAATAAAAAAGGAATAACAGGTGAAAACTTACTACAAATATTAGAGAGCAGATTAGATAATGTTGTATATAGATTAGGATTTGGAGCTTCTAGAGCTCAAGCAAGACAACTTGTAAACCATGGACAATTTGCTGTTAATGGACAAAAAGTTGATATTCCATCTTATTTAGTTAAAGCAGGAGATGTTATAACAGTAAGAGAAAACAAAAAAGATAATGGAGCAATAAAAGCCAATATCGAAGTAAATTCAGCTAGACCAGTTCCAGCTTGGTTAGAATTAAATAACGAAAATTTAAGTGGTAAAGTAATAAGATTAGCATCAAGAGAAGATGTTGATATTCCAGTCGAAGAGCATTTAATAGTAGAGCTTTACTCTAAATAGTTTTTAAAATATTAGGAGGTAGAAATGATAGAATTTGAAAAGCCAAATATTGAATGTCTAGAGGTTGATGATAACAATAATTATGCAAAATTTGTATGTGAACCATTAGAAAGAGGATATGGTGTTACAATAGGAAATTCACTAAGACGTATTTTACTTTCATCTTTAACAGGATGTGCAATAACAAGTGTTAAAATAGATGGAGTATTACATGAATTTTCTAGCATACCAAATGTTGTAGAAGACGTACCAGAAATTATAGTAAACTTAAAAAATGTTAGACTAAAATTTTCTGAAAACGAAGAAAAAGTTATGAGAATTAACTTTAAAGGAGAGGGTGAAGTTACTGCAGCAGATATCGTCACAGATGGAACTGTAGAAGTATTGAATCCAGACTTACATATAGCAACTGTAGCTGAAGGTGGACAGTTGATTATGGAATTGACAGCAGATATGGGAAGAGGATATACACCTTCTGAAAAAAACAAAAAACCAAACCAAGACATATCTGTGCTTCCAATAGATTCAATTTATACACCAGTAAAAAAAGTAAATTATCAAGTAAAAAACACTAGAGTAGGTCAAATGGTTGATTATGATAAATTAATTATAGAAGTATGGACAGATGGAAGTTTAAAAGCTCATGAAGCATTAAGCTTAGCAGCAAAAGTTATGACAGAACATCTAGAATTATTTATAGATTTATCAGAAACAACGAAGAGTACACAAGTTATGGTAGAAAAAGAAGAATCTAAGAAAGAAAAAGTATTAGAAACTTCAATAGAAGAACTAGAATTATCTGTTCGTTCATTCAACTGCTTAAAAAGAGCAGGAATATCTACAGTAGAAGACTTAACAAATAAATCAGAAGCAGACATGATGAAAGTTAGAAACTTAGGAAAGAAATCATTAGATGAAGTAATTGCAAAATTACACTCATTAGGACTAAGCTTCGCAGAAGAAGATGAATAAAATTTAAATAAAGAGGTGAAAAAATTGGCTACAAATAGAAAATTAGGTAGAACAACTGATATAAGAAATGCTATGTTAAAAACATTAACAACAGATTTAATTTTAAAAGGTAAAGTTGAAACAACTGAAGCTAGAGCAAAAGAAGTAAAAGCTATAGCAGATAGTATAATTGCATTAGCAGTAAAAGAAAAAGATAACTACGAAACAGTAGATGTAAAAGTAGTAAAAGCAAAATTAGATTCTAAAGGTAACAAAGTTACAGAACTAACAAAAAGCAAAAATGGTAATCAATATTTAAAAGTTGTTAAAGAAGAAAAAACAGAAAAAAGACAAAAAGATATGCCATCAAGATTAAATGCAAGAAGAAAAATAATGACAAAATTAAATAAAGTTGAGGGTGTAGATGTAATGGCAAAATTATTCAATGAAATCGCTCCAAAATACGAAGGAAGAGTTGGAGGATATACAAGAATAATAAAAGCTGGACCTCGTAGAGGAGACGCAGCAGAAGTTGCTATATTACAATTAGTTTAATAAAAAAATTTAATAATAATTATCAAGAGTGGAGTAGAGAACGGCTCGTTAATCCCACAGCAACCTACAAAATGCAAGGTGCTAAAACCGGCAAAGCATTAGCTTTGAGTGATGATTTAAAGTAAAAAAGACTCATAGCAAACGCTAAGAGTTCTTTTTTTATGTAGGAAAATCTATATTAATGAGATTTTGATGTACAGAATAAATATGCAAAAATTAGATTTTTAGAAAGGAAATATTAATAAAAAAATGAAGAAAAAATGGTACTTTACATCTGAAAGTGTAACAGAAGGACATCCAGATAAACTTTGTGATTACATTTCAGACACAATATTAGATGAAGCATTAAAACAAGACAAATATTCAAGAGTAGCAGTAGAAACATTTGCATCTGCAAACAAAATTACAATTGCAGGACAAATAACCTCAAATGCAAAATTAGACATAGAAAAAATAGTAAGAGAAAGAATAAAAGAAATAGGATATGATAGAGCAGATTTAGACATAGATTATAGAACATGTATAATAGATATAAATATAACAAAACAAAGTTCAGATATAGCACAAGGAGTAGATATTGGAGGAGCTGGAGACCAAGGAATAATGTTTGGCTATGCAACAGATGAAACAGAAGAATATATGCCATTTGCAATTTCAATGGCACACAAACTATCTAAAAAACTTACAGAAGTTCGTAAAAAAGGAATTATTCCATATTTACGTCCAGATGGAAAAACACAAGTAACAGTAGAATATGAAGAAAATCAAGTAAAAAGAATAGACACAATTCTTATATCAAATCAACATGAAGAAACTACAGATATGGAAACTTTAAAAAAGGACATAATGGAAAAAGTTATAAAAGAAGTTATTCCAGAAAAATATTTAGATGAAAATACAAAATACTATATAAACCCAACAGGAAGATTTGTAATTGGAGGACCTTTAGGAGATACAGGACTTACAGGAAGAAAAATAATTGTAGACACATATGGAGGATATGCACGTCATGGAGGAGGAGCATTTTCAGGAAAAGATGCCACAAAAGTAGACCGTAGTGGAGCATATATGATGAGACATATTGCAAAAAATATAGTTGCAAATGGTTTTGCCAAAAAATGTGAATTACAAGTAGCATATGCAATAGGAATGGAAGAGCCAATGTCTATATTTGTAGATACATTTGGAACAAACACAATTCCAGAAGAACAAATTGAAGACATTATAAAAAGAAACTTTGATTTAACACCAAAAGGAATTATTGAATATCTAGGATTACGCAAGCCAATTTTTACAAAAACAACAAATTATGGCCATTTTGGCAAAACAGATTTACCTTGGGAAAAAATAATCAAATTATCATAGAAAATATGTAATAAGTATAAGATAAAAAATTAGTCATTTAAGAAAATTTATGATATAATAAATATAATTTATTTTAAAAATAAAGGAGAGTGACTGTAATGGTATATGAATTTGCAAAGTATCCTGATGGAACATTGGTAGTTTTCTCAGATATTAGAAAAAAAGAAAATGGAGAGGAATATATAAGAGTTTCTTTTGAAAGACCAACAGAAAATGGTTTCGATACTGTAGTTTTTGAGCTTCCAAGTTATGAAATAGTTGAACAAGATGGAAATTATACTGATGAAGAAATAAACGAATTTAGAAAAACTGTAGAAAATGGAGCACATTTGTTCTTTAAATATGCTAGAGAAGGAGGACTTAAATTTGCCTAGTATTTTAGAAATAATGCGGATATAAAATTTATTTTTGGTCAAATGAAAATAATGAACCTATTCATATTCATATTTCGAAAGGAAAGCCAACTCCAAATTCAACTAAGGTTTGGCTTACCAAATCAGGTGGTTGTATTTTAGCTAATAATAATGGACGCATTCCAGAAAGAGAATTAAATAGAATACTTGAAATAGTACCATTGTATTATTTAAAAATAGTTTCAAAATGGAAAGAATGTTACGGAGATGATGGAATGAAATTTTATTGTTAAAAAGTTGACTAATAAATTAACTATAAAACTAAAGAGAGGGAGCCGACACTGTCGGCTCCCCATTTTCACGGTCTCAGAAAGGAAGTTCAATCTGAAGATCGATGCTATAAGGAGTTACTTGTACATCATACTCAAAGCAATCATCACTCATATTCATTTCACATGCCCGAGGCAGAGAGCCATGAATAGGCATAAACTGCTTATCTTCTTCCAGGTAAATCGTGATGCTCAACTGGTGATTGCCAGAACTTTCGTTCTGACTGAAGTTGCTTTTCACCTTTGCTCCAAGCTTCAGCAAAGCTTTGGCATGGTCTAAAAGTTTGTAAGAGTACTTTTCCTGAACAGCCTCCTGCTGTTCAGACATCCGGTAAGCCAAGGGATCATCCCAAGTCAACTCAGTCTGGAAAATGTCATCCAGATAGAAACGAGGGAGATGAACCTGCTGGCTGCCAAATTCGTCAACGTAGACGGTGCTGGAGTCGGCTACGGCTTCTTCAGGAGAAGTAGCCAAAGCGGTTGTTCCAAACATCGCAACTGCCAACAAGACGAACAAAGTAGGAATGATCTTCTTCATGGTAATGTCCTCCTTACCAATCTTGTGAATATTTACAAAGTGGAACTTTTCCACTCTGATTCGGTACGAACGCAGTTTTGCATTCAATTATATTATACCACAAAATCAACAAAAAGGCAAATTAAGACCTTTCGATATTGATAGAGTCCAAATATTTACAGTTAATGAATAATATTTTGATGTAACTTGTTTTAAAAATTATTT
>CALXAA010000016.1 GCA_944386165.1 uncultured Clostridia bacterium
TCTACTCATGTTAGTATTATACATTTACTCCTTTAAACATATTTTTGTATTCACATCAAAATTGTAATTTATCTTTCGTCTAAAAATTTTGTATTTGTTCTATTTTTTTCTTTTAATCGTATTTGTTTATCTTCAAATTTTGTTTCAGTATTACTAACTGATTTGCTTTTCAAGTTTCTATCTTTATTGGCAATAAGTTCGTTAATTGCTGCAATATATTGTTGTGGATGATTTATGCTAAATTCTCCGTGATAATAATTAGGTAATGTCTCAATTCTACTTCCTTTTATTTTTTTATGAATTAAATTTGCTGATTTTTTCATTATTGGTCTTTCTTTATCTCCTACAATTACTAAAACTCTTGCTTTTGTTCTTTGCAATGAATCTTTTAGTAGATATTTTGAATTTGCTTCCATAAATGAAATCATATCTTCCTTTTGGATTTTACAAGTATCTCTATAATAGTCAGCAAATAAATCTTTCCTTATTCTTAAAGAATTAAACTGCATTTTTGAAAACCATTTTTTTGATATTAGTCCATAACTTATAGAAAAAGCTGGTCTAATCATCTTGTATGTTGTTTTCATTGGAACTGCTAATGCACTTTCAACAATAGCATAATCACAAATATCATTTTTTCTTGATAAAATTTCTAAAAGTATTTGTCCTCCTAAAGATAGTCCTCCTATTAAACTAATATGTCCATCATAATTATTTTCTATATAATCTATAATTTCTTGTGCATTATCTTCTATACTTGTAAATCTTCTATCACTATCTGAATGTCCATCTAATATTGGAATAATAATATGATAACTTTTTTGTAATCTTTCAGCTTCTTCTCTATAATTCCACCAAGAAAGACCACCACCGTGTAATAACATTATTGTATCTTTATTCTTATTTCCATACTCTTTAAAGTTCATTTAATTATTCCTCCATTCCTAACGATATATTGTAATTTGTAATTCTAATCTTTCATAAGTTTTTTATTTTCAAATACTAATAAAACACTAAATATTATCTCTATCCCTATCATCATCATTGCAAGAATATAATTTTCAAAAGTTAATCCTACTACTAATGATAATATAGGGATTATTATAGATAACACCATATATGATTTTGAATTATATAACCAACTATAAGGTAATAGATGACCCCCAAAAATCATAGCAATAACCATTAGCATTTTATCTGGCAATGTAGGATAAATCCACATTGCTATTAAAAGATATATCATTTGATTTGCAGAAAATAGTATTCCTAAATTATTTAATGGATTACTTCTATCTTGAAATTGTATTTTTAATATTTTGGATATTAAAAAAGCTATTGGTAATAATGGTGCAGTACAACAAAATGTTAATAGATTTTTTGTTAATACAGGCAAATTTGTTAATTGTATTATTAAAACCATAGTCCATATTACTACTGATGCAATGATAAAATGTATACCTTTCTTTTGCTTTTTACTGCAATCTTTTTTTAATTCTTCCAAATTCATTTTTTATCCTCCCATACAAATTATACTTGTTTAGTTACACTTTCAATTTTGCTTATACTTACAGGTATATAATCAACTACATCACAAGAAACACATATATGATTTTTCTTATTAAATCTTTCATCTAGTGGCTTATCATGTATATGTCCAAAAACATTGATTTGATTTTCTCCAACCTCTTCAGTTGGTGCATGTGTTAATAATAAATTATCTAAAATAATTTTCTTCTTATACACCTCTAAGAATCCTATTTCTTTCCAAGTATTCACTCCAATTTTAAAATCATGATTTCCTCTAAGTAATATTTTTCTTCCATTTAATCTCTCAACCAAACTTTTAACATCTTGTAATGAGCCAAACCCTACATCACCTAAATGGTATACTGTATCCGCTTCTTTAACAACAGAATTCCATTTTTTAATTATGTATTCATTCATTTCATAAGTATTTTTAAATGGTCTATTACAATATTTAATTATATTTGCATGATTGAAATGTGTATCTGCTATAAAATATACCATTATTATTCTCCTATTTTTTGATATATTGTACTATTTTATATCTGTTCTTGCGACAAACATACGACAAAGGTGCGACAAACATACGACAAAGGTGCGACAAAATGCAAAATTAATTATTTTTGATTCTATAAACTTTTTTAGGATCTTTAATAGATGTTCCAAACCATTCTATTAAATTATTGTCAACTAAACTCTTTAATACTCTTTGAACAGTTCTTTTATCCCTATTTATAATTTCACATATTTGAGAAGGTTTAACATCTCCTTTATCAAATATAATTTGTAATACCTTTTGTTCCATTGCATTTAAATTATTCCATACGGAATTAATTTTTGTATTTTTTAACAGTAATTCATTCTTTCTTTTACTTCTCATTACTATATTGTTTTTTAATATTAACTTTAATGAAACACCTTTTTCTTCTATGTATATTGGATCTTCCAGAAAAAACTCGCTCATTTCCCTATAAATTCTTGAAACACCTTCGTTTAATTCCTTAACAACTCCAAGTTCTGTTAATGTTCTTGATATTATAGGATTACGTGCATAACGTTTTTCTTTAATATTGTTTATAGTAACGATTCCTGGTAAGTCACCTGGACTCACAATCTCCATTCTGTCGTCATAAATAAATATTTTTGTATGCTCCCCACTAATTGCATAGTTTCTGTGAGTCACAGCATTAGTTATTCCGTTCTTCCCACGCAAATTTAGGATATTCAGGTACTGTTACGAATTCACCATCAGTACCTAAATGTGTAAATTCTCTAAGTTGTGTATCTACAAATTTTTGAGATTCTTTAATTTGTTTATATAATGGCATAGCAAAAGTTTTGTCCTTTACTATGTTTAAATCTGCTCCTGTCTGCATTTCTTTACCTTCAAATTTTATTACTCTAACTCTAGCAGTTGGAAAAAATAATGATGGATCTTTTGCAAAAAGTAGCGTTCCAGCATTAGTAAGACATTCCTTTCTTGTTATATCGTCTTTTATTAAAAATCTTCTAGCACGTAAAATATCTAATAAATCTTGTTCATTTGCACTTATTGCATTTTTATATATTTCTACCATATCTAAATCTATATCATCTATACTCGACCTAGTATTTAATTGTTCCTCAAATGATATTTCATGTCTATCTAATTCTATTATTTTAACTTGTTCAGAAGATAATTTATTTGTTGAATCTCCTTGTCTTAAATACACTTCATCTTTTACATTTCTTATTAAAGTATTTATACTAGGACTAATGTGTATTAATAAAATCTTGTCTTTATTACCTTTGTAATTTATTATGTTTATTGTTTCGTTTTCAAATTTAGGCATAGTTTTTAGATAATCTCCAGAAGTAATCTTTAAAAATTTATTATACTTTTCAGGACATTCTTCAAATCCCTCTAACTTTCCATCATCTGAAATTCCTATAACTAAAGTTCCACCACTAGCATTAGCAAATCCGGCTATATGATTTGCCAACTCTTTTATATCTTTTTTAGCACTTTTTCTATCAAAAAATTGATTTTCTTTTTCATTACACATATATTCAATAGTTAATATAGAATTAATTTTAGAACCTTCCATTGATTTTCTCCTTTATATTTTTTACTTCCATATTATATCATGCTTTTCTATTTTCTTCCATATATATTTGCATTTTTTACTTCTTTGGTTTTATAGACATATATTTTATTAATTGTAGGACAAAATCAATTTTTTTCCGACAATTAGTTTAATTTTTTTATAAATTATATCATTTATTATAAACTTTTATTTAGTTTTAATTCATTGATATTAAACTTTTAAAATATATTTTTGTTTTAAACAACAATTATATTCTTCTAAATTTTAAACTTTAACAATATACAATTTATATTTGTATAGTTTTGTTGATATCTAAAAAAGATTTAAACCATAATCTTTTTATAAATATTATAAAGATTATGGTTTACTTTTTTCTATATTAATCATTTTAATTATTGTTCTTTATGGTTCTTTGTTTAACGAATTGTGCCAAAAGCATTTATTCGTTTTTTGAAACCGTTGAGGCTGTAAGGAAAGAATTTTCAATATTGTGTCATTTACTGTGTCCTGACATTTTCTCTCTCCTCCTTTTAATTTTTTCTTTTATTTATGGTTACTTCCGCCTTATAAAACTTACTTTGTTCAGTTTTTATTTTAACAAAAAATTCTTATTTATTTTATCACACTCCTTTTTTATTATAAATTTAAAAAAAAGCAAGTAATATTTAACTACTTGCTTTTTTATATTATTCACTTCTTAATGCTAGAACTGGATCTTCTTTTGCAGCTTTTCTAGAAGGAAGTATTCCTCCAATTAATGTTAATGTTATACTTATTATTATTAAGATAATTCCTGCAACAGTTGGTAATGCTGCTCTTACATTAGCTCCATTTGATAAAATAAATATAATTTTATTTATAGGAATTATTAATAATAAAGTAATTCCAACACCAAGTATTCCTGCTAAAGCTCCAATAATAATAGTTTCTGCATTAAATACTTGTGCTACATTATGTTTAGAAGCTCCCATTGCTCTTAAAATTCCAATTTCTTTTTTACGTTCTAATACACTTATATATGTAATAACTCCAATCATTATTGAAGAAACAACTAAAGATATAGCAACAAATGCAATTAGCACATAACTTATTGTATCAACAATTGTTGTTACAGAACTCATTAAAGTTCCTACCATATCTGTATACGAAATTACTTTTTCTTCATTTCCTTCTTCTTCCATACGTGTATTATAATCATTTAATAAATTGGTAATTGATTGATTTCCTTCAAAATCTTTTGGATATATACTTATACCACTTGGCTCATCTATACTTGCATAATTAAAGTTTTTTAAATTGCTTTCATAAGTAACAGTTTCTTTAGACATTAAAGAACTAAATAATTCCGCTAGTTCTTCTTCATTCATTTTCATATGAAATGCACCTATAATAGCATTTTTATCAACACTAATTGCTTTAGTTATAGATTGGCTTAAAGTTTTAATACTAGCTTGTACTTCTTTTTGTAAACTTTGGCTCATTGAACTTATAGCTGTTTGCATATATTGTTCCATAATATTTGAAATTTGTGTATCTAAATTCTGTGATGTTATTATTTCTGATATGTTATTAGAAATAATGTTTTTGGCTTCATCTGAATCTAAATATTCTATTAGATATTTTTTCAAGTCTTCTACACTAACTAATTCATTATCTTCTACATATTTTTCATATCCACTTAAAATTTCTGTCATTATACTTTGTAATTGTTCTTGTGTAATAGTTAAACTTCCATTTTCTTTGATTATTTCTTGAATTTTTTTATTAAGCAATTCACTAACTTCTTTAGATTGTAGGTATTCTGACAATTGCTTACCAACTTCACCTACATTTGCTTCTGGATTATTTTGAATATATGTTTCATATCCTTTTAAAAGCTCATCCATTAAATTTTTCATATCATCTGCAGTTAATGAAAATTCAATATTACTTAATATATCATTTATATCAAGAGTTGGTAAAGTATTTTGTGTTAATATATTATTTAAATTTCCAAAATCTACTTTTATTTTTGATTGATCTATCTTAAATGCTGATTGTATAGCATTTGTGTCTACTTCAATTAGTGAATTCATATCAAATGCATTTTCATCACTGGTATCATCAAATCTTTTTCCAGTAATAACATTAACTTCTGGATTTGCTAATTGGTCTTGTACTATTTTACTATTTGTTGCATTTTCCATTACATGATTTGTTAAAGAGGCTGGATAACAAATTCCTGTAGATAACATTGTACTTGTTGCTCCTTCTTTTGGTTGCACAATTCCAACAATTTTTAAGTCTTCTCCATTTTGTACTAGATTTTTCATATATTCTGTATTTTCTGTTTTATCACGCCAAATTTTATATTCTTCATCATATTCATAACGGTCTGTACTATTTATTAGTTTAAATGTAGTTCCTAGTATATCATCATATGAATATGAACCTAAATTTTCTGGAGTGTCAACATTTTGTCCATTTGAAAATTGAGTAACCAAATCATCTAATTCACTATACTCTCTTAAACCTAATGTATAAAGTAGAAAGTCACTAATATTTCCTCTTGATGTTAATACTAAAACACATTCATTGTAATTGCTAGGCCATTTTCCTGCTTTTACATCATATTGGCTTTCATATAATTCTGAATTATTGGGCATTGGAAAAAACACATTTGTGCTCATCATACTTGACATCATACTATTAGTAGATACTCCTGATCCAATTCCTAAACTTGAAAATGTTATGTCTGGATTAATTTGTCTTAAATTTTCAGTGTCTGAACTATATATTAATGGTATAACATCATATGAGTATTCAACATCTTTTGCATAATCATTTATAGGGCAATCTTCACTTTCTAAATATTGTTTTAGTGAAGCTAAATCATTTGAGCCAATTGTTGAAAACATGCTTGTTAACTGTTTACTTACATTAATATCTCCTGTTTCTTCTTGACCACTGTCATTACCCATTCCCATAAGCATAGAACTTAAATCAATTCCTGAACTTTGTATTTGCAAAGGATATTCTGATAATGTATCTTCTTCCACTGAACTTATGTATGTATTAACTCCATTTGATAATGATAATATTAGTGCTATTCCAATTATACCAATTGAACCTGCAAATGATGTTAAAATTGTTCTTCCTTTTTTGGTTTTTAGGTTGTTAAAACTAAGTGATAATGATGTTAAAAATGACATAGATGTTTTTCCCATATTTTTATGTACAGGTGGTTTGGTTTTTTCTTTTTCAATAATATATGGATTTGTGTCTGATAGCATTTTTCCATCTTTTATTTTTACAATACGTGTTGCATAAGTTTCTGCTAACTCTGGGTTATGTGTTACCATTACTACTAAACGGTCTTTTGCTACTTCTTTTAATAATTCCATAACTTGAATACTCGTGTCACTGTCTAATGCTCCTGTTGGCTCATCTGCAAGTACAATATCTGGGTCATTTACTAATGCTCTTGCTATTGCAACTCTTTGCATTTGCCCACCTGATAGTTGATTAGGCTTTTTATGTAAATGATTTCCTAATCCTACTTTTTCTAATGCTTCTATTGCTTTTTGTTTTCTCTTGCTTTTAGATACTCCTGAAATTGTTAGTGCTAATTCTACATTTGCTAGAATTGTTTGGTGTGGTATTAAATTATAACTTTGGAATACGAAACCAATTGTGTGATTTCTATAAGAATCCCAATCTCTATCTTTATATTTTTTGGTAGAGATTCCGTTAATTATTAAGTCTCCTTCATCATAACGGTCTAAGCCTCCTATAATGTTTAATAGTGTTGTTTTTCCTGAACCACTTGGTCCTAATATTGCAACAAATTCATTGTCTCTTAAGTTAAGGCTTACATCATCTAAGGCTTTTTGTATTAGGTTTCCTGTTTTATATTCTTTGTAGATGTTTTTTATTTGTAACATTTTTATTCTCCTACTTGTTTTTAATATATACAATTTATTATAATAAATATTTATGTCCTTTTTATGATTTTTTCGTTCAATAATTAATTTTATTATTATATGAAATTTGTTATATAAATGCTTCTTGTTCTAATTTACTATTATTTTTTAACATTTCATCAATTAAATTGTCGAAACAATTATAATCTAATTGTTTTTTTAATTCAAGTAGTTTTTTTCTATAATCTTTACTCATATCTTTCCAATAAGCTTTTTTGCTATAAAAAGCCTCTATATCCATCTTATAAGGTATTAATTCATGTATAATATTTTGTAATCTAATAAAAATTTTAAGTCCTCCAATATCTATATCACTCCAATGGTAAAATTCACTGTTTCTTGATATTTGCATTTTTTATTTTTAGATTTTTCATCTCCCTAACATTATAACTATTTATATAGCTTCCGAATAGTTTCTTTCTTATATTCTATTCAATTAATACTAAGCACTCTTTTTAAAACTTCTTTTTTATTATCAATTTCTTTTAATACTTTTAAAATATCTTTTGCATATTCATAAGGAAACAAGCTATTTGTTTTATGTTTTTTGCTTATATAATATATCATGTCTTTTCTATAATCTTCTATAAATTTCTGATTAAATTGATATTGTTCTAAATACTCTAATAAAATGTTATTTTGTTGTTTAATATCTACTCTATTAGCTATTATATATGCTTTTTCTACATTTCTTTTGTTTAACCATATTTCTTTTAATATATTTCCGCTTCTCAAACTTTTCCCAAGCATAATCTATAATGTTCTCATTTTTTAAATCTTGTATAATATCATGAAAAATATTTTTTGCTTCATAGTTTTCTATATTATATTCTTTAATATCTTTCATCTAATGCATCAATATAAATATTTTTGTTTTTTGATACTAATATAGAAAAAAAGTTTTCTGGAATTTTGTTAAATATATTCATTTATTGTCCTCCATTGCTTTCATTTTTAAAATTCATCATCTAATAAAAAATCTATCAAATTAACATGTTTTATTCCATTATATTCATAAGTAATCTTATCTAAAGATATAACATATTTAGTATAGTTATCATTTATATTATCATATGCTCCAAATTCTCGTTTTTTAGTTTCTTCATTTGGTATACTAAAAGCTACTTGTATATAAATTTTCTTGTTTGGTTTTGTTGCTACAAAGTCTATTTCTCCTTTTTTTGTTTTTCCAGTAAATACTTCATATCCTTTTATTATTAATTCATTGTAAACAATATTTTCAATTGCATAACTTTTATCTATTTCTGTTTTGTTATTCTTAATTTGTGCTATTCCTAAATCTGTAACATAATATTTGTTTAAGGTTTTTAAAACTGCTTTTCCATGAACATCATATCTATAAACTTTTCTTATTAGTAAAGCTTTACATAAAGCTTCTATATATGAATATATAGTTAAAGTTGAAACTTCTCTACCTTCATTTTTTAGGAAATTTATAATATTTTCAGCTGAAAATTCTCTACCTATTGTATCTATTATATATTGTAAAATTAAATTGAATAATGATGTGTCTCTAATTTTTAGTCTTTCAACAACATCTCTTAATATAATAGAATCAAGAACTCCATATAAATAGTTCTTAATTGCTTCTTCATTTTGAAATTGAAATCTGTTAGGCAAACTTCCCCATTTCATAAAATCTCGAAATGCTTCATCTGTTGATTTTTCTATGCCTTTTAATTGTAATATTTCTTTATATGATAGTGGGTTTATTCTAAAACTTACATATCTCCCAGAAAGTATTGTTGATAATTCTTCTGATAAAAGTCTACTATTAGAGCCTGTAATAAATATACTTACTTTTTGAGAAGCCCTTAAAGAATTCACTACCTTTTCAAAGTTTTCTACATTTTGGATTTCATCAAAAAATAAATAATACATTGAACTGTCTTTTATTTTTTCTTTAATATAATTATTTAATTTTTTATAATCTGTTAGTTCTTCAAATTCTATAAACTCAAAATTAACATATATAATATGATCTTCATTTATGCCTTTGTTTTTTAGTTCTTCAATTATTTGTTCTAAAATAACGGATTTTCCATGTGTTTTGTCAAGTTATTTTTGTATATAAAAATAACTTTTAAAATTATACTTTTATTTTTTTATATAAAAATAATTTATCTAAATAAAAAGCACTTACCTATATATTATAGATAAGTGATATTTTTACTCAATTGTAGATTCCCCATATGATACATTTCCATTTTCATCAATTGTAAAGTTTATATTTATAATAGGTGAACTATTTCCAAGTAAAGTTATTCCATATTCTCCTTGTGATAATTCTCCATATAATGGTTCCCAATTAATTCTTCTTCCACTAGTTTTTATACTTTCTTCATCTGTAGTATTTGGCAAATCATATACTAATTCTTCTATTGTATTATTTTTAGAAACATCTGAAATTTTTTCTAACTCTTCCCATATGTATTCAGCCACTGTACCGAGTATATGAAGATGTAGAATTTTCTGTAGCTTCACTATATATACCTTCACCTGTATAGTTTTCATTTTTTACTTTTTTACGAATTATATAATCTTCAAAAAAATCATATGGATATTCATTTAAATCATCTATTATTATTGATATTCCTTTACTTGTTAAGTCTAATAAAGTAACATATACATTATCTTTTGAACTATAACAATATCTTAATATACTTTCTGGTATTTCTACATCACTTTTTTCTTTTGTGATTTTGATTTTATCAACTTCATCCAATGGCGTTGGATACATATCAGTTATACTACCATCATATTTAAATGATATTTCTTGCCCTTGCTTATAACCAATGTTTCCTTCGTCTGTAAAACCTACAGACATAAGTCCACTTAAATTGTCTGTTATTCCCATAACTAACATGCTATTATCATTTACTTTTACTACAACTCCTTTTATTGTTTCCATATAGTTCTTTATAATAATATAACCAACAGCAAAAAGTATAATTGCTACAATCAATATTACTAGTAAACTAATACCTAAGATTTTTACAAATTTTTTCATATCATTTATTTCCCCTTATTATTTTTGTATTAAAAACTACTTTATAAATCTGTAATTTCTAGTACTCTGAAACTTCTTCAGGCATATTTTCATATAGTGGTATTATAAAGTTCAAACTTGTATCTACAGTTCCAGATGCTTCATATATTTCTCTCATATTACTTGCCTCTGATTCTGGTGCTAGTAAGTTTTGCATATATTGATGTGTATATAATGTATCTCCTAGTTTTACAACATCAAATTTTTGTAAATATAATGTATTTTGACCTACATTTATATAACCTGTTTTTACAAAATCTACTCCTCCAATTAATGCTTTTTCTAATGAATCCCATCCTTGCTCATATGCATATTGTGCTGCATTTTGTAATATTTCTTCTCTAGAATTTCCAGTCGCTCTTATATTAAATGGGTTATATACAGTCATTCCATTGTATTCATAGCCTTTTGATAAAACTGTTCCACTTCTTCCTTGTTCTTGTATTAGTCTAGATGTGATAAAATATGCATCTAAATTTGCATTTTTCCCCGCTTGTAATAATGCTTCTGCTATACTGTCTCCTGCTAAAAATGAATCTTCTGTAAGTGATTTTATTCCTTCTACTGTTTGAGCTCCTTCTGTATATTTTAATTCTGCAAATTGAAATATATTGTCATCATTTAATATGTTTCTTGGATCCATTTGATGTTTTATTGCTTTATCAGATGCACAAAGCCATGTTCCATTGTCAAACCTCTTATCTTTGTCAATTTCACATTTCCAGTCATCTGGATATTTAGAAGAATCTGGAATTAGATTTAATGGATTTTTTCTTGTATCTGAATGTCCTTCATTTGCTATTACTTCTTCCCAGTCAAGCTTTGTGTAAAATAATGTAAATGTCCAATTAGGGTGATTTGATTGCAAATTATCTATTAATTCTTTAAATCCAGGGTATTTTTCTTCATCTAAGTTTGTGCCATCATATAATTCATATTTTTGCTTACTTTGTTCTATTTTTATCACTTTTATTATTGTAATTGTTATTAGTGCAATTATTACAGCTAGTATTATTATTGCTATAATTTTGTATTTGATAGGCATTGATTTTATTATATTTTTCTTATTTTTATTTAATTTATCTATTTTTATATATTTTTCTATATTCATGGTTTTATTATAGCATAAATGAAAATTGTTTTACAACAAATTTTATTAAAAATTAAATCTATTTTAATATTATTTTTTATAACTATTTAAATAGTCTACTAATGTATTTAAATTTAATTTCTCCATTTTTTATCATTATATAAAAATAATTGAGAGTATTATCTTTTACAAAAGTTAATACTCTCAGTCTTTTTCAATCAAAATTTACATTTATCATTAATTCAAAATTTGCTCTGCTAATTTTTCTAAATTTGGTACATCTATTTCTTTTAAAGCAGATTTTATTGTAACCATTGTTTCACAAATTGTAATATTTTTCATTTTTGAAAACATCTCATTCATTAGCTTTCCTGAGCTTGGTGCCCAAGTACCATTTTCAATTATTCCAACTTTTCTATTTTGATAATTTTTACTTGCTAACATTCTCAAAAATTGTTCCATACATGGGAATATCTCCATATTATATGTTGATGAAGCAACAACCATTTTATCAAATTTAAAAGCATCTGCTAATGCTTTAGATTTATCATCTCTTGCTAAATCAACTAATTCTACTTTTTTAGCACCTTTTTTTGTTAATATTTCTGCAAATTTCTTTGCTACTTTTTCAGTATTTCCATGAATAGATGCATATGCAACTAAAACTCCATCTTCTTCTGGTTTATAACTACTCCACATATCATATTTATTAATATAATATTCTAAATTATCTTCCAATATTGGACCATGTAATGGGCATATCTTTTTTATTTCTAAGTTTGATGCCTTTTTTAGTAATGCTTGTACATTCATTCCATATTTTCCAACAATATTTAGATAATATCTTCTTGCTTCATCTTCCCAATCTTCATCAATTGTTCCAAATTTTCCAAATCCATCTGCTGAAAATAATATTTTTTCACTTTTTTCATATGTTACCATTACTTCTGGCCAATGAACCATTGGAGCCATAATAAATTGTAATGTATGTTTTCCTAAATTTAATGTATCTCCTTCTTTTACAGTAATTGCTCTATCTTGTAAGTCTAAATCGAAAAATTGTGATATCATTTTAAATGTTTGCATATTTCCTACTATTTTCATTTCAGGATATTTATTTGCTAAATTTTCGATATTGTCTGAATGGTCTGATTCCATATGAGAAACAATTAAATAATCTGGCTTCTTTCCATTAAGTACTTTTTCTAAATTAGATAACCATTCTTCTGTTTTTCTTATATCAACAGTGTCCATTATTGCAATTTTTTCATCTAAAATTACATATGAATTATATGTTATTCCAGTTGGTACAATATATTGATTTTCAAACAAATCTATATCTTTGTCATCTACTCCTATATAAATAATTGAATCTGTTATTTTATTATTTTTCATAAAAACATCCTTTCTCTTAATTTTTGCATAGTTGAAATATTGTAAATTTCTACCAACTAGTTATTTTCCAAAATATTTTTTTATTTATAAGGGAAAAAAGAGAACCGGCACCAATTTTCCCTAATCTACATTTATAAGTTCATATTCTCTTGTTCCAAATCCAAGTTCTGCTGCAGCTTCTATTGTATGAATTCCATGTTGTCTTTCTACTCTTTCTACAAAATGGTCTCTACCTGGATCTTTTGAATTATATATTAAATCTATACAAGCTTGGTCTATAGCAATTGGGTCTGTACTTGCCAAAATTCCTATATCTTTCATACAAGGGTCTTCTGCAACAGCACAGCAATCACAGTCAACTGATAAATTACACATTACACTTATAAATGCAATTTTATCTTTAAAATAATTAACCACACTTGAAGCAGCATCAGCCATTGATTCTAAGAATTTGTCTTGTTCTGGTAAATTATCCCATAAAATAGTTTGGTCTTTTGTAAATCCAGCAGAGTGTATCCATGATTTTCCTTCTGATGATGCAACACCTATTGATAATTGTTTCAATGCTCCACCATATCCTCCCATTGGATGTCCTTTAAAATGTGATAAAACAAGCATTGAATCATATTTTTGAATATCTTTTCCAACAAAGTTTTCTTTTATAACTTTTCCATTAGGTATTTTTAATTCTAAATCTGGTCCTTCTGCATCCATAAGATCAACATCAAAATATTTTGTCCATCCATGGTCTTCAATTAATTTTTTATGCTTTTCTGTTGAGTTTCTTGCTCCATCATATGCTGTATTACATTCAACAACTGTACCATTTACTTTTTCTACAATTGCTTTTACAAATTCTGGTCTAATGTAATTTTGGTTTCCTTGTTCTCCTGAATGTAATTTAACAGCTACTTTTCCTGGTAAATTTACTCCTAGTTTTTCATACATTTTTACAACACTTTCAGGTGTTATTTCTTTTGTAAAATAAACTTTAGCTTTTCCCATAATAAATCATTCCTTTCAATATTTTAATTATATCCAATTATTTTGTTCCTAATGCTTTATTTACTTTTTATTGAAAGCTTTCTCTTGGGTATCTTTCAACAAGTGCTTGTCTTATTGCTTCTTCACTAATATGACATTTTTCATTCATCCTTTTCTTTTAATTTATATCACATTTATACTATTTATTCAATATTAAACTTATTTCAAAAAAAGAATATTTATAATTGTAGAAATTATAATTGAAATAAATAAAGCTATAAGAACTAATACTAGTATCTTTACTGTTATATATTTTCTCAACTGTGTTTTATTATATCCCAACATTCTTTCTATTTGTATATTCTTTTTCTCATCTGATAAAATATTCTTGGAAACAATAATAAATACAAACACAAACATTATTATTGCAAAAAAACTTACAATTTCAAATATATTTATTAAATCTCTTGAAGCATTTTCATTATCTATTCCATCATATATATGAAACCTGTCAACTTCTATGTTTTCTTTATCATTTATACTTTCAAGTTGCTGTACTGTTTCACTTTCTTTAGAATAATCATCTATATATATTTTATATGAATAAAAGCTATTTGGCAGTAATTCATAAAATTTATTTTCTGAAATTGACATCTCTTTATTTTTCGAGTCATAAAAACATTTTATAGTAAATTCAATTTTTTCATTTTTATATATAAATGAAACATTTTGTCCTATCAAGTTGTTTAATATTACTGAATCCACATAATCAAGTCCACTTTTTGACAAAGCAATTTCATTGTCTTTTAATTTATGCTCTTTATCTGGTAATATATATATTATTGAATTGGAATTTTCTGAAAAATCTTCCCAATTAATTTTGGGTTCATCATTTGTATATTCAATATATGTTCCATCTAAATTGAAAATTTGATAAGATTGATGCTTAAATGTATTACAATCGTTGTCAGGCTCAAACAATATAATTCTTTCAATTCCTATAACATTTTTTATATTATCAATTTCATTATAATAGTCTTTTGAACTTGTCATTGTTATGTATGATCTTTTTTTTGTTATATCATTTATTATTTTTTCATTATGTTTTATTAAAAAAAATGAAAAAATAATTGTTGTCATTATAATTGTGTAAATTATTAAATAAACTATAGTACTTTTTTTTCTGAAAAATCCTTTTAAGAGTAACATCTTTTATTCCCTACTTTCAATTAAATCTATAATACTACATTTTAATTTTTTATTAATTATATATATTGAACTTATTAATGAAACTAAAACAATAATAATAAAACTAATAACAAAATCTATCAGATAAATTTTAATATCATATCCTACATATGTAATTGCTCTTAATATTGTATTTTTTAATATAAAACACATAATAATAGATAATATGGCTCCTAAAATATAGGTACATATACATGTTATTAGTATCTCAAAAATATATAGTGTTTTAATATCTTTTTTAGTATATCCTGAAGCTCTATATATACCAATAAAAGTTGATTCATTTATTGCCTTCTTTTTTATATATAAAAATATAATTAAAATTATTACAATTATAGATATTGTTGAAATAATATAACATGAAAATTTAATTTGATCTACAGTTGTTTTATCTATTTCAGTTTTGGAATCAACATTCAAAAAATTATGTTTATATATTGTTTCGGTTACATTTTCTATATTTTGCAAGTTATCAACCACAACATTAAAACCATAATCATCAAATTGTGATATTATAATATCAGGATTATCATTTTGTGGTGTTCTTGCTCTGGAAATTTCATTTAAGTCTTTTTCTGGTATAAATATTTCGTTATTAAAATTCATCATTTCTTTATTATCATATACACCTATTATAGTAAATGTTTTAGTTATTTTTTTATCATCAATAACTCTCATGTTTTCAAATTTTTTTGTATAATATGTAACTGTAAATTTTTTGCCAATAAGACTTTCGCCATCTATTATATTTTTTTCATCTATTTTAAAATTATATACTGAACTATCTGGATAAAAATTTTTGGGAATTATTGCAACTTCTTTATCATTTTCCTCAAATTTTGAGCCTACTAATGAATGTATCGTTGTTGATTTTGGCAAATACATTGGAGTTATTTTACCATTTAATTTTTCACTTGCAAAATCACTATCAATAGAAAATGTACCATATAATGAATTATATACGTCTTGTACATGTTCTATATTTAATAATTCATTTTTTCCAAAATCACTTTTATCTTTTTTATTAGAAACTTGAATTGTTCTAAATTCAATATTTTTATTAATGTTTTCTTCTATATAGTAATCTATATTATTTTTAAATGTCATTGACCCAATAAGCATTATTGTTGATATGACTAATAATAGTATAAAAAAGATATTATTCCTGTCTCTTAATATTTTTACTGATAAATTTTTTAAATAAAATTTGGTTTTCATTAGTTTTCACCTTCCAATTTTCCATTATCTAAAATATATACTTTATCAGCATATTTTTTTATTTCACTACTATGGCTTACCACTATTACACATTTTCCATTTTGGGCAAGTTCTTTTAATAATAAAAATATATCTTTTTCACTTTTCTCATCTAAATTCCCTGTTGGTTCATCTGCTAGTATAATATTGGGGTTATTAGCTAATGCACGTGCTAATGCTACTCTTTGTTGTTCCCCTCCAGATAATTCTTTAGGAAAATGATTTATTCTGTCTTTTAATCCTACTATACTTAATAGTTCTATTGCCTTTATTTTTCTTTCTTTTGGTTTTATTTCATCATTTATTAACATTGGTACCATTACATTTTCATATGCTTTTAAAGTTGGCACTAAATTAAATTCTTGAAAAACAAATCCTATATTTTTCATTCTTATATAAGATGATTCTTTGTCATTTAAATTTTTTACGTTTTGGCTATATATATGATATTCTCCATCATCAAATTGATCTATTAGACCTAAAATATGTATGAGTGTTGATTTTCCATTACCACTATGTCCCATAATTGCATAAAGTTGTCCTGAATAAAATTCTACATTAAGATTTTTTAAAACATTTAATTCCTTTTCTTTTTTATGATACGTCTTTTGAATATTTTCTAATTTTATTATTGCATCTGTGTTTTCCATACTATTCCCCCTTTTTTTGGAAAAACATATTTATATCAAATTTATACCATTAATTTTGTTTTTTTTCAATACAAATAGAAAATTTTTAAATGAAACAAAATAACCCAAAAAATAATATATTGGGTTATTTTTTCTAAAATTTATGTTCTCAATTTAAACGTTTTTGGTGCATATTTATAAGCCAAAATCAAAGAAATCAAGCTATATAATATGCAGAAAACAATCATAGCAATTCCAAATGAAAATGTTGGTAATTGTATTTGTATCATATAATAACATACAAAATATGTTACAGCTTGTACTACTCTATATGTACTACTTTTTATCTCTGTATTAACATTATAAGGTTGTAACAAATAATACATTACTAAATAGTGTACAGAGAAAAATACACTCATTGATATTATAGAAACAATCAAAATTATATAATTCAAATTATTGTCTGTACCACCAGATAAATATAATAATAGTGCTAGCCCAAGTCCAATAATTGATGCTGGTAATAAATTTATTGTTATTAGTGTTTTAAGTCTTTCTTTAAATATTCCCAATATTACTTTTGGTGTTCTATAAATTCTATATGTAAGCATACTGTGGTCGCAATTCATAAACATTGCTTGAGTAACTGAAGAGCTTCTGTTTATACAATACATTATAAACACAAAATATGGTAAATATTGCATTAATATATTATTTGTTTTACTTTTAAATTCTGCACTAAATTGAAATCCTATTATAACAGCTGCAAAAATTATTAATATAATAACAGATTGTTTTTTTACTGCTTTTGTTAATATTTTTCTATGTCTTTTTACAAATAAGTCATGAAAATATGCAAACCCTGATTTATTACTTGTATAATTTTTGTCTAATTCTATTTGATTTAAACTTGTATTTTTCATTGCTTGTGTACCAGAATTATTTTGGATAACATATACATTAGATGTAGTTAATATTTGTTTATACATTTTTCTATAATCATTAAAGTTATGTATTTTTACAAAACTATATATTCCTAATATTATAGCAACTATAAAAACACATATAAAAATTGTTTGATTTATAGTTATATTTATGACTGGTAGTCCATAAGCTAGTAACAAACATATTCCTACAAAACTCCAAACAAATTTGCTTGGTAAGTTTTCATTTGAGGCTTTTTTGGTTTTCTTAAAATCGTATAAGCAATAATTCATAACTATTAATTTTATTGATAAAACAAAAAATGGTAATGTAATTCCAAACCACAATGGAAGTCCTGCAATATTTCCAAATAATATAGTAAATGGTAAAAATCCAATTACTAATTTTAATAATTGATAATAGTAATTTGATAATCCATATTCTCTAGCATTTATATTCATAAGAACTATTGCATAATATTTGTCTTTTGTAGGATTAAGCATATAAGTGTTTAATACTCCTCCACAGAGTGTTAAAAATGTAAATATATGCAAAAATGTGTCTGCTTTATTTGTTTTATATAGTGATAATACTGCAAATATCATAATTGCAACATATAATAGTTTTCCTATAAAAATGCTAATTAATTCAATTATAATACTAATTATATTAGCAAATATTTTTAAACCTCTGTTTTTGTATAAACTATTTGGTAATATTTTTCTTATAATCGGAAATTGTTTTATTGAATATATTATACTGTTTGCTCTATAAGTATTTTTTAGTTTAAAGGAAGTTATAAATGTTTCTATCATTTTTATTCCTCCTTTAATGCTTCTATTATTTTATTTTTAAATTGTTCATTATCTAA
Source organism: uncultured Clostridia bacterium (assembly GCA_944386165.1). Taxonomy (GTDB): domain Bacteria; phylum Bacillota; class Clostridia; order TANB77; family CAG-508; genus CAG-269. Next base: position 19,042 of record CALXAA010000016.1, read on the forward strand.
ATTGTTTTTATCAATTTCTTCTAATACACCTTTATTTAATATAAGAATTTCGTCACATAAGTCTAAGGCTAATTCCATTATATGTGTAGAAAATATTATAATATGATTTTTCTTTATCTCTTTTAGCATTTGTTTCATTTCTTCTGCAACAACCACATCAAAAGATGTTAATGGCTCATCTAATAATAATACATTTGGGCTTGAAATAATGTTTACAAGCATTTGCATTTTATTTTTCATACCATGTGAGTAATCTTTTAATAGTCTATCTCTATCTTCTTTTTCTATTTTCATAAAATCAAAATATTCGTCAGTTGTTTTTAAATCTTTTATTCTTTTTTTATTTATGTCTATAAAGAATTTTAGAAATTCTCTTGCTGTTAGAAATTCTGGAACATTTGGAGTTGATAAAACATATCCTATATCTTCAGCTTCCATTTTTCTTTTTTTGTTTTCTTCCTCAATGTAGAATTCTCCTTGATCTATTTCTATGTCTTCATTTAGGCAGTTGAAAAATGTTGTTTTTCCTGCTCCATTTCTTCCTAATAGTCCATAAATTTTACCTTTTTCAAATTCAAAATTGATATCTTTTAATACTTCTTTTTTTTCAAAACTTTTTTTCAAATTTTTAACTACTAATTTCATAAATTTCTCCTCTTTTATTTCTTATTATCCAAGTGCTACATCTAATATCATCATAATGACAAATCCTATTGCAACTCCAATTGTTCCTATATTAGAGTGTTCTCCAGCTTGTGATTCTGGTATGAGTTCTTCAACAACTACATATATCATTGCTCCAGCTGCAAATGATAATAAATATGGTAAAATTGGTGTTACAATACTTGTAAGTAATATAGTTATAATTGCTCCTATTGGTTCTACTATTCCTGATAATGTTCCATATAGAAAAGCTTTTGGTTTAGATATTCCTTCATTTTTTAGTGGCATTGATATAATTGCACCTTCTGGAAAGTTTTGGATTGCTATTCCTATTGATAATGCAAATGCTCCTGCTAATGTTATTGTAGCATTTTGTGCTAATACACCAGCAAAAACAACTCCAACTGCCATTCCCTCTGGTATATTATGGAGTGTAACTGCTAATATCATCATTGTTGTATTTTTTAATTTTGATTTCATTCCTTCTGGCTTTTTGGTGTCTAAATGTAAATGTGGTATAATACTATCTAAAGTTAGTAAGAATACTATTCCTAGCAAAAAGCCAACTGTTGCAGGGATCCAAGCAATTTGTCCTTGTTCTTCTGCCATTTCCATTGATGGTGTTATTAATGACCATATTGAAGCAGCTATCATTACTCCTGAGGCAAATCCTAATAATAATTTTTGAACTTTTGGATTTATTTTATCTCTCATTAAAAATACCATTGCTGAACCTAATGTGGTTCCTAAAAATGGTATTAATAATCCTATTGCAATATTTTCCATGAATTCCTCCTTACAATAAATTATTTTTTTTAATATTATCATATTTAAGGGATTTTATCAATAAAAAAAGAACCACAATTCATGATTAATTTAAATTCATTAGAATATTTACTCATAAAAAATACACCTCCAAATGTTAACTTTTTTGTCTAACATTTGGGATGCACTTCAAATTCAAAGTAGTTCTATAGTAAATTAAAAGTGGGATGTGCTAATTGCTTCACCATACAATTAGCACGTTTAAAATTATTTATTGGGCTTGTTTAAGTATATTATTTGCTTCTTCTTCTGTTAAATATCCATTTTCTATCATTTTATTCATCACTTGTTTTTGTCTTTGTTTTGCAAGATCTGGATTTTTTGTTGGAGCATATACAGATGGTGCATTTGGAATACCTGCAAGCATTATACATTCATAGTCAGTCATCTCACTTAAATCTTTATTAAAATATCCGTCTACAAGCATCTTTAACTGTGCCATTACCATCTCCAAAGTATATGGTATTTACATATAATTCAAATATTTCTTGTTTTGAATATTTATTTTCTATTTGCAAAGCCATAAAAACTTCTGCAATTTTTCTTTCTACAATTTTTTCTTGTGTAAAATACATATTTTTAGCTAGTTGTTGTGTTATAGTACTTCCACCTTCTACAAATTCCATTGCTTTTATATCATTTATAAAAGCTCTACCTATTGCCAATATATCAATTCCATGATGTTTGTAAAATCTCTTATCTTCTACGCTAATTACTGCATTTACATACATCTGTGGTAATTCTGAAAATTCTGTGTAATTTTCTTTGCTTTTTATTTCTGCAACTTTATCTTCAATAGTCATATTATCAATTGCATCTTTGTATATATTATAGCCATTACCTATGAAAAGCAATGCTATACTCATTCCAACTAATAGTAAGAAAATTAATATTTTTAGAAATTTCTTCATTTTACCACCCCATTTCTTTTTACATCTATTTTTTCTAACTATTCTATATTCAAATATCTCTATTATTCCTCCTCTTTAATTATGTTTTTACTTCCAAAATATGTTGCTAAGAAATATACTCCATAAATTAATCCTATAATAATTGCTGTTACTATAATTGAAGGTAATAGTTCATCTGGTGATGCAAGTGCTGCAAGCATTGATAAGATAAATTTAATACCAAAAATTGAATGGATTATTGCTAATGCTAAAGGTAACATAAAAAATATGAATATTTGTTTAAATAAAGCTCCACTAATCATCTTTTCATCACAACCTATTTTTCTTAAAATTGTATATCTTTGTTTGTTATCTGAACTTTCTGTTAGTTGTTTTAATGCTAAAATTGCTGAACTTGCAATTAGGAATACAATGCCTAGATAAATTGATATAAATATGATAATTGTTGATAATCCTTTACTTGATTCTACTAGGCTAATTTTAGTACTTCCTTCAAGATCTATTCCTTTATCTGATAAGTTATTAAATAATTCACTATCAACTTCTCCCGCAAGAACATTATTTAATTCTACTTTTTCTTCCTCTGTTTCTGCATTGTAATTTGCTGCTAGGAAGAATTGTTCTATATTTTCATCTTTAAATTCAAAACTATCTGGTACTAATATAATTCCTGCATTCATCTCACTTACAGACATAAATACAAATCCATATTTACATTCATTATCTTTTGCATGATATGTTTTTCCATTTATTACTATATTAGAATTCTTTTTTAAAGCTTCATTTCTTAAATTTGTCATTTGTTCAAAATCACAAAGTACAATATATTCATCATCATTTAATGTATATTGTTCTTCTCCATAAAGCTCTGCAATTTTATTATAATCTGAAATTTTAATAATAGTTTCTGGCATTTCATAAGCAAGGTTTGAAAATTGTGCTTTTGCAGTTTCAAAATAATTTCCTAAACTATATTGTAATGTCCATTCTGGTAATGTATAAATTGGTATTTCTACTATATCTTTTAAACTATTCAAATCATAGCCATTTGTTTCAAGAGTGTAGCTTACTGGATGCTTTGAATCTTCTATTTGTTCTTCTGTATTATATATTGTTTTTCCACTATATGAGCTTACATAACTTTCTGGTAGATATGCAGTTTTATACAAATTTACATCTACTGGTGTAAACTTATCTAGCTCAGAATCTAATGAAGATTTTATTGATAAACTGCTTGATAATACACTTATTGTCATAAATAACATTAAACAGATTATGCTCATACTAATTATATTTGTATTAATCTTATTATTTAATTGTCTTAATACGAACATATTTGTTCCTTTTAAGTAAATACTTTTACTTGATTGTATAATTTTTAATATAAACCCTGATAAAGACCAGAATATTCCTACAGTTCCCACAATTCCCATAATAATCGGTGGTAATAATTTATCTCCTGTTTGCAATTCATATACTCCTCCTGTAACTTGATAATAAGCATATCCTAGTATTACAGCTGAAGCTAGAAATATTAGTATTGAAATTATTGGATTTTTTATTTTTACCTTTTCGTTTTTTCTAATAGCTGTTAATAAATTAATTAGTTTATATCTTGAAATTGTTAAACTATTAAATATTATTACAGCTCCATACATTACTGCAAAATATATACATGTTTTTATACAAGCTGTTTTTGAAAACACAAATGTAAACTCTGTCATGTCTGCTTCAAATAATTTTGCTACTAATATAGACATAAATTGTGAGCCAAAAACGCCAATAAATATTCCTACTACTAGAGATAAAATTCCTACTAATATTGTTTCTAAAAGAATTATACTAGATATTTGTCTTCTTCCCATACCAAGTGTCATATATATTCCAAATTCTCTTTTTCTTCTATTTATTAAAAAGTTGTTTGCATATACAATTAAAAATCCTAATATAATTGCTATAAAAACTGAAATCATTCCAAGTAACTGAATCATTAGTTGTATCATTGTTCTAGTTGATTGAGAAACTTGAAGCATTGCTTGTTGGCTGTCTAAAGAGTTAAACATGTAAAATATTGCTACACCTAATACTAATGTTAAGAAATATATTGCATAATCCTTAAAACTCTTTTTCATATTTCTTATTGATAATTTAAATAACATCGTTCAAATCACCTCCAAGAAGTGTTTGTACCTCTATTATTTTTTCAAAGAATTGTTTTCTTGTGTCTTCACCTTTTATTAGCTCATTAAATATTTTTCCATCTTTAATAAATATTATTCTTTCTGCATAACTAGCTGTGAAAGCGTCATGTGTAACCATTAAAATTGTAGCTCCCAAGTTTTTATTTAAATGTTCAAATGTTTCTAGTAATTGCCTAGCTGATTTGCTGTCTAATGCTCCTGTTGGTTCATCTGCCAAAACTATTTTAGGATTTGTTATAATTGCTCTTGCTGATGCTACTCTTTGCTTTTGTCCTCCAGATATTTGATATGGATATTTATTTATGATTCCAGAAATATCTAGCTTTTCTGCTACTTCTTTTACTTTCTGGTCAATTTCATGTGGATTTACTTTTTGAATAGTTAAAGCTAATGCGATATTTTCATATGCTGTTAAAGTATCTAGCAAGTTAAAATCTTGAAATATAAATCCTAGTTCTTCTCTTCTAAATTTATTTAACTTATTTCCTTTTAATTTTGTAATATCTTGGTCATTAATAATAATTTGTCCTGCTGTTACTCTATCTATTGTTGAAATACAATTTAGTAATGTTGTTTTACCAGACCCTGATGCTCCCATTATCCCAACAAATTCTCCTTTTTCTACATTAAAACTGATACCGTCAATTGCCTTTGTTAAATTTGATTTATTTCCATAGTATTTTTCAATGTTTTTTACTTCTAATACATTGCTCATTTTGATTTCTCCTTTCCTTAACTTTAACTATATTATAAACTATTCTTTATTTCCTTGCTATTTTTTAATCTTACAATTTTATTACATTTTTGTAAGATTTGACTTTTTAATCATAAAAATAACACCTCTTTTTATGGTGTGATTTTATCATAAAAAAGGTGTTTTAATATATTAAATTATAAAAGTTATTTAAAATCAACATAACTATTTTTAGGAAAAATTATTTTTACTTCTGTTCCTTTGTCTTTTTCTGAATTTAATTCTATTCCAAGTCCTAATTTATTACATAATTTCTTACATAAATATAAACCTATTCCTGTTGATTTTTGTCCAATAATTCTTCCGTTTTCTCCTGTAAATCCTTTTTCAAATACTCTAGTGATTTCTCCCTTTTTTATACCTATTCCATTATCTTTTATGTATAAAATAATTTTATCATTTTTTGGTTTAGCATAAATTTCTATTTTTTTATCATTTTCTTTTAAGTATTTAATAGAATTTTGTAAAATTTGATTTATAATAAATGTAGCCCATTTGCTGTCTGTATATACCTCTTGTTCTAAATCTTTTAATTCTAATGTGATTTTTTCATTAAGCAAAGTAGTTTTATTTTTTAATATTGCTCCATTTACTATTTCTTTTAAATTGGTTTTTGTAATAATATAATCCTTTTCTACAGCATTACTTCTTGCATAAAATAATGCTTGTTCTGTATAGTTTTCTACTTTATCTAACTCTTCATCTATATTTTTCGTTACAGGTGTTTTATTATTTTCTATAATCATTTTACTTGTTGCAATAGGTATTTTTACTTCATGTATCCACATTTCTATGTATTCTTTATAATCTTCTTGTATATTTTTATAGTAATTTACATTTTCTATCATAGAACTACACATGTCTTGTAAAATTTCCTTCAAAATTCCACCTTCTATAAAGTCTGGCTTTTTTATTATTTCAGAAATTAAATATTTCTCTTTTAATTCTTGCATATTATTTTCAATTTGTTTGTAAAAACTTTGTTTTCTTTTATATTCTACTATAAATGAAATGGCTATTGGTAAGATGATAATTACTGCAATATATATTTTAGGTATAATACCTATATGGTAAGCAAGTAATAAAATTTCTATACTAATTAATGCTAATATTATTGATACAATTAATAACGTTTTATCTTTTATAAAATCTTTAAAGTTCATTTTTTCTTTCCCTTCAGTAAAATTTGCCAAAATCTCCTAATTAAATTAGAATATAGCCTTGTCCTCTTTTAGTTTCTATTTTGTCTACAAATCCTAGTTCTTCTAATTTTGTTCTTAATCTTTTAATATTAACATTTAGAGTATTATCATCAATAAATTCTTCACTTTCCCATAAATAATCCATTAATTCATCTCTTGAAACAACTGTTCCTTTGTGCATACTTAAATAGTATAATATACTGTATTCGTTTTTTGTTAATTCTATTTTTTTATTGTCTCTTTCTATAACTCTTTCTGCTTTATTTAGTACAAAGCCATTACAGTCAATTTTTTCAGGATTACTTCCAGCAGTTTGATTTCTTTTTAACAAACCAGTTATTTTAGCAAGTAATATTTGTATATTAAATGGTTTGGTTACATATTGATCTGCTCCACCGTATAAGCTCATTAGTTCATCTATTTCATTGTCTCTGCTTGTTACCATTATAATTGGAACATTTGATACTTTTCTTATTTCTTTACAAACAAATTCTCCATCTGTACATGGTAAATTTATATCTAATAATACCAAGTCAGCATTTTCATTTAATATGTCATAAGCTGTATTATCAAATTTTTGTAGACCTTTAGCTTGAAATCCATTTTTATTTAGAAATGTTTCAAGTTCTTCTCTTAATTTTTTATCATCTTCTACAATTAATATTTTAGGCATTTTAAATCATATTCCTTTCCAAATACCATATTTTATTTTTGACTAAATTTCTTTTTTTAAGTTTTCCTCTATTTCATCTTCACATTCTTTCATTGCCTGTAATGTTTTATCTAATAATGTATCTAATTCCCAGCCTAATTGTTCTGCACCTTTTTTTATAATATCTCTTGAACATCCTGCTGCAAACTTTTTATCTTTAAATTTCTTTTTTAGACTTGAAAGTTCCATATCTTTTGTACTTTTTGATGGTCTCATTTTTGCTGCTGCCCAAATTATTCCTGTTAATTCATCTACTGCAAACAAAATTTTCTCCATCTCATGTTCTGGTTTAATGTCTGAACAAACTCCATATCCATGACTACAAATAGCATGTACCATATCTTCACTTGCATTAATTTCTCTTAATAATTCTGGTGCTTTTTTACAATGTTCATCTGGATATTGTTCAAAATCAATGTCATGTAATAATCCAACTTCTCCCCAAAATTCTTCATCATATCCTTTTTCTTTTGAAAAATATCTCATAACGCTTTCAACTGTTAAAGCATGTCTAATATGAAATTCCTCTTTATTATATTTTTTTAATAAATTTATTGCATCTTTTCTTTCCATAACATTTTTCTCCTTTACACTAATTTTTCTTTTTATCTCTTTCTTTTTGAATCTCTTCACTATGACGTTTACCATCAACCTCTATTGCTAATAATGGTTTATTTATACTTTCAGAATATATTGCAAAATCTAAATGAGAATTATTTACTTCATATGGATTTTCTATATTTTTTATTATCTGCTTATATGAATTTATTTCTTTATACAAATAGTCAAAAATACAAACATAAACTTGTTTTTCTCTTTTTCCTTGAAATGTATGTATTGTTCCACATCTTTCTTTTCCGTATTGTTCTCTAAGTATATCTGCTTGAAGTCTAAATGGCGTTATAATAAATTTATTATTTCTTGTTTGAATTTTTACTGATTTTCCATAGTTCATCGCATATTTTAGATAAAATATAATAGTTTCTTTTTCCATTAATTACTACATTTTTTATTCTTAAATCTTCACATCGATTATTTTATCATAAAATGTAAGAAATAAGAAGTATTTGTTTTATTTTTTCGACAAATACTTCTTATTTCTTACATATTTATTAATTTATAATGATATTCCTAAAAAACTAAATACAAATGCTACAATATAATATATGGCTTCAACTTTTATAAATGCTTTTATTGAATCTTCTTTTTCTTTAAACATTTCTTTTATTACAAAATACATTAATACTATTGATATAACACTTAATAATGAAGATATAGGACTTACTATTAATGTCATTCTACTACTTATAAAAGTTAAAAATCCTAAACATGCTGAAATTACAAGTGGTATTTTTGCAACTGCAACTGCTGTTATTGATTTTGTTAATGGTTGTTTATTTTCTTTATTTAATAAATGTATAATTATTGCCATTACAAGTACCTTTAATATTGGTGATATTACAGATTTTATTGTTCCTAGTAGACTAAATGTATAATATTCATACATTAATACATTTAAAATTTGTTTTATTAGTATTATTGCTACCCAAACTCCTACAATAAATATTGCTGTTTTGTAAAATTGATTTTTATCATCATCTACTATTTCTTTTATTGTTCCAATTGGTTCTTTGAATAATTTTCCTAAAAGTCCTTTTCCTTTTTGAGCTTCTTCTTTGATGTTCATGTTTTTTATTTGCTCTTTTGTTTGTTTGAATGTTTCTGCCGCTTCCTTTTTTAGTTCTCCATCACTTTTTGTTTGTTCTTTATTTTCTTCTGTTTGGCTTGTTTGTGTTGATGTATTGTCTTGTTCTGCTTGGTTTGTTTGCTCTGTTGTAGTATTTGGTTCTTGATCCACATTTTCATTTTTGTTTTCTTCCATTTTTTATTCCTCCTTATTTATTTTCTCATGCTTATATAATACACTTTTTTAGGACTTTTTTCAATAGTTTTTCTAATTTTAAAACAAAAACTTCATTTTTATTTCCATAAATCATCATTTATATATTTGGTTAATGCCATAATAAAAGCATTTCTTGTTAAGTCAATTCTTGTTACTTCATTTTTTGTTAAAAAGCTAATCCCACCTTTACCTTTGCCTAGTTCTTTTCCACTAAATATTTTATCCATAACTTTTCCAAGTTCTGTTTCTTTTATCTCTTCTATATATTTATCTGGAATAGGAAATCCTTGGCTTGTTCCTATACTTTGTAATCCTTTTGAATCTTCTATTACTACTGCATTTATATCAATCCATTCTCCTAACAAATTTGTAATTCCTGCTTCACTTGAAATATAAAAATCTGCTTTTATTTGATTTTCTTTTGCATATTTTTTTAAATTTTTAACTCTATTTTTAGCTCCTTGAAGTATTTCCTTATTTATTGGTTGGTCTCCGACCTCTGAATTTACAGATATTCCTTCTATTTCAACATTATCAAAATATTTTTCAAAGGCTTCCCTTGCTCCTTCTATTTTTCCTGGATTTTTTGTTCCGATTAGTATTTTCATTTATTTTACATCTCCTTACTATGTTTTTTTCTCACTTTTAAGTAAAACACTACTACTAAAATAGCTATCACAATTGATATTATTAAAATAATAGTTTTTAATCTTGTTTTTGGTAATGTTTCTGTTACTGTAGTACTTTCTATCTCATTTGCATTAGATATATTACCATGGCTGTAATAAACATAATCTTTTTCTGTTATCTAATCATTTCATCACCATTTGTTAAATCTCCATGAAAACCATAAATCTGCTTACACAATGGCTTTTCTCTTTTTCCACCTGGTACTACTACCCTTTCCAAATCTTCATAAATACTATGAAATTTTATTCCATATTTCTCCATTGTTTCTGTACTTATCTCTTTAAATGCAGGACATGGTAATATTGTTCCGTCATATTTAATATCCAGTTTTTCTGTACCAGCTGTACATAGATGAGATATTTTTCCATTTAGTGGAATTCCAATTCTGACATTTCCAGTAAATTGTTTTCTTGCATTATTCAATATGGTAGAAAATTCTTTTAATTCCTCGTCATTTAACATTAATTCCTCTTTATTCTCTCTTCCTCTTCCTTGTGGCACAAAATTTAGAATACTAATATTTCTTACTCCTGCTATTTCTAAGCAATCCATAATATCTGGTAACTGTTTATAATTTGGCTTCATTGGAATAAAGTGCACATCAACATTTAGTCCTGCTGTTCTAGCTCTTATTAACGAATCCATCAAGCTTGTTATCAAACCTTTTCTTCCCATTAATTCATTATCAGTTATTTCTTCAAATGCCTGCCAGTCAAACACAATCTTGTCTAATCCTATTTCTTTTAATTTTTCACACTCTTGTCTTGTTATCCCATCAAATTTTTTTGGTTCTAACCATCTATCATAATATGCTTTTACATTTCTTTTTAATCTTTCATTCCATGGTTCATGTACTTCTATTTTCTGTAAGTCTTGTTTATATTTATTTTTTATATATTTTATCATTTCTGTTGGCATTGCAGATGCTCTTTTTATTCCACTAGTAAATATTACTGTTCTAATTCCATTGTTTTTACAAAACTGGGCCATTTCAAATAAATCTGGATGCAAAAATGGTTCTCCTCCAGAAATTGATAATTCTTCTATTCCTCCTTGATTTAAAAAATAAATTACTGTCTTTTTAAATTGTTCACATGTAATTATTGTTTGTTTGTCTTGTGATGAATTTGAAGAGCAAAACTTACAATTATTAGGACATGTTTGTATTATTTCAAAACATAAATCTTTTAGCATTTTTTTCTCCTAATTATTTTAATTTTATTTCTAAACTATATCACAATTTTATATTTTCCTCAATAAATTCGGTAAAATTCTCATTAAATTATTAAGTTTCAATCTCAATAATATGGTACAGCAAAAACAAAATTATCATTAATTCAAATTTTTTGCTCTATAAGATTTATATTACGAATTTTTCGATTTTTTCGTAATATAGAAACCTATTCACCTGATTTATATTCTTCTAACTTCATTTATATCGCCTCCTTCAACATCTTATATAAATGCAAAAATCTTTGCGAACATTTGTATTGTATCATGTTTTTTTATATATTCAATCCTTTTCACAAAATTTGTAAAGTTTTAAATTTATTTTTATAAAATATAAAGCACGGAAATTAACCAAAATCCGTGCTTTATATAAACTCATTTTTCAAATTCATTCTTTCTACTTTTAAAGAAGTCATAGAAATATCTTATATTTTCAAGTTCACTCCATTTTTGAACTTTATATTCTTTTGTATCTAAATTATATATTTTGGCATTTAAAATTCCTAACATAAAAGGTGAATGAGTTGCAATTATAAATTGAATGCCTAAATATCTTGCCATTTTATTTATTTCTTCTGCAAGTTTTACTTGATTTTGTGGAGATAATGAAACTTCTGGCTCATCCAATAAATACAAATTATCTGGTTCAATATTATCTTCTAAAATTTGCATTGTTGTTTCTCCATTAGAATATTTATCTTGCGAAAATTCAAACCTTTCAATTTGCTTTTTTCCTTCTTTTGTTTCCAAAAATTCTTTTGCATTTTGCAAACCTCTTTCTCTAGCTAAATTTGAATAAAAAACTCTGGTTCTCTTTCAATTTTTCCTTTCCACCAATACGAACTATTTATATTTATTACTTGGCAACAACAAACTAACCTTTTTTCTAATAATGTCTCTATTATCTTGTCAGCAATTTCTTTTTTATTACATGCTGTTGTAATTATACAATATTCTTTTTCCATAATCTTACACTCCTAACTTTATGCCTACACTATATCACAGATTTACATTTTCCTCAACAAAATTAGCAAAATTCGCATTAAATATATTGGATTATTTTGTATAAAAAATAAAGCACCTTTACAGGCACTTTACTTAGGATTCTCTTTAACTTTAAAATTTTAATAAATTCATATGTTCATCAACATACAACCATATCATATGGAGTACCCAGCATAGATATATAATCTCTGCAATCCACTCACATCAACTATTATATCAATTTTCAAATTTCATTTTATATGTTTCCACACTCCATATCTAAAACAACCTTAACATGAATTTCAGAATTTTGTACTTTTTCTAGTCCAAATCTACCTCTTTTATGAAACATTATTGTATCTTGAAAGCTAGTAAATTCAAGTATTATTGGCAACTCTTTAACTCTAGCAACGCACAGACTTCCACATGACTAGTTTGTATATTATGTCTAATTAGTTTTAATATGTATTTGTGCAACTGACTACTTCATAATATCTACTATAATGTTTTAATTTTAACTGTCTAGTAATTTTTCTAACTCTGTTAAAGATTTATTTATATATTTTCTATTTATACCTATTATAGGAATATTTAATTCTTTTGTATTTTCATATAATTCTTGCATAAACAGCCCCATTCTTTTTTCCATTCCTTTATTTGTATATATATAATTTACACAACAAGATGGCGACTGCTCTATTCCCAATATTGCTACTATCTCATAATTTGATTCTATTAAATTTTTTATTTGATTAGTAACTTTATTAGCTAAAGTCTTGCAATGCTCATTGAACTCTTTAGTATTGTATTTAGTAATCCCTTTAGGTTCACGAATTAAACTATTCTTAAATTCTGTTTCTGCACAAGGCATTTGAATAATATTGATATCATGATCAAGAATTAAATCCATAAATGGTCTTATCGAACTTTTCCATTCATATTTCACTATTCCCTGAGCTTGATATGCTTGTGCCATTAAACAAAATGGAATAAAAATAAACTTTTTACTTCTATTATCCATTATAAATATTTCTCCTTGAAATCTATATTTTTATATGTTTCTATAATTCTTTCAATTTTAGGATAAAGTTCTTTCATATAAACATTTAAACAGCCTTCTAAAATATCATCATTCATTGAACCATTTAATATTGGCATTCCAAGTAAACATTGGCATTCGTTCATTTTGGGTACAAATCCGTTAGCCAGTATTTGATTTTTTATAGAATAATCATATGTTTCATTTAACACTGGAAAAATAATTTCTAAATTAAAATTTTCAAATAATTTTTTAAACTCATTTATCATAGTTTCTTGTTCTATAGCAAAAAGTTGACTTTTTCTTGCACCATCAACTACTAATTTTACATTTTCTTTTTTACATATAATTATTGAGAGTATATACATGGATAAACGGCAAGCTAAACAATTAAATTGTGAAATAGTTATATTACCAAATTTTTGATTTATGTAATTTGTATCATAATTATAGAATGAACAAATCAATTCTCTAAATATTGCATCAGTTTTTTTAATACCAATTATATTAACTTTATCTTCGCCAAATTTATTTTTTATTTTCTTTGCTCCTATTAATACATTTTTACTTTTCAGTTCTTGACCATTATCAAATGTTACAAGATTAACTCTATACCCTTTATTTAACATTATTAAAGTTGATAAAAACGAGTCTTTTCCTCCTGAAAAAAGTATCAAAACATCTTTCATTGTTACACAAAAATCTCCTTTCTTTTGTTAATATCATATACAACCAATACCACTAGACCTTGTATGTGGAAACATATACTACTAAAACAACCTATCATATTTTTGAAGTGTTTTTTTATAAAACTTCGCTATTTTTGACTATTTTTTTGGCTTTTTTTAACACCCTATGTATAGTTGATTTTCCCTTATTTTATAAGGACTTAACGCAATTTTAACAGACACACACATTCAACATGTGTGGTCGCTCATCTGTAGATTTTTTTCGTGAATATCGTTGCTTGTCTGTAGATAATCCTCATAATTTACTTTGCTCTCATTTTTTAGTACAAAAGTTACTTGTTTTGGATCTGCTTTATCTTTTTCATCATATCCACCAATTATAACTTGTTTTACTAAAATTTCAAAAGCATCTTTATCAAATTCTGTTATAATTTCTCCGTTTTCAAGATATCGTTTTAGCTTATTTAGACTAAGTTTTCTGTTTGTTTTGTTTCTTTCATCTATCACTAATTTTTCTTGTTTTAAATTTAACTGTTCGATTTGATTTTGTATTTTCTCTTTTCTCTCTAAGAATGTTTCTCTGTCAATGGCATTTTCTAAACTTAAATCAACTAATTTATTCATTTTTGATTTTAGTTTTTCTTTTTCTGTTTCAATATTTTCTATTAACTTACTCGATGAGTTCTCAGTAATAATGTTGTTTATTTTTGTTATAAATTTATTTACAATATCACCTTTGTTACTACATAATATTTTGTATACATCTACAAAACAATTTTCTATTACTGTTTCTCTCATTGCTTTGCATTTAGGACATTCTTGTTTTCCTCTTTTAACAAAGTTCATACAATGCCATACAGGTGTCTCATTTTTAGTTTTTGAATTCCAGTTTCTTCTTGTTAAAACAGTTCCACAAAATCCACAATAAATTCTACTACTAAATGGATATTTTCTACTATAATTACCTCTTCTTTTTCCTTTGCTTCTTGAACCTGCTCTTTTTTCTAATATTTGTTGTACTTTATCAAATAGTTCTGGCTCAATTATTGCTGTATGATGTTCTTTAATATAATACTGATTTTCTTCTCCCATATTGATTACTCGTTTATGTGTTATAGGGTCTGTTGTATATGTCTTTCCTTGCAAAACATCTCCTTTGTATTTTTCGTTTTTCAGTATTCTTCTAACTGTTGAATCACTCCATCTTGTTAGTCCTTTTGGTGTTAGATATTTCATGTTTGTTAATTTTCTTGCAATTATACTTGAACCTACACCTTGTGCATATCTATTAAAAATATATTTTACTATTTCTGCTTCCTCTTGATTGATAGATATACTTTTGTTTTCTTTGTCATAAGTATAACCCAAACATCCATTATATCCAATTAGTTCTCCTCTTTGTTGTTTCATTTTTAGCCCTAGCTTTACATGTGATGATATTGTTTCACTTTCTTGTTGTGCTACTGAACTTAGTATTGTTAATAGTAATTCTCCTGCCATTTCTAGAGTATTAATATTTTCTTCTTCAAATAGAATTGCTACATTTTTCTCTTTTAGCATTCTTACATATTTCAGAGTATCTAGTGTATTTCTTGCAAATCTTGATATTGATTTTGTTAGTATTAAATCAATTTTTTCGTTCATACTATCTTGTATCATTCTCATAAAATTACTTCGTTTGTAATCTTGTGTTCCTGATATTGATTCATCTGCATATACTTCTACAAAAGACCATTCCATATTTTTTGATATTTTTTCATTGTAGTATTTTACTTGTGATTCAAAACTGTTTAATTGGTCTTCTGAATCTGTGCTTACTCTTGCATATGCTGCTACTTTTAGTTTTCTATTTATTTGTAGCCCTGTAGTTCTATCTATTCTACCTTGTATTTTCTCTATAACTTGAACTTCCATTAATCCTCCATTCTGTTAGAGAGAACCCTGCCAAAGATTATACACTATTTAAAAGTTAAAATCAATCTCTCATTTTTCTAGTTTATATTCCTTTATAATGTTCTCTTTTGCTTGTTTGTATATTTTTTCATCTATTAGTTTGTCTTTGTATATTCTATTTAAAAGTGTTATTTCAATACTCCCATTTAATAAATTGGCATCTATCTTTTCTTGTAATAGTTCAGTATTTATCTTTTGTTTATTAATATTTTCCATAGGCTACACCTCATACATCTCTTGTATTTTCTAAAATACTTATAATGTATTCTTTTATTTTTTTGTTTGGCATGCCATTAAAATACTTTTGTATTTCTTCTTGTGTAAAAATTAATTTAAAACTCTTCTCATTTTTATAACTTTCTAATTTTTCTTTACTTAGAATATAATTTTCACCTACATTTTGACTTTTTCTAAAATCTCTCTTTATTTTTTGAGCTATGCTATCTGTAATTTCGTAATTATAATTTTGTATTATTTCTGCTATCTTAAATTGATTTTTCTCATCTAAAAAACTTATATGTTCTGCTGGATTTATTCCTAACCTTTTATTATTTACAAGTTCTTGTAATTCTGGTATTAAATAATTTAATCTCATATATTTTTGAAGTGTTCCGTTGCTAATATTTTTATCTTTGCAAATTTCTTTTCTATTTTGTTTATATTCTTCAAAATATTTCTTATATTTTTTTGCTATTTCCATTGGTGTATTTGGTGTTACACTAAATGTATTAATCATATTTTCATTTTCATTTTTATGTTTGTGTTCTACTCTACTTTCCTTTATGACTGGCTCATAATCTTCTCCTAGTATGTTTAAAACTTCTTCTTTGCTAATCCATTCCATATTAACACTTTTTAGAATTTCTCCAACTTCAAGTTTTTCTTCCATCATTTTTTTGACTTTCTTCATTTCTTCTTTCTTGTAATAGTTTATTAATAATTGATTTGTTTCTGCCATAGTTAAGACCTCCATTTAATTTATTAAAAAAAACAAAAAGCAATTGACAAATCTAGCTTCGTTAGACCTTTTAATTATTCTTTATTTTTTTCTTTTTTAATAAGGTCTAACAAGAAGCGTATAAGATTTGTCGACGCGAAAAATTGCACAGCAATTTTTCTGTGCAATTTTATTTTTTTATTATAGAAAATGCAATTTTCTATAATAAAAAAAGCTAGATTTCTCTAACTTAGTTTCTTGCTTTCAATTTTTCATATTAAGATAATAACATCTTGTTTTTTATATGTCAATGAATGTTTTTTGAAACAATTTTGAAATTTTATTTTGAATATAAATAATAATTTTATATCATTTATAAAATATACTATGTGTATTTCTGATACATCAAATGTATTTTAGAATACTAGTAATGTATTTCATTTATGCATATATAAATTATTTTCTATTACATCTCAGTTATATCAAGCATCTTTTCACTTTTTATTATTCTGCATTTTCTCTGTATATTTTGGCTGTTTACAGAGGACTAGAAAACTTGTTTTTCTATGTGTTTGCGAGATACACTCTGTATCTCTTTCCTGCCTTTTAGTAGTATTATTTAATTTATTTTTGATTTTTTATTTTATAAGTCAAATTTTTTAATTTTTTTGACTCAAAATAATTTATAGGACGAATTTTTTAATTTTTTCGTCCTATGGATTTTTATAAGCCGAATTTTTTTGATTTTTCGTCCTATAAATTTTTATAGGTCAATTTTTTTGATTTTTTCGTCTTATAAATTTTATTTTAAAAATAAATCTATGTATTTTTGAAAAGCAAAAACTTGATTTCTACTATATCCTGTTGTTTCTACTATTATATTATTTTCTAATAAAACATTTACTGTATCTTTTAATGTTGATGGTCTTATATTAGTTATTTCCATCAATTTTTTTCTATTAATTATTGGTTCATTATATAAAACATCTATTACTTTCTTTGCATTCTCTGCTTTAATGGGTAAATCTATTATAATTTTATCCATTTCCATTGTAAGCTCAACTACATTCCTAAATTTTTCTTTTGCTGTTTTTGAGGTTTCTATAACCGCTTCTAAGAAAAATTTAATCCAAGCTATCATATCATTATGAGTTCTTACTCTTGTTAGCATATCATAATATGTATCTTTATTTCTTTCAATGTAATCAGAAATATATAAACAAGATTTATCAAGCATTCCTTTGCTTTGAATATATAATGGTATAAGTAGTCTTCCTATTCTTCCATTGCCATCTAAAAATGGATGTATTGACTCAAATTGGTAATGTAAAATAGCAATTTTTATTAAGTCTGGTGTATCTATTTCTTCATTATTTATAAATTTTTCAAAATCTGTTAAACATTCCGCAATTTCTGTATGTGGTGGTGGAACATATATAGCATTACTTGGCATACCTCCTCCAATCCAGTTTTGCGATGTTCTAAATTCTCCAGGTGTTTTATGTTCTCCACGAACTCCCTGCATTAATATTTTATGAAGCTCTCTTATTAATCTAGTACATACTGGAAATCCATCTTTTATTCTTTGTACGCCATAGTTTGTAGCTTTTACATAGTTTTGTACTTCTTCCCAATCATCTCTTTTTTCTGGGTTAATATCTGTTACATCTAATAAATCTTCTTCTACGGTTGTTCTTGTTCCTTCAATTCTACTTGATTTATTAGCTTCAATTTTCACATGCATTTTAATATATAAATCTACATTTGGTATCAATAATGAATATGCATTTAACTCTCCAATTTGTCTATTGGCTTCTGCTAATAGTTTGTCCAATTTTGTGTCATCCCATCCCCAGTTATAGTTTATGTTACTTGGAATAAATGCTTTGTAATCATTCATTTTTATATAATTGCCTGATTTGTATTCTTCTAACTTCATTTCATCGCCTCCTTCAACATTTTATAAATTATTAAGATTTTAAAGTATATTCATTTCTACACACGAACATTTGTATTGTATCATGTTTCTTAAATATATTCAATCCTTTTAACAAAATTTATAAAGCTTTAAATTTAATTTTTCACACAATATATAGCACGGAACTTCAACAAAATCCGTGCTACATTTTAACTATTTTTCTTATTTTCCACTAATTTTTCATGGTAAAAGTAATTTATATATTTTACATTATTTATTTCACAATAGTCTTTAATCTCTTTAGATAAATCATTCCAGTATTTTTTATTTCCTTTAATATAAATATCATTATATTCATTTATCAATTTGGGATACTTTTCTTGAATATACAATAATATTTTAGTTTTATAAGCTCCTCTTAAATTCAAATTTTCAAACCAGTATTCATCTATATATTCTTTGCTAATTTCTATAATCTCCTTAAAATTTGTTATATAAGGGAATATAGGTGACATAAACAAAACTGTATATATTCCGTTATCGTGAAGTTCTCTTAAAGTATTTAACCTTTCTTTTATTGAACTTGCATTATCCATATCATTTTTAAAATTTTCATCTAATGTATTAATAGACATTGAAACTGTTAAATTTTTCATTTGTTTTAATAGATCTAAATCTCTTAATATTAATTTAGATTTTGTTGATATATCTAACTTACAATTGACATTCACTAATTGTTTTAATATTGTTCTAGTTATTTCATATTTTTCTTCAAATTTATTATAACAATCAGTTACTGATGATAAAAATACAGTTTTATTTTCTAATTTTTTTGTATTTATTCTCTTATCACATATTTTTATATCAATAAAAGTTCCCCATTCCTCTTTATGACCAGTAAATCTCTTCATAAAACTTGCATAGCAGTATTTACATCCATGTAGGCAACCAACATAAGGATTTATAACATAATCACTAGCTGGTAGATTAGATTTAGTTAAGTAGTCTTTAACTTGTATTTCTTTTTTTATAATATCCATTTTCGCTCCTATTCTTTATTTATATTATTTTGTTAATTATGTCTTTGAACTTTATAAACGTTACTTTTTTTATTTATAAATTATTATAGATCTTATTTTTATCAAATTTTAATCTTTAATGTTATATTTTTTTATTAATTCTTTTGCTTTTTCAATTCCTTTTTCTGTTATATATGTAGACTTAGCTTTATATGTACTTCCACCTATCATATTTTCACTTTGTAATTTATTTAATATATCAAAGTCATAACCCTTCCATGCTCTTTGATATTCCCCATATGGTTCTTTTTCAGTCCATGATGTCAAATATAATAGTAATAATGTTAATTCCTTTATTTGTTCTTCCATTTTTAAATCTCACTTTCTATAAATTCTATAAATGCTGGTACTGTTTCCAATAAATATTTATTATCTTTAACCACAAAATAAGCCTCTGCTTCTGAACCCCATGAATATGTACCATTTATCTCAATATCCTCTATTTTTGATTTTGTAAATTTCTTTCTTCCGGTTAGATAATTTAATAAATATTCATTATTTTCTTGTAATTGCTTAAGTACTTTTTTACACTTTCTATAGTTTCCTTCTTTATAATACATTAAAGATAACGAAAATAACATAAAAGTTGAATTATCTGAATATTTATTATATATTTCTTCTGCTTTCTCGAATTTTTCCAGTACGGTATACAATCCTATAATCAAATATCTTATACCTAAATTATCACTTTCACATAGTTCTAATAATTCTTCTCCTTGTTTTATTGCTTCAGTATATCTTCCTAATTCCATTAATGTTAGCATATAACTATGTTTTGTTCTCATATATGGTCTTGTCTCTATTAATCCCCAAAATATACCTACATTTTCTTCATTAAAAAAATTTTCTTTTTCTAAATTAGCTTTTTCCTTATTTAATGTTTCTTCATATTTCTTTAATCTTTTTATTGTATTGGTTTCATGTTTGGTAATAAAGTTTTCTGCATCTATATTGTTTGGATTTAATTCAAGTGCTTGTTTTGCTAGTTTTATTGCTTTTGTTTTTACTGGTTCATCATATGCCTCAAATAACAAGTCATCTGATTGTTCTCTTTCGATAAACTCTTCATCTTCAAAATCCATATTTTTCAACCTCCATATTTTTTTCTTTTAACTCATTTTTCAAACTCATTCTTTCTATTTTTAAAAAAATCATAGAAATACCTTACATTTTCAAGTTCACTCCATTTTTGAACTTTATAATCTTGTGTATCTAAATTATATATTTTAGCATTTAGAATTCCTAACATAAACGGAGAATGAGTTGCAATTATAAATTGAACACCTAAATATCTTGACATTTTATTTATTTCTTCTGCAAGTTTTACTTGATTTTTTGGAGATAATGAAACCTCTGGTTCATCTAGTAAATACAAATTATCTGGTTCAATATTATCTTCTAAAATTTGCATTGTTGTTTCTCCATTAGAATATTTATCTTGTGAAAATTCAAACCTTGCAAACTGTTTTCCACCTTCTTTTGTCTGCAAAAAATCCCTTGCATTTTGCAATCCTCTTTCTCTTGCTAAATTGCTTTCTATACTTTCTTGTAAAACTGCATCTTGTTGGATTTTTCTTATTTCATATAAGATTTCTTCACTTTTTATATATCTGCTATTTTCTGGTATTCTAGTTATTTTTCTACCATTTTCATTTTCTCCTAGTTCATACTCACATTTTGATGCATAATCCTCAAAATAATCTAATGTTCCAACAACTTTTGGATTACTTCGTTCTTTTCCTTTTAAATTTAATTTATGAGCAATGATATTTAGTATGGTTGATTTTCCTGAGCCGTTATTTCCATATAATACTGTTATGTTATCGAATATAAATATGTTTGGCTCTTTATTTTGTAATACATTAAATGGATATATGTTGTTATTCGTTATCCTGCTATCACTTAGTTTAAATGTTTTTATGTATATCATTTTTCATTCCTCAAATTATATTTATCAATATTTTCTTTAGTTGCAAATCCATTAGGTCCTTTTACTTTTTCTAAAAATACTATCCCATCTAGATGGTCACATTCATGTTGCACTAATCTTGCAAAAAATCCATTTAATTTTTTTACTATTTTCTCTCCATTTTCATTATAATAAGTCAATTCTATGTTCTTATATCTTTCTACTTTTCCTCTGATACTAGGAACACTCATACATCCTTCATATTGCACATCTGTATCTTCTGATAATTTCTTCCAAGTTGGATTAATCATTGCCGTTATTGGTATTTCTTCTGCATCATTATATTTTATATTTTCTTTTTTGGCTCCTACTACAATAATTCTTTTATCCACACCTATTTGAGGTGCCGCAATTCCTAATCCTGTTCCATACTCTAGTGTTGATTTTAAATCTTCTATAATGTCTAT
>CALXAA010000017.1 GCA_944386165.1 uncultured Clostridia bacterium
TAAAATTAAAAAAATCAAATTAAGAAAATAATAAATATAATTATAATTAAAAATATAGCAAAGTAAGAAAGGAAAACCCTGTAAATTATATTAAACTAAAATATTTTTTAATTAGATAAAAAGCTAGGCAAATAAAGAATGTAGATTTTAAATTAGAACAGATTCATTATCCTTTTAAAATAATAAAAATAAATTATTTTAACTTATTTAAATATGTAAAAAAATATTAAAATAAATAAAAAAATGTATATAACTTTATATTTAATACTTTCAAATATATATAAATTTAACAAAAATATTAAAAGAAAAGATAATGAAAAATAATTACTTATCAAATAAAAAATATATAATATAAATAAAAATATAAAAGCAAACAAAAAATAGAAATTATAAATAAATAATAAAAAATGTTTAAAAAATTTAAAATTAAAAATCAATTATCAAAATATAAAATAAAATTTAATAAATAAAAAATAATTAAAAAAAGATATAATTAAAAAATAATATTCACATATTAAAATAAATATAAACAAATTATAAATAAACAAATAATAATATTAAAATAAAAAATTATAAAATATAACAATAAAACAAAAAGTAGTTTTATAAAATATTAAGTGTAAAAACATATTTATAAAAATAAAATATAATAAAGATCAAGAAATTAATATTATTTAAATTATAATTTAAAAAAATTAAATAATTCAAAAAAATAATTAAATAATAAAAGTTATGGTAAAGTAAGATGGAAAACTCTGTAATTTATATTAAACCAAAATTTTTTGTTATTTAATAAAAAGCTAGGCAAGTAAAGAATCTACTTAAAGAATTGAATCAATTTCAATATTCTTTAAAAAAATAAAATTATGGTACTTTAATTTATTTAAAAATATAAAAAAACAACTATGATAATTAAATTTTTTGTTTTAAAATTAAAACTAGTTTAAAAACTTTACTGATTAGATAATATTTTTTTCTATTATGGAATAAAAAACTAAAAAAAACATAAAATAAGTAAAAATGTTTTTATATAAATGGAAATTATAAAGAAAGGTTAAAGTTATGAAATTTAATAAAGATACAAAGATTGGTGAAATAATAGAAGTTGCACCAGAAAAAGTAGATATTTTAATTGAAGTTGGAATGCATTGTATAGGGTGTCCTGCTTCACAAATGGAAACTTTAGAGGAAGCTTGTGATGTGCATGGAATAGACTTAGATGAAGTTTTAAAAAAGCTTAATGAAGAGAAAAAGGATAGTTTAAAAGATCTATAAAAAGACTTATTTTGACAAAAAATAAAAAAATTTAAAAAATTTTCAAAAATGTATTGACAAATTGCTTGGATTGTAGTATTATTATTAAGCATTGTTCAATACAATGTGTACGGGCTATTAGCTCAGGTGGTAGAGCACTTGACTTTTAATCAAGTTGTCCCGCGTTCGAGTCGCGGATAGCTCACCAAATATAAATAAGAATTCTAATGTGAAATATAATTAGAATTCTATAGTTTATGGCCCCGTGGTCAAGCGGTTAAGACACCGCCCTTTCACGGCGGAGTCATGGGTTCGATTCCCGTCGGGGTCACCATTGCCACTTTAGCTCAGCTGGCCAGAGCACCGCACTTGTAATGCGGGGGTCCCCAGTTCGAATCTGGGAAGTGGCTCCAAATTGTCAGTAGTTTTGCAGAAGGCTTGATTACTGGCTTTTTTTGTTGTCTCAAAAAGGTAATTAATATTTAAATCGTATTAAAATTATAGCACTTCAAGTATTTGAATAAAGGATTGAAATTTATAATTATGTATGATATAACAAAATTAAGTTTTTATATTTCTAAAAATAAATAAATGGTTAAATTAATACCATGGTTTTATTAGATAAGGATAATATATATGAAAATAATTAAAAGAATTTTGATAATATTAATAATAACATTCATAATTATAGCTAGTATAATTACTGTTTATTTTATATTTCAAACGAATAAAAGAACATATACAGATAATGATTTTAATATTGAAACAATTATAAGTAGTACAGATTATGATAATGATGGAATTGATGACTATTCAGATATATTACAAGGAGCTAAAATTGAGGCTGAGAAAAAAACTAAATATAAAAGTGCTTACTACGCAGGAGGATATCCACCAGATACAGAAGGTGTTTGTACAGATATGGTTTGGAGAGCACTAAAAAATGCAGGCTATTTATTAAAAGATATGGTTGATGAAGACATAAAAAATAATGTAGATGAGTATCCAAGAGTTAATGGAAAACCTGATCCTAATATAGATTTTAGGAGAGTACCCAATTTAAAAGTGTATTTTGAGAGAAATCAAATTAGTTTAACTACTGATTTATCTAAAATAGAAGAATGGCAACAAGGAGATATAGTAGTATTTGGAAATAGTCATATAGGAATAATATCTGATAAGAGGAATAAAAATGGTATACCATATTTGTTACATAATGCAGGTCAACTCCTAAGGGAAGAAGATGTTTTGGAAATATACAATAAATATAATCCAATTACAGGACATTATAGAATGAAGGAATTATAATTTATATAAATATAGCCGTAAGAAAGGAAATAGATTAAATATGAATAAAGTAGTATTAATAACTGGCGGATCAAGAGGGATAGGAAGAGAAATTGCAATAACATTAGCTCAAAAAGGGTATCAAGTAATTGCAAATTATAATAAATCAGAAGAACAAGCCAAAAAGTTAAAACAAGAAAATACAAATATAGAAATATTTAAAGCAGATGTTTCAAAAAGAGAAGAAGTACATAAAATGGTAGAAGAAATAATAAGAAGATATCATAAAATAGATGTACTCATAAATAATGCAGGAATCTCAGAAAGTAAAATTTTTACAGATGTTACTGATGAAGATTGGAATAAAATAATAAATAATGATTTATATTCAGCTTTTTGTACTACACAAGAGGTAATTACAAGTATGATTAATAGAAAAGAAGGTTGTATTATTAATATTTCTTCAATTTGGGGACTTGTTGGAAGTTCTTGTGAAACTATTTATTCAATAGCAAAAGCTGGAATTGATGCTATGACAAAATCTCTTGCAAAAGAAATGGGCCCTAGTAATATTAGGGTAAATTCAATAGCTCCTGGAATTATAGATACAGATATGAATAAATGTTATAATCAAAGAGAAATAGAAGATATAAAAGAAAAAATACCTCTTGAAAAAATTGGAAAAACTTCAGATATTGCAAAATGTGTAAATTGGCTTATTGAAGATGAATATACAACAGGTCAAGTTATTTCAATAAATGGTGGTTGGGTTATTTTATAAAATGTTAATAATTGAGTATAAAAAATAAGACATATAAAATATGTAAATATGTCTTATTTTTCAACTGTAGATTTTCTTTTATAGTTTCCTGAAATTATTTTTGGAAGATATGTAATTATTTTATAAACTGCTAATCTAATTTTTTTACTCCAAATATATGATTTTCTAAGTTTTCTTGCGGTTCCAAGAGAGAGAGGTTCATCATCTAAAGTTATTAATTCAATAGGCTTTTTTTCTATTAAAAATGAGTAATTAGCTCCATTATTATTATCCCATTCATTTTTTTCGTTGCAAAAACAGAAATTAAATGTGTCAAATTCTCCTAGTTCAACTTCTATTTGAAAACCTAATTCTGTTTTTTCCATTTTTGCATCATTAAGATTTTCCCAATTGTTTCCGAATCCATAATGAATAGTTACTTCTTCAGAATTGTCTTGAAAAAATTTACCTGTATATGAAATTTTTACTTTACTATTTTCAACTAGTTTATCGGTATTAAAAAATATATTTTTTACTAATTCCATTTTGAAAACTCCTTATCTTTTGATATTTACTATTATAATATTTAATTTTACAATATTCAAGTCTTTTTAATAAAATTTTATATTTTTTTACCTTATTCTTGGTAAACTATGATTTGAACTTTTTAAGATGTATTAAATAAAACTAAAAAACATATTAATTAATAATTAAATTCAAATAATAGATTGTCAAATAATAGAAAATATGATATATTATTATAGTAGAAAGGATGTTTTTATGGTAGAATTAGAAAATGATAATAAAGAAACAAAAAATGAGGTAATATCAAATATACAAGAAGAAACAGAAAATCAAAATATAGAAGAACAAAGTTTGATTGTAGAAAAGAAGAAAAGCAAAATAGGTATAATAATTGGAATAGTAATATTGGCAGTAATTTTATTGACTCTATCTACAATATTTGCAATAATAAATGCTAATAGTAATAAAATAGTAAAAGGTATATTTATAGAAAACATAGATGTATCAAATTTAACAAAAGAAGAAGCAAAAAATGTTCTTACAGAATTAGCAGAAAAAGCTAAACAAAATGAAATTGTTTTTAAATATAAAGAAATGGAAACACCAATTACATATGAAGCATTAGAAGTAAGTTTTGATATAGATAAAACTGTAGAAGAAGCATATGAAGTTGGAAGAAAAGATAACATTTTTAAAAATAATTTTGAAATTTTAAAAACATGGATTAATGGAAAAAACATAAATTTAAATTTTTCTTTTGATGAAAATGTTGTAAAACAAGTTTGTGAAAATATCAATAATACATCAGAAGATGCAGTTGTTGAATCAAGTTATTATGTTGAAGGTGATAAATTAATAGTTACATCTGGAAAAAAAGGTATAAAAGTAAAAGAAGAAGAATTAATACAAACTATAAATAACACAATAAAATTAAATGCTGACAGTAGTGTTATTATAGAAGTTCAAATAGAGGAGGTTGAACCTGCAGAAATTGACTTAGAAAAAATACGTAGTGAAGTATATAAAGAAGTTAAAGATGCATATTATACAACAAATCCATTTACAATATATCCAGAAGTAGATGGAGTAGACTTTGATATTGAAAATGCTAAAAATATAATATCAGAAGATAAAGAAGAATACGAAATACCACTAATAATAACAAAAGCAAGTAAAACAGTTCAAGAAATAGGGACAGAAGCATTTCCAGATTTATTATCTACATTTTCTACAAAATATAATGCAGGAGATGTAGATAGAACAACAAATTTAAAATTATCAGCAGGAAAAATAAATGGAACAGTTTTATTGCCAGGAGAAGAATTTTCATATAATAAAGTAGTAGGAGAAAGAACAATTGCAGCAGGATACAAAATGGCAGCTACATTTTCAGGAGGAAAAGTTGTAGATGGCCTTGGTGGAGGAATTTGTCAAATTTCTTCAACATTATATGATGCTGTTGTAATGGCAAATTTAGATGTTACAGTTAGAAGAAACCATCAATTTGTTACATCATATTTATCTGGTGGGAAAGATGCTACAGTAGTATGGGGATCGCAAGACTTTAAATTTGTAAACTCTAGAAAATATCCTATAAGACTTACGGCAACTGTAAGTGGAGGTGTTGCGACAATACAAGTATGGGGGCTTAAAGAAGAGGTAGAATACGATATAACAATTGAAACTAAAAAAACAGCAACAATTCCATATACAACTCAATATATAAACGACTCAAGTTTGCCAGTAGGAACACAAAAAGTAGAGCAAAATGGAAGTAATGGTAGCAAATATGAGGCATATAAAGTTATGAAACTAAATGGAGAAGTAGTTTCTAGAACATTGCTTTCAAAAGATACATATAATGCAAAAAAGAAAATTGT
The DNA here is from genome assembly GCA_944386165.1 of uncultured Clostridia bacterium. Classification (GTDB taxonomy): domain Bacteria; phylum Bacillota; class Clostridia; order TANB77; family CAG-508; genus CAG-269. The sequence continues at coordinate 5,707 of CALXAA010000017.1, forward strand.
AAGAATTGGGACAAAGCAATAGAACAAAAAACAACTTAATATATTGACAAATAAATAAAAGAGTAATATAATAAGTTTGTTGCAAAAATACATCAAACTTATTATATATGCGCCATTAGCTCAGTTGGTAGAGCAGTTGACTCTTAATCAAATGGTCGGAGGTTCGATTCCTCTATGGCGCACCACCAAATTTAACTACATACGAACAAAAAGCACTTTAAATAAGTGCTTTTTGTAATAATTAAAATTTCAAATTCATTAATTTTTCTTTATACTCTCTTTTTTTCTTTTTATTTATTAATCTAAACACAAATATTAAAATAAAACAAACAGTAATACTTGATATAAAAGAAACAATGTCTTCAAATGCTAGTGGACGAGACACGATAGTTTTAAATAAATCTATGAATACAGGGATAATTTGTGTCATAGTTAGAATTAATAACAAAATATTCATGTTATTTGTTTCTAAATCTTCAACTCTATTTTTTCTAATATTTATAAGTGATTCTAATAAGTCTTTATAAGTATTGTATTTTTCAAATAATTTGTCTAATCTAAAATTTTTAGCAATTTTTTCAGCAGAGATTCTAACTGTTGGATAAATAAAACTATTAAAATCTAAAAATAAAATTGATTGAGATAATTCTGTTGCTAAAACATCTAAAATATCTGTATTTGTTGTTTTTAAAGGATTATTATTTTCTATTTCTAATTCTGCCAAAATTTTGTCACAAATTCTACTTATTGCCGCATCTTGTAAAAGTAATAACTCCATAAAAAAGATTTCAACAGCTTCCATAGTAATTCGTTCTTTAATATCATTTATAGGTACATTCTGTAATTCTAGTAATACATTTTCTGAACAATATACTTTAGCAGATTTATATTGAGCAATATCAGTATGAATTGCGTCTATAAACTCTTTTCCCTTAAGTTTTCCTATAGAATATTCACAGGCTAAAATAGAAATCATTTCTTCTTCTTCTAAAGGACTAAAAGAGAATAATAAACTTTTTGCTGTTCCAATTAAATTAATATGATTTTTATTTGTCCATTCCGTAATTGTTTCGTCATTAATACTGAATTTACTCGCTATAAAAAAACTTAGTATCCAAGAAGGGTCGTTTTTTAAATAGGGGATAAAGATAGATAAAACTCCTAAATTTGTTTTAGGATGTCTTGTTATTGCTAAAGTTCCCTCTTCACATAAATTTTGAAAGTAAAAAGTAAACTTTCCAATTTCAATTCTTTCTAAGCATTTTACATAATCATTTTTAAATTCATTTTTGTTATTTAATTCAACTTGTTTTATTAAAAAATCACCAATTTCAGTTTTTGTGGTTTGTATTTTATTTATATCAAAATTTTTTAAGTCAATTGGTATAAATAAGTATAAGTCCATATTTTTTTCCATTAAAAAAATCCTTTAATAATATATTTAGGCTTTTATGGAGATGCCTATAAACCATATATTAATCAATAAATTCTCCCATGGTATCTTTTATTCTAGTAAGTTCTTTTTGCAATGTTGAATAAGTAGAAGAACTTATAAAATGATCACCTGAGTTATATCTATTTATAGCTTTTTCTATATCCATAACAAGATATTTTTGTTTGCTTTTTGAAGTATTTTTATACATATATATTGGAATATATGAAATATTTCCAATAGTAGTCTCATCTGTTTTACCATTTTTTACAAGTTCAATATTCAAAATGACTGAATTTCTAGTTCTCTCTTTTGTTTGACCAGACATAAAATTTCCTAAAGAATATATAACAAAACAATCTTTAGTTGATCCATCTTCAAGAGTAATTGTTTTCTTTTCCATAGGTTGTAATACATGAGGATGACTTCCTAAAATTATATCAACTCCATTAGTAAATAATAAATTTGCTAATCTTTCTTGTTCAGAGTTTTGTTTGTTTTGGTATTCAACACCCCAATGCATGTTAACACATATTAAATCTGGATTTTGCTCTTTTGCAATGTTAAGTTGCTCTAAAATAAAATCATCACTAATTAGGTTTACTGAATAACTATATTCTGATTTAACTGGAATACCGTTTGTTCCGTAAGTAAAAGCTAAAAATGCAATTTTAATTCCATTAACATCTTTTATCAATATAGTATTTTGTTCTTCTGCACTTCTAGATGTACCTGTATGAGCAATTCCGGCTTCATCTAAATAATTTAAAGTACTAACTATACCATCATAATTTGTATCCATACTATGATTGTTTGCAGTTGAAAGTACGTCAATTCCTAAATCTTTTAAATTTGTAGCCAATTGTTCTGGTGTATTAAAACGTGGATAATTGCTATATCCTTTTTTTGCACCTGCAAAAGTTGTCTCTAAATTTCCAATAGAGATATCTGCTGAGCTTATATAATCTTTTATATCTTCAAAAACATAAGAAAAATTATAGATATTTCCATCAAAAGCATCAACATATTGAGAATTATGACACATTATATCTCCAATAACACTCATTGTAATTTTTGTATCTTCTTTTTCTGGAATTTCAACAATAATATTATCATTTTCTGTGTTATTATCACTATTTGTTTCACTACCTAATTGTTGTTCTTCTTGAATGCTTTTTTGAGGCAAAATATAAAATTCATAAGTAAATAAACATATAATGGTTAATAATATAATTGCAACAAAAGTTAATACTATTTTTTTCATAACATCACCTTGTATAATTAATTATACAACCCTTTCTTAATATATTAAAAATGTATCATATTTCGACAAAAAAATCAATAAAAACATAGAAATATAAAAAATAATAAGAATTTATAAAAACACTTGTTAAATATGTTAAAATATGGTATATTAGATAAGCAAAATAAAGGGATATATTTTAAAGGAGGAGATATCATGTTAACAGCAACAGGAGTAACAGTTAGATTTGGAAAAAGGGTATTGTTTGAAGATGTAAATATAAAATTTGGAAAAGGAAATTGTTATGGAATAATTGGAGCTAATGGAGCCGGAAAGTCAACATTTCTAAAAGTATTATCTGGTGAGATAGAACCTAGCAAAGGAGAAGTATCTTTAGATAAAGGAGAAAGAATTTCTGTGCTAAAACAAGATCACTTTGCATATGAAAACTTTAGTGTTATAGACACAGTAATCATGGGGAACAAAGAATTATACGATATTATGAAAGAAAAAGAAGCAATATACATGAAACCAGACTTTTCTGAAGAAGATGGTATGAAAGCAGCAAAATTAGAAGAAAGATTTGCAGAATTAGATGGATGGAATGCAGAATCTGATGCAGCAATAATTTTAAATGATTTAGGAATAGAACCAGAAAAACATTATAAAATGATGAGTGAATTAGAAGCAAGAGAAAAAGTAAAAGTATTACTTGCACAAAGTTTATTTGGGAATCCAGATGTACTTTTACTAGATGAGCCAACAAATGACTTAGACTTAAAAAGTATAAATTGGTTACAAGAGTTTTTAATCAACTTTGAAAATACTGTTATAGTGGTATCACATGATAGATATTTTTTAAATAAAGTATGTACACACATTGCAGATGTTGATTTTGGAAAAATTAAAGTATATCCAGGAAATTATGATTTCTGGTATGAATCAAGCCAATTAGCATTAAAACAAATGAAAGAACAAAACAAGAAAAAAGAAGAAAAAATAAAAGAATTGCAAGAATTTATTGCAAGGTTTAGTGCAAATGCTTCAAAATCAAAACAAGCTACATCAAGAAAGAAAACATTAGAAAAAATCGAGTTAGACGAAATTAAGCCATCAAATAGAAAATATCCATATGTAGACTTTAAACCAGATAGAGAACCTGGAAAAGAGATATTGCAAGTAAAAAATATATCAAAAACAATTAATGGAGAAAAAATATTAAATAATATTTCATTTACTGTAAAAGCAGGTAATAAAATAGCATTTCTTGCAGATAACGAAAATGCGAAAACAGTATTATTCCAAATAATTGCAGGAGAACTTGAGCCAGATGAAGGAGAACTAATTTGGGGTTCAACAATCACAAAAAGCTATTTCCCTAAAGATAATAATTATTTGTTTGACACAGATGAGAATTTAACAGAATGGCTTAGAAAATATTCAAAAGATCCAGATGAAACATATGTAAGAGGCTTTTTAGGTAGAATGTTATTTTCAGGTGATGAATCATTAAAAAAAGCAAGAGTAATATCTGGAGGAGAAAAAGTAAGATGTGTTCTTGCCAAAATGATGTTATCAGGTGCCAACTTCTTAATATTTGATGAGCCAACAAACCATCTAGATATGGAAAGTATAACATCAGTAAATGATGGTATGAGAAAATTTAAAGGCAACATCTTATTTACATCACATGATCATCAATTAACTCAAACAGTTGCAAACAGAATAATTGACATTAAAGCAGACAGAGTCATAGATAAAGAAGTTACATACAATGAATACCTTGGAATTGAATAAATAATCCAATCAATCCAAATATAATAAAAATTAAATTAGACAAAATGTCAATATAGGTATCAGAAATTTTATTACTTAGCCATTTTCCTAAAAATATAGCAAGAGAATTACTAAGAACCATACCCAAAATTGAACCACAAATTAGAGGGATTTTAAACATTGGGTACTGAATACCAAGCCCAATTGATGCAAGCCAAGTTTTATCTCCAATTTCACCAATTGCAATTGATAAGGCTACTATAAAAATACAATTTTTTAATATTGATGATATAAAAAATTGTATTTTTGATTTATAATCTGGTTTAGACAAATTATTTTTAGAGGAAGTTTTTAATTTTATAAATCCTAATATTCCAAAAGTTAAAAACGTAAAATATGTAATAAATTTCAAATAAAATATAAAATTATCATTTCCAAGATGGCAAATTTTACTACCCAATAAAATAGCAAGACCATGGCTAAGCAAGGTACCTAATGCAACACCTAATAAAATATGAGATGCTTTATTTTTAGTTGAAAATGATAAAACTAAAATTTGTGTTTTATCACCAAGTTCTGATAATGCTATAAATATAAATGAAATAATAAAAGGAAAGAAGTATTGCATATAACCTCCAAAAGTAAAAAATTAAAGATAATACTAAAAATATTAACAAAATAATAAAAATATTCATATAAAGATTGATTTTATAAAAAAAATAATATAATATTTATAATATAAAAAATTATAAAGATTGGAGAAAAAAATTGAAAAAACTTAAGACAAATAAAGGAATAACAATGATTTCGCTTGTTGTTACTATTATTCTACTTATTATATTATCTAGTATAGTTACATACTCTGGGTTGAGTTCTATCAGAAATAATAAATTTGAAAAACTAAAATTTGAGCTAGAAATGGTGCAAGCAAATGTTAATTTATGGTATGAACAATATAAAAAACTACCAGATGATGAAATAATTATTGGTAGTCCAATACCAGATTCAATGTTAAGTAGCCTTCAAGGACCTTCTGGAGTATTAAACAAAGTAAATGAAATTGCCAACAGCAAGAATATTAATATGAGTAATGACATTTCCTCATACAAATATTTTAGTTCACATGATTTTGAAAATTTACAAATTGATGGAATAGAAAATAATTATATCATAGATATAAAAAAACAAATAGCTATATTAGTTGAAGCATATGAATATGAAGGAACAGATTATTATATTATAGATCAAGTCAGAGATGTTGTAAGAGGAGGAAGTTTGGTAAACTAAAAAAATTATAGAATAATGTCTAATATTAATAATCCGTAAGTATAAATGTGAAAGTTATGTGAAAAATATTTACAAAAAAAAATCAAAATGGTAATATAAGCTCAAAGCAAAAAGAGCTTATATTATTTTTTTAATAGGAGGAAAAATTTGTGATTCAAGTAGAAAACGTTACAAAAAGATATGGAAGTTTTACGGCTGTAAACAACATCAGTTTTGAAATTGATGAAGGGGAAATTGTGGGATTTTTAGGTCCAAATGGAGCAGGTAAAAGTACAACTATGAATATGATAACTGGATTTATTGAACCAACAGAAGGAAAAATTATAGTTGATGGTTATGATATATCTAAAAAATCTAAAAAAGCAAAAAAGCAAATTGGATATATGCCTGAAGGAGTACCATTATATAGTGATTTAACAGTCAAAGAATTTGTAACATATATGGCAGAATTAAAAGGATGTGAACGCAATACTAAAAAAGAAAAAGTACAAAAGGTTATAGAGCAAACAGGATTAATAGATGTTCAAAACAAATTAACCAAAAATTTGTCAAGAGGATATAAGCAAAGAGTTAGTATGGCTGGAGCATTAGTAGGTGACCCTAAAGTTATTATACTTGATGAACCTACAGTAGGTCTTGATCCAAAACAAGTAACAGAAATAAGATCTCTAATAAAAGAATTGGGAAAAAATCATACTGTCATATTAAGTTCTCATATTTTATCAGAAGTTAGTCAAATATGTAATAGAGTAATAATCATTAATAAAGGAAAAATAGTTGCAATAGATACACCAGAGAACTTAGAAAATAAAGTTATAGAAGATAATTCTATATATGTAACAGTTGAAGATCCAGAAGATAAAATGAAAAATATAAAAGAAAAATTAGATAATGTAAAAGAAGTTAAATTAGTAGCAGAAAATGAAGATAAAACTAAAAAATATATGATTTCTGGAGAAAAAGGCATAGATCTAAGAAAAAATATATTTGAAGTATTTGCAAAAGAAGGAATTACAATATTTGAAATGAAAAAAGCAGATGCAACTTTAGAAGATGCATTTATGAAACTTATAAATGAAACTCAAGTTGAGAATAAGCAAACAAAAGAGGAAGAAAAAGAAACTGAAACTAAAGATGAAACAGATTCAGAAAATAAAAAGGAGGAAAAATAATGTTAGCAGTATTAAAAAAAGAATTTAAAAGTTACTTTTTATCTCCTATAGGATATGTTGTAATAGGAATATTTTTATTTGTATTTAGTGTATTTTTCTATTTAACAACAATACAATACGGAACAGTAGATTTAGGATCATTATATTTTTATACAGCATTATATGGATTAATAATAATTGCACCAATATTAACTATGAGAATGTTTGCAGAAGAAAGAAAAACAGGAACAGAACAATTAATACTAACATCACCAGTAAACATGGTAGGAGTTGTATTTGGAAAATTTTTTGCGGCATTAGGAGTAATTATAGTAACATTACTAATATCATTTATGTATTTCTTTATAGTAAAATATTTTGGAAACCCAAATATTGCTACAGTTCTAGTACACATGTTAGGCTTTGTTTTAGTAAGTAGTGCAGCTATTTCAATAGGTATGTTTGCATCAAGTATTACAGAAAACCAAATAATTGCAGGCATAATAACAATTGCTTTTTTAGTAATGACATTATTTATGCAAGATTTAAATAGTATATTTGCAAATATTTCAATAATGAATTTCTATAGTGATTTCCCAAGTGGAGTTATTTCGCTAAGAGAGGTTGTAGGATTAGTGTCATTTACAGCTATGTTCATAGCTTTTACAATTATAGTTATGCAAAGACGTAAATTAGTAAAATAAACTTAGGAAAGGAAAGAAAAAAGTTGAAAAAGTTTTTTGAAATCTTAAAAAATAAATGGTTAATTAAAGGCACATCTACATTATTATTAGTTTTAATAATAATTGCACTTTATATAGGAATAAATATTTTATCAGAACAAGTAAATATACCAGACTTAGATTTTACAGAAAAAAAATTATATTCTTTATCAGATGAAACAAAGACCAAAATAAAAGACTTAGATGAAGAAATAACAATACAATTAATAAATACATCAGACTACAGTTATTTAACTGATTATGCAAAAAAATATGAAGCAATAAGTGATAAAATAAAAGTAGAAGAAATTACAGACTTATCTTCAAGAGTAGACTTAAAAACAAAATATAATCTTGAAGATACAGATATGTTAATTGTAGTAAAAAAAGGTGATAAAGAAAAAACAATCAGTGAATATGATTTATATACATATGATTATTCATCAGGAAAACAAATAGATTTAACAGAAGAGGCAATAACAAATGCAATAGTTGAACTATCAATAGAAGATAAGCCTAAAATCTATATACTTTCAGGAAAAACACAATATAATACAGAACAAGCACTTTATAGTGTAATTGAAGACATAGAACAGGAGTCAAATGAAGTAGAATATTTAGATATTTTAACCACAGGTTCAGTTCCAGAAGATTGTGACGTATTAATGATTACAACATTAAGCGAAGACTTAAATGAACTTGAAAGAGATAAAATATTAGAATATATAAGAAGCGGTGGAAATTTAATGATTTTAACATCTCAAAATATAATAGATGTTGATATGCCAAATCTTGATCAAGTTTTTGCTGAATATGGATTTTCAATAAATTATGGAGTAATATTTGAACAAGACACATCTAAGATGTTACAAAATGCACCAGAATTTGCTATTACAGATGTTAATGCAAGTTTTATGAGTGATATAGACATGTCATTAAAAATGTGTTTTGTAGATGCAGGAAAAATTGAATTTGTAGATGATGAAAAATTAGAAGAATTAGGAGTTACATATGAAGCAATTGCAACAACAGGAGAAACATCATTTATAAGAACAAATTTTGAAAGCCAATCTTATACAAAGACTGATGAAGATGGAGAAGAAGGTTCATTTATTGTTGGAGCAGATATCACTAAAAAAATATCTGATGATGTTTCATCTGAATTAATAATATATTCAAGTGAAGTAAGTGCCTCAAACTTACAAATCCCTATAAGTAGCCAATACTACTTATATGCAGTAGATTTACACAATAATAAAGATATTGTATTAAACTCTATTTCTCATTTGACTGAAAGAAAAGATACAATAACAATAAGAAAAGATGATGAATCAGAAGTTTATACAGTTTCTGAAGAAGAAGACCTTATTATAAGAATGATTATATTTACAGTACCAGCTGTTATAATAATTATTGGAATAATTGTTGCAATATGGAGAAAAAGACAAAAATAAAAAGTAAAACTAAGATTTTCTAACAGACAAAGTCTTATAAGAAAATCTTAGTTTTTTTGTGTGTATAAATTGAATTAAACTCCAATATACTAATACAAGGCAAAATACTTAAAGAAAGAGATTAAATATGAAAGAAATAATATCAATTGTATTAGTAATAATAGGAGCACTTGTAGGTGCAGGATTTGCTTCAGGTCAAGAAATATATTCATTTTTTTACTTATATGGAATAAATGGATTATTTGGAATTATAATAATGTGTATATTAATGGCGTTATTAATATATAAAATATTAAAAATAATAAATATTATGAATATAGACAATTATAATGATTTTTTAAAAATATTTATAAAAAATATAAAAATAAATAAAATAATAAATATTATTATAAATATTTTACTTTTATTATCATTTTACATTATGATAGCAGGATTTGGAGCTTATTTTGAACAAGAAATAGGAATAAATAAATTAATAGGAAGTATAATTTTATCTATATTATGCGGAATAGTATTTTTTTCAAATGTAAAAGGTGTGCTAAAAGCAAGCAATATAATTGTACCTTTATTAATATTTTTTATTATTTTTATTGGAGTAAAAAATTTTTTAAATTTACCCAAATTAGAAATTATCCAAATCAAAAAAAATTGGATTATAAGTACAATAATTTATACAAGTTATAATTTAATTTTATTAATACCTGTTTTAATATCATTAAGAAAACAAATAAAAAAAGAAGGAAATATAAAATATATAGCTATATTTAGTGGAATAATAATGATAATTTTATCAATAATAATATTTATGCTTTTACAAAATGCAAGTATTGTAGAATTAGAAAAACAAGAAATGCCTGCAGTATATATAATTAGTAATAAATTTTGCCAATATAGAGCAATATACGCATTTATAATTTTAGGATCGATATTTACAACAGCAATATCTGTTGGAATAGGTTTTTTACAAAATGTAAGCAAAACAAACTCTACTTTTCCACAGTTTGTTATATTAATGTGTATAACTAGTCTAGTAGTAACCAATTTTGGATTTTCTAAACTATTAAATTTTGTATATCCTATTTTTGGATATATTGGAATTATACAAATAATATTAATATTGACGAAAAAATTAACAAATAATATTGCTAAAAATTAGTAAAATGTGATAAACTAATAGTATTAAAAGTGAAAGGAAAACAAAGGAAAATGAAAGATTTTTGGGCTGGAGGGCTACAGAATCGTAGAAAAGGTAGAATACTAAAAGCAATACTACTTGGAATAATAATATTTTTAATATTACTAGTTCTCATTTTAAGCATAATTTATTACAATAATATAGAATTTAGAAGCTGGTGTGATGAAAATGTAATAAAAAAAGAAGTATTACAAGAAGAAGTAAATACTATTGAAATAGATAAAGATGATAATATCCAAGTATATGCATATGATAAATATATTTGCATATTAAAAAATAAAACATTAGAGTTTTATAACAGAGTAGGGTCAAAAGTTGATTCTATAGAAATTGATATAGTAAATGCAGAATTTGCATCTTCAGGAAGATATTTAACAATAAGCGAAAAAAACGGTCAAAAATTTTATTTAATTTCTGGAAGAGAAAAAATTTATGAAAACACTATTGAAGGAAATATTACAGAAATTAATGTAAGTAGAAATGGCTACGTATCAATTGTAATTTCAAATACAACAGTCAAATCAGTTGTTGACATTTTTGATAGAACAGGAAAAGAAATTTTTAAAACTAATTTAGTAAATTCTATAGCTATTGATACTAGTATTTCACAAGATAGTAACTATTTAGCAATAGCAGAAGTAGATATAACTGGTATTATAATAAAATCATCAGTTAGAGTTGTATCAATTGAACAAGCCGAAATAATCTATAGATATGAAGCACCTACGGGAAGTTTAATAACAAGCATAAATTATCAAGAAAAAAATAAACTAATTTGTATGTTTGATGATTCAATAGGAATTTTAGATGGAGAAAATTATAGTGAATTATTAAAATACGAAAATAACAAATTAGCATTTGTAACAATTGGATTAAGTAATAGAGTAGTTTTAGTAGAAGAAACCTCAACAGGGGAATATACTTCAGACACAAATGTTAGAATAATTAATCCTAATAACAATAAAACTAAACAATATAATACAAGCAATGTTGCAAAAGCAATTTTAACATATTCTAATAAAATTGCACTAAATTTTGGGACAGAATTACATATTATAGGAACAAATGGAATTTTAATAAAAAAATACAAATCTAATTCAGAAATAAATGATATAGTAATGACAGATAATTTAGTTGCAATAGTTTATAATGATAATATAGCAATTATAAATTTTTAAAAAAGTATTAAAGGAGGAAAAATAAAAATGACAGGAATAATTTTAGATATTATTTTAGTAGCAATAATAGCATTAAATGTATTTATATGTTATAAAAAAGGATTGGTAAAACTTGCAGTAGGTTTAATTGCATTTTTTGTAGCAATAATTGTTGCAATGGCTCTTTGTAAGCCTGTTTCAAACCTAATTGCAGAAAAAACTCAATTAGATGAAAAAATTGAAGAAACAATAATAAAAAATTTCTCAGTAGAAGTAACAGAAGAAGATGAAAGTGAAACTGATGAAGGATTTATGAAATACATGGAAAAATATGTAGATGATTCTATTAACAAAACGAGAAACGAAATCGTATTAGAAGCATCTAGTGTTGTTTCAATGAAATTAATTAATATTTGTGCTTTTATAGGAATATTTATAATTGCAAGACTAGTTTTAATACTACTAACATTTGTTGCAGATATAATTATGAGTCTACCAATACTAAAACAATTTAATAAAGCTGGAGGAATAATTTACGGTTTAATAAAAGCATTATTAATAATTTATGTTTTACTTGCAATAATTTTCTTAATAATATATGTAACAGGAAATAACACACTTTCAAGTGCAATTTCAAGTTCATTTATTACAAAATTCTTTTATAATAATAATATAATACTGAACTTCATATTTTAACAAACCAAGACTACTAAAAAATTTTTAGTAGTCTTAATTGTGAAAAAATTGTGAAATATTTCTTAATTATTTGAATTAGTATTGAAAAAAAGTTTAAAGTTTGATATGCTATATAAGCAAAGATTTAATAAAATAGGGGTGAATTAACTTTGACTAAGAAAAAGAAAAAGTCAGGTATTTTAAAGAAAATTGTAATAATATTATTAATTTTGCTTTTAGGATGTATAGGATTTATAGGATATAGAACACATGCAAATGGAGGAGGAATGCAAGGATTCTTATCAACATTAGTTGGTAATGATGAAACAACATTAGAAGAATTAGACCCAATTCAAGTATTGTTATTAGGTATAAGCACAGATTTAGGTGGAAAAATTACAGATACAATAATGGTAGCAACATATAATCCAAAAAATCAAACAGCCTCACTATTATCAATACCAAGAGATACTTACACAGGAAAAGACTATTCAACAGGATCAGCAAGTGAAAAAATAAATGCATTATATACAACAGGAGGAATTGATAAAGTACTTGAAAGAGTAAACAGTTTAACTGGTTTAGATTTAAAATACTATATGATTATAGACAACCAAGCATTAATAAAATTAGTTGATGTACTTGAAGGAGTTGAGTTTGATGTTCCAATTGATATGTATTATACAGATAAAACACAAGGGTTAAAAATAGACTTAAAAAAAGGACTTCAAGTACTAGACGGAAATAAGGCAGAACAATTACTACGTTTTAGAAAAAATGATAATGGAACTGGATATCCTGCTTCATATGGTTCAGATGATATTGGAAGAATGAAAACACAAAGGAACTTTATAATGGCAACAGCAAAACAAGCTCTACAAGCAAAAAACATATTCAAAATAAGAGATATTATAGATATTTTATATGAATATGTTGAAACAAATCTTTCAATTTCTGATATTAAATCATATGTTCCATATGCAATAAACTTTGATATCAATAATTTGAAGAGTGCTTCATTGCCAGGAACATCTGTTGGACCAACTCAAACAGGATCACTTTATGCACCATATTGGTTTATTGTAATTGATAAAAAAGAAGCTGCCAAAACAGTACAAGAACTATATTCTGAGCCAAGTACAGAGGCTACAACAAACACAGAATCAACCACAACAAGTACTTCTAAAGAAGATTCACCAAGTACAGAAGATACAACTACAGAATCAACAGATTCAAATGAGATTCCAAAAAAAGAAGCAGCTAAAATAAAAATTGAAATTTTAAATGGTTCAGATTCTAAAACTAAGTTTAATAAAGCAAAAGAAGCACTTGAAGATTTAGGGTATGAAGTAACAACAACACCAAATAATTCAACTACATCAAAATCAACAATTATTAATAAAACAGGGGTAGATTCAAAATATATTGACCAAATAAAACAAAAATTGGGAGTTGAAAATATATCTTCAGGTTCAGTTAGTTCAAAAAATGTAGATATAACTATTATAATTGGAAAAGATTATGAATAGAAAAACAAAAGCAGATATTTTAAAATTAATATTTTTAAATAATTTTAAGTCTGCTTTTGATTTTATTTTTAACTTATTTTTTATTCTATTTTAAATTTATAAATCGAATTAAAATCACTAGTATTTTTTAAATTATTTTTATACTTTTTATTTCTTTTTTTCTTTTTTCCATTTTTAGGAGAAATCAACATAGCCAATATAAATAAAATAACTATTGCTAATAAAACCTGTAATATAGTAATCATAACCTTAGACTTTAAAACATCACTACTAGCAATTAAATCAGATGTATATGTAATACCATCAATATTATATGTAATTTTACCTAATACGGAGTCTTTAGCTATAGGAGCTAAAATATCATTTTTTAATTCAATAGAATATTGTAAATTTGTAACATCATAATTTGCTGGTAACAAAGTTGAAAGAGAATCTTTTGCAACTACATTCAAAATTTTAGTTTCCTTTGTAGCATTTTTTATTTGTAATTCTTGAATAACTGTATTAGCATCCAAAAAATTCTTTATCTTATAATTTTCAAAACCATAATTAAAAAGATTAATAGCATCCATATATCTTCCACTAAGGCCAGTTTCAGTAGCTTCAGCCCCAAGTAAAACTGCAATTAATTCTACACCATCTTTTACACTACAAGCAATCAAACAATTTTTAGCCTGAGAAGTAAAACCTGTTTTTACACCAATTGCATATTCATAATAATATCTGTTAGAAGAATCTAATAAACTATTTGTATTTTTAAAATATCTCTCTTCAGGATAAAGTGGAGTGGCTGCTATCTTACAACTTTCTTTATTAACAATATTTCTGAAAGTTTCATTTTTCATACAATATCTTGCAATCTGAGCCATATCATAAGCTGTTGAATAATGTTCAGGATCTTGAATTCCACTAGGATTTGTAAAGTGAGTATTTTTACAACCTAGTTCTTTAGCTTTTTCATTCATTAAGTTTGCAAATTCAGAAATATTTCCAGAAATATGTTCTGCAAAAATATATCCTATTTCATTTGCTGAATGAATAAGAAACATATCTAACAAATCACTTACAGTAAATTGTTCACCTTCTTTAATTCCAGCATTTGAGTATCCTGATGGAATACTCATTACAGCAGTATAACTTGCTGTTAAAACTTCATCTAAACTCAATTTTTCGATTGCAATTATTGCAGTCAAAATTTTTGTAGTACTTGCTGGATAAAGCTGTTTGTCCATATCTTTCTGAGCAAGAATATTACCTGTTTTTGAATCTATTAAAATAGCACCATCTGAATATATTGTAAAATTGGGATCCGAAACATCTGAAATTGTATCATTAGTAATTAAGGTCTCACTAGTAGTTAAAGTTAAGTTATCCTCTGCAAAAGATAAATTGTATATATTAATTAAACTTATAAATATCGTTAAAATTATAATTAAACGTTTTTTCATTTTTATTATATTCCCTTTCTTATGTAAGCAAAAAATAAAAAAGTTAAAAAATTAACTTTTTATTGTACATATATAATATCCTATTTATTAATTAATTGCAAGAATATATAATCAAAAATGAAAAAATTCTAAATGAAAGGAGTATTTATGGAAAATTTAAAAAAAATTTTAAAAAATAAAAATGTATGGATTATATTAATAGTAGTATTTTTATTAGTTTTATATATTGTAACAGAAAAAATTTTAAATAATAATAATTTAGAAATTGAACAAGATAATGAAGATGAAATAATTAGTAATCAAGAAAATACCAATGAAAATATAGAAATCAACTTAACAGAAGAAAGTGTAAATGAAATTGAAGAAGAAAATATAGCAGAAAGTGAATCAACACATGAAACACAGAATACGCAGGAAATACAAGATGAGCAAGAAGATAAACAAATATATAAAAATGCAGAAAATAATGAAAAAATATATGTTTATATAACAGGAGAAGTAAATAACCCAGGAGTAGTACTATTAAATTCTGGTAGTAGAATTGTAGATGCCATTGAAGCGGCAGGAGGAGTAACAAATAAAGCAAATATTTCAAAAGTAAATTTAGTATATGTATTACAAGATGGAATGAAAGTAAATATCCCTAATAATACTGACTTAAAAAACAATGAAAATTTTGAATATATAACAATGAGTTCAGGAGACGAAAAAAATGATGCAAATACAGGTAATTCCTCAACAACTATAACATCAGAAAATTCTAGTTCTAATAATGAATCTGCTTTTAAAATTTCAATTGTAAACATTAATACAGCAACTCAAACAGAACTAGAAACTTTACCAGGAATTGGGCCATCACTGGCATTAAGAATTGTAAATTATCGTAAAGAAAATGGTAAATTTTCAAGTATAGAAGATATTAAAAATGTAAGTGGAATTGGAGAAGCTAAATATGAAGATATAAAAAAATATATTAAGATATAGAAAATTACTTAAAAAGTATTGAAAATTATGTAAAATTGATATATAATATTTATGTTATTTGTAAATTATTTGGTTATCAATTGGTAACCATATCATAGGCTATATTGATATCTTGGAGGTATAATATGATTTTGGCAATTTTATTAACAGCATTAATGATTAAGGCCTTTAGACTAAATACAAAATGGATTATAACAATTACTGAACTTGAAGAACGGTATTATACTAAAATTGCAATAATAATAGGACACATATTGTTCGAATTTATATACTTAGAACAAACTTTTGTAGTGTTGGTTTATGGGTTACTTGCATTTAGTTGGATTGTTAGCGCTAATAAAGATAGGAATATGATTCTTTGGTTCAAGAATAATGATGATGACAACAAAAAGTAAGAAGGAGTAGTCTATACTAAAAGAGCAAATTTTGCAAAACAAAATTTGCTCTTTTTTTTCAAAAAAACAAAAAATGGAAAAATAAAAATAAAAAAAAAGAACATAATAAAAATAATAACAAAAAAGGAGGAATTTATAATGAAAAAAATAATATATTCAATAATAATTTTTACAACAATGATTATTAGTTTACTTACAATAAAAGTTAAAGCAGCAAGTTTAGATGCAATTAATATAGAAACAAATAAAGTTACAGTTAATCCAGGAGAAGAAGTAACATTAACAATAGAATTTGGAAAAAGTTTAGGAGCATACACATTCGACATAGCATATGATAATAAATTATTAGAATTTGTAAGTGCAAGTGATGGAACTCCTAATGACATGTCAACAAAGGTTAGAATTGTATATTATGATTCATCAGGTGGAACTAACACAAAAGACAGTTTAACAGTAGTATTTAAAGCAAAAGAAGGTATCACAACATCAAACCCAACAGATTTATCTATTACAGCAGAAGGACTAGCTAATGGAGATGCATCTGAACAATATGATGATATAGATGTTCCAATAACAAAAAATATTACAGTAGAGCCAGTTTATAAAGATTATGAATTAAATTTACAATATGATGGTGAAATTGTAAAAAATCAAGAAAAAGAAGTAACAATAACAACAAGTTCAGAAATGGGAAAATATTATGACCATGCAAGATTAATTGCAGAAGTAACTACACAAACAGGAGGAACAGTAACATTAATAGGAATAGATGAACAACAACTAGAACATGATTTAATACAAAGTGGATGGGGAGATCCATCTGGATATAAAATTGGAGGAAAAGTAGAACAAGTTTTAAAATTTACTGGATTATTTACTGAAGCAGGAGACTATCAAATAACATTAAAATTAATAGATAGAGATTCTTCAGATACATCAATAGTAGAGAAAACATTTGATATAAAAGTAGTAGAAGAATCTACAGTTGAAGACGAAAATAACAATACAAACACAGGAAATAATACAGAAAATACAACAGAAAATATAACAAATAGCACTGAAAAACAAGAAAAAGTAGAAGAATTACCTAAAGAATTACCAAAAACAGGTATAAACTATACAGGTATAGTTATAGCTCTAATAGTATTAGCAATATTAATATATTTTACAAAATATAGAAAGAAGAAATAATGGAAGCAAATTGCTTCCATTAATAAATATATGAAGAACATTGCTAAAATAATAATAATTATAATAATAATTACAACAGTTATTTGTGCAATATATTTTTATATAAAAAGACCAAAAAATCAAACAAATATATTTATATCAGAAGAAAATATTAATAATAATATTATTAAAGTAAAAATAAAAGAAAATTTAGGACTTGTACAAGAACAATATAAAGGTTATAAAGTATCTGCAAAATTAGAAATACCAAAAATAAATTTAGAAACATATGTACTTGAAGACTATAGTGTTGAAGCATTAAAAGTTTCAGTAACCAAATTTTGGGGAAATAATCCAAATGAAATGGGAAACTTTTGTATAGCAGGACATAATTATAGAGAATTCAAGAAAACCACAAATTTAGAAATAGGAGACACAATAATATTAACAGATAATTATAATGGGGTAGTTGAATATGAAATATATGATATATTTAAGGTCCTTCCTAGTCAAACAGAATGTTTATCACAATATACAAACGGAAAAAAAGAAGTAACTTTAATAACTTGTACTAAAAATAGTCAAAAAAGAATTATAATAAAAGCAAAAGAAATAGTATGATAAATGAATATTTTAACCATAATAATATAAACAAATATTCAAGGAGATTATTATGAAATATAAAATATTCACCTTTATCATACTTTTATTTTTTGTTTTTATTTTTTTATCTAAACAAGAAATAGCTTCCACGAAATTAGAAGGAATAGATGCTTTCCCAGATAGTTACAAACCATATTTAAAAATATTAAAAGAAAAATATCCAAACTGGAATTTTATAGCTTTATATACAGGATTAGATTGGAATTATGTAATAGATAATGAAAATATATTTGGAAAAAACCTTGTTCCCAAATCCTATAATGATAATTGGAAAAATACAAAAGAAGGAGAATATAATGTAGAAGTAGACAGTGGATGGGTAGATTCCTCAAGAAAAGCAGTAGAATATACAATGGATGCAAGGAATTTTTTAAATGAAATAAG
Source organism: uncultured Clostridia bacterium (assembly GCA_944386165.1). GTDB lineage: Bacteria > Bacillota > Clostridia > TANB77 > CAG-508 > CAG-269. The sequence goes on from CALXAA010000017.1 coordinate 24,372, forward strand.
AATGTTTCAATTTGAAGTCTTATCATATGATGAAAAAACAAATAATTTAGATGGAATTGAAAAAATATTATATGGAACAGAATTTTACAATAAAATAGTAGAATATAAAAATTCATCTGGAAACAATATAGTAACAAGTGATAAATATTCAGACTTAATACTTAAAGCAGGAAAAACCTCTAAAGTTAGCACATATCATTTAGCTTCAAGAATAAAACAAGAAGTAGGACCATTTTTATCACATTCATCAATTAGTGGAACAGTAAGTGGATTTGAAGGATTATACAATTTCTATAATATAGGAGCCACAAGTTCATCAGAGCCAATGGGAGCTATAAAAAATGGACTACAATATGCAAAAGACGGAAAAGGAGCAAGTCAGGAAACAAAAAACAAATATTTAATACCATGGAACACAAAAGAAAGAGCAATAACAGGAGGAGCGATATTTATTGGAGCAAGTTATATAAATATAGGGCAAAATACAATTTATTTACAAAAATTTGATGTTAATGATGAAAAAGGCGGAGAATTATTTTGGCACCAATATATGACAAATGTATTGGCACCTTACAGCGAATCTAAATTAGTATATAATGGTTATAAAAATAGTGGAATTTTAAATTCTGGATTAACATTTATTATACCAGTTTATGAAAATATGCCAGAATTACCTGTGGAAAGCCCTAATATATTAGAAAGTGATTTCGCAAGTGACAATACAAAAATGTATGCAAATGTTACAACAAAATTAAATGTTAGATCAGGTCCAGGTACTTCATATGAAATAATTACAACATTAGATAACAATGAACAAGTTAAAAGAATAGCAAAAGGGAAACAATCTGGAGAGCTTTGGGATAGAGTAATTTTAGAAAATGGAATTGTTGGATATGTTTTTCAAAGTTATTTAGAAAAGGTACCAGAAATTCAAGTATCTGAAATAAAATTATCTCTTGATAAAACAACTATAAACAAAAACGAAAAAATAAAACTTAATGTAGAAATTTTACCTACAGAAGCGGAAAACAAAAACTTAAAATTTAGTTCAAGTGATAATTCTATAGCAATAATAGATGAAGAAGGTTATATTTTAGGATTAAGTTCTGGAAAATGCACAATTACAGCCAAAGCAGAAAATAATGTTTCATCAAGTATAGAAATAAATGTATATAGTCCAGTAACAGACATAGGCATAGATACAACAAACTTAAATCTAGAAAAAGGAAAAACTTTTAAAATAAATGTTGTAATATATCCAGAAGATGCAACAAACAAAACAATTGAATTTACATCTAAAGACACAGATATAGCCACAATAGATAATGATGGAAATATATATGCAAAAGAAATAGGAAATACAGAAATTATAGTAAAATCAGTAGATTCTAATATAGAAAAAAATATAAATTTACATGTAATTGAACCAATAGGAGAAGACGAATTAAGTTTTGACAAAAGTTTATTAATTAATGGTAACGAAATCTCAGGACTAGATTATAAAAATAATACAGTAAAAAACATTAAAGAATTAATTACAACTAAATATGAAATAAAAATTTATAATTCAAAAAATGAAGAATTAAAAGACACAGACTTAATAGGAACAGGTAGCAAAATACAAATTATAAAAGATAATAATATTCTACAAGAATACCAAATTATATTATATGGAGATGTTAATGGTGACGGAAAAATAAATAGTGTAGATTTATTAGTATTACAAAGACATATATTAGAAATTGAAAAATTTGATGGAATATTTTTAAAAGCAGGAAACATTAACAAAAATGGTAAAAAGCCAAGTTCAGTTGATTTATTATTAATTCAAAGACATATATTAAACTTAAAAATAATAGAACAAAAAGGTTAAGAACTAAAGGCTTAGAAAGGAAATTTATAAAAAATGAAAAAAACTTTTCTATTAATTATTGTACTAAGTGCAATTATAATGTTCCCCAATATATCTAAAGCTGAAACAAATATAGAACTAAAAACAAATAATACAAAAATAAATTTAGAAGAAGAATTCACTATAGGTATTACTGTAAATGGAGACAAAATTTCTGCAACAGATTTAGAAATATATTTTGACTCAGAAAAGCTAGAATATATATCAGGACCAAACAACTCAAATTATATAGATGGAAGAATTTTATATACATGGTATGAAGAAAATACAAATGAAATAACAAACTTTAATTTAGGGGACTTTACATTTAAGCCAAAGCAAAATGGAAAAACAATTATATCTATAAAAGGAAATTCATATGATAATTCAGGAAATATAAGAAAAACAAATTTTAAAGAATTAGAAATACAAATAGGAGAAGAAGAAACAAAAAATTTAATAAATGAAGAAGAAATCGGAACAAATACAGACGAAAATAATGCTTATTTAAAAATTATGAGAACAAATCAAGAAGGAATTATTCCAAATTTTAATAAAGAAATTTTTGAATATTATATAACAACTATTGAAGATATTGAAAAATTAGAAATAACAGCAATTCCAGAAAATAATAATTCTAAAGTTGAAATAATAGGAAATGATAATTTTGTGCAAGGAGAAAATGTAGTACAAATAAAAGTAACCTCACAAAATGGGCAAAACACAAACACTTACAAAATTTATATTACAAAAACTAATGATTTAGAAAAAGCTAACACCAATTTAGAAACATTAGCTGTAGAAAATACTTTTTTATATCCAAGTTTTGACACAACAATTACAGAATACAAAATAGAAGTAAGCAAAGATACAGAAAATTTAAATATTTTAGCTATACCTGAAGATGAAAAAGCAAAAGTTACAATAGAAGGAAATACAAATATAAAAATAGGAGATAATCCAATTTTAATAAATGTTTTAGCAGAAGATGGGGTAACATATAGAAAATATAAAATTATAGCACATAAGAGAAATGAAGAAGAAGAGCAACAATATGAAGAACAAGAAAAAATAGAAGCAGAAGAACTAGCAGTAATATTAAATGAAAAAGGATTAGAAGAAGTAGTAGAACAAAATACAAATGAAATTAATGAAGAAAATAATGAATCTAATACAAAATTAAATAAATTAATTATTATAAGTTTATTGATAATACTTTTACTAATAATTATTATAAAAATTATTAAAAATAAAAAACAAAAATAATAAAAAAAGAGCATTTGCTAAATTATAGCAAGTGCTTTATTTTGGTTGCGGGAGATGGATAAGAAGATTGATATTTCAACACTTTGAAGTGTTAGTCTGACGGCTACCCTGACGATAGACCAAAAAAAATTGAGAGAAAATGAGAAAATTTGAAAATTTTTAATAAGAGTTTTTTATTGAAATATCAATGAAAACTCTTATTTTTAGTTTTTTTATCAAATTAAAATAAAAATTGTTTGAAATTCAATTTTTATTAAAGGGTTTCCAAAGGGATTTTATCCCTTGGCACACGACAACTTTTTTATAAGTTGTCTAGTGTGTTAGTCAACTTTTGAAATTTGTTGACTTAAAGATAATTTTGCAAAGCAACATTATCAAGCAAATCGAAGGAGCAAATTAAAATTTATGTTTTTAGTATAAATTATGATTGCGACTGAGATGTAGCTTGAGAAAGGAGATTATGTATGAGTTATGCAATTATAAGAAATGAAAAATATACAAAAGATGAAATGAATCAATTAGCTCCACATAATGAAAGATATAAAAAGAAATATTCAAACAAAAACATAGACTTGTCAAAGACAAGTCAAAACTATCATTTAAAAAGACCAATAGAAAACACATATTATAAAGAATATAAGAGATTAATTAAACAAAATAATTTATACGAAGGACAAATACATAAAAATAGTATATATGCTTGTGAAATGATATTAACATCTGATTCATCATTTTTCGACAAAATAGGACAAGAAGAAACAAAAAGATACTTTAAAGAATGTTATAACTTTGTATCTAATTATCAAGGATTAGGAGAAGAAAATATAATATCAGCAGTTGTACATTTAGATGAGGAAAGTCCACACATGCATTTAGTATATATTCCAGTAATTAATTCTTTTGATAGGGTAGGTAATCCTATTAGGAAAGTTAATTCAAGAGAATTTTGGAAAGGTAAAAGTAGTTATAAAAAGTTACAAGATGAATTTCATAAATATATAACTATTAAAGGATTTGATTTAGAAAGAGGAAAAGAAAATACTGATAGAAAACATTTAGATACAGATAATATGAAAAATCTTACAAATTTTTATGATACAAAGACTCTAAAATCTGATTTAAGACAAGTTAAAAATGAAACGATAAGTTATTCAGATGTTTTAGATTTTTACAAATATGAAGATTTTACAAAGAATAACGTAGATAGAAAACTAATTCTTCCTATGATTAAATATAATGAAAAATTAGTAAGACAAAATAATAATTTATTAATTGAATTATCCAAAGTTAAAAACGTTAGAAAATATTACTATGATTTAGAACAACAATTTTTAACAAATGAAAAAGAATTAAAAGATTTAGAGACTAAATTAAGAGGCAAGGATATTGAACTTAATGCGTGTTATGATGTTATTAAAGACCTGCTCCAAAAAAATGAAAAAATGCAAAAGATATTAAAAGAAAAATTAGGTATAGATTTTGATAAAGAAAAGAATAAAATATAACCATTAAAATATAAGGATTTTAAAAAATTGGTAGCAAACTAAAGCTATCAATTTTTTTATCTTTAATTTCTATATAAAAATAGCCACTTGTAAGTTGTAAGCCTTGCAAATTAATAATTTGCGCTTTAAATTTTATAAAATTTATGATAGAATAAAGTCAATATTTGGAAAGAGTTAATAAAAGGTGAAAAATGAAACAATTAACAGATTATCATGCAAAATATTTAGCATACGAATTAACTAAAAAAAGTTCTTCAAATAGTATAGAAAAACTTATACATGTATTATCAGATGCAAAAGTAGAACCTAAGCCTCATCAAATTGAAGCTTCTCTGTTTGCATTTAAATCTCCTTTGTCAAAAGGCGCTATTTTAGCAGATGAAGTTGGATTAGGAAAAACTATTGAAGCCGGTATTGTTATTTCTCAAAAATGGGCAGAAAACAAAAAAAGAATGCTTATTATTGTTCCTGCTACTTTAAGAAAGCAATGGTACGAAGAATTAAAAGAAAAATTCTATCTTGATTCTATGATATTAGAGGCAAAATTATTTAATGATGAAATATCAAAAGGCAACTTTAATCCTTTTATTCAAGATAAAATAATAATATGCTCATATAACTTTGTCAGCAATAAAGAAGCATATGTAAAAAATGTTAATTGGGATCTAGTTATTATTGATGAAGCCCATAGATTAAGAAATGTTTATAAAACAACTAATAAAATCTCTAGAAAAATAAAAAGTGCTATAGAGAACTCACCTAAAATATTATTAACGGCTACTCCATTACAAAACTCTTTATTAGAGTTATATGGATTAACAAGTATTATAGACGATTATATATTTGGTGATTTAAAAAGTTTTAAAAGTCAATTTACAAGATTGGATGATAATGATGAATATTTATATAATGACCTAAAGCAAAGAATAGCACCTATATGTAAAAGAACTTTAAGAAAACAAGTTTTAGAGTATATTAATTATACTAATAGATTATCTATAACTCAGGAATTCTATCCTTCAGATGAAGAACAAGAATTATATGATAAAATTACATTATATTTGCAAAGAGATGATTTAAAAGCATTACCACCAAGTCAAAGATGGTTAATGACTTTAATATTAAGAAAACTATTAGCATCTTCAAGCTTTGCTATAGCAGGAACATTAAGAGGATTGGTAAATAAATTAAATAAGATATTAAGTACTTCTAAAATTCTTAAAGATGAAGAATATGCAGATGCTTTTTCTGATTATTCTGAATATGAAGAATTAAAAGATGAAGAAGAATTTGATGAAAATAAAGAAATCATATTAACTGAAAATGATGTTGAATTAATAAGAAGAGAAATTGCTGAGCTAACCGAATATGCAAAACTTGCTGAATCAATTAAGCAAAATGCCAAAGGTCAAGTTTTACTTACTGCACTTAATAAAGGTTTTGAAGAAATGAAAAGACTTGGTGCGTCAGAAAAAGCTCTTATTTTTACTGAATCAACAAGAACGCAAGAATATATATATTCAATTTTACAAAACACTGAATATAAAGATAGTATAGTGTTCTTTAATGGAAGTAATAACGATGCATTATCTAAGAAAATATATAGTGAGTGGTTATTAAAACATAAAGGTGAATCAATAATTACAGGTTCTAAAACTGCTGATAAAAGGTCTGCCCTAATAGAATATTTTAAAAATAATGCAAAAATTATGATAGCAACGGAGGCTGCTGCTGAAGGTGTTAATTTACAATTCTGTTCTATGGTAGTTAATTATGATTTACCTTGGAATCCACAAAGAGTTGAACAAAGAATTGGTAGATGCCATAGATACGGACAAAAATTTGATGTAGTTGTAATTAACTTCTTGAATAAAAGAAATCAAGCTGACCAAAGAGTATATGAATTACTCAAAGAGAAGTTTAAACTATTTGATGGCGTTTTTGGTGCAAGTGATGAAGTCCTTGGAAGTATTGAAACTGGAGTTGATTTTGAAAGAAGAATAAATGAAATATATCAAAATTGCAGAAGACCAGAAGAAATAAAACAAGCTTTTGATGATTTACAAAAAGAATTAGAAGAAAAAATAGATTCTAAAATGAAATTAACTACTCAAAAGTTATTTGAGAACTTTGATGAAGAAGTAATCGAAAAATTGAAGATTAGTCAAAATACAAGTAAAGAGTATTTAAATAAATTTGAAAGGGAATTACTATTATTAACTAAATATAAGCTAAATTATAATTATGCGAAATTTGATAGTGATACAACATTTGAGTTACTAAAACAACCATATAAAAATATTAAAACAGGAATCTATGAATATAAATCTAATAATATAAATAGCGAAAATTATAGAGTTGGTCACCCACTTGCTCAAAATATTATAAATGATTATAAAGAAAAACAATTAGAAAGTGTAGAAATAGTATTTGATTATTCTAATTCTAATCAGAATATTGAAAAAGTAAAACCTTATATTGGTAAAACCGGAGAGATATCTTTAAACAACGTAGATATTGAAACTTTTGAAAAAGAAAACTTTTTAATATTCTCCGGTATAGATGAAAATGGAAATTATTTAGACGATGATACTTGTAGAAAAATATTTAATATTAATAATGTTAAAATTAATAATAATTGTAAAATAGAAAGCAAAGAAAAACTTAAAGAAACATTTGACATACAATTTAATAATGTTTTAGATAAATTATTAGAAAGGAATAATACTTTCTTTGACTCTGAAATGGATAAACTTGAAAAATGGGCTGAAGATGTTAAAAAGAGTATTGAATTAGAATTAAGAAACTTAGATATGGATATTAAATTTAAAAAAGCTGAAGCTAGAAAAATGCTAAAGTTAGAAGATAAACTTAATATGCAAAAAGAAATAAAAGAATTGGAAAAAAAGAGAAACAATTTAAGATTCAATTTGTTTGAAGAACAAGACAAAGTTGATGAAAAAAAAGAAAAACTAATTGAAGATATAGAAAATAAGATGAAACAGAAAATAGATATTGAAGAACTCTTCAGTATAAAATGGAAAATAGTTTAGGAGTGAATTAAATGAAAAATCAAAAATTAGAATTAACTTGGATAGGAAAAGATAATCAACCTAAAGTTGAGCCTAGAATTCTTTTAGAAGATAAAGATAAATCTTATGGAGAAAAAAACACAGATAATATGCTTATACATGGAGACAACTTATTAGCATTAAAAGCTCTAGAAGATAAATTTACTAATAAAGTAAAATGTATCTATATAGATCCACCATACAATACGGGTAGTGCATTTGAATACTATGATGATAACCTTGAACATTCAATATGGTTAAATTTAATGAAAGCAAGATTAGAAATATTAAAAAACTTATTATCAGATGATGGAATTATTTGGATTCAAATTGATGATGGTGAAATGGCATATTTAAAAGTATTATGCGATGAAATATTTGGTAGAGATAATTATTTAAATACAATATCTGTCAAAATGAAAAATATTGCAGGTGCAAGTGGTGGCGGAGAAGATAAAAGGCTAAAGAAGAATATTGAATATATTCTTGTATATACGAAAAATAATAATTGCTTTAAATGGCTTAAAAATGCATATTCATATACAGAAATATATGAATTAGTTAAATACTATAGAGATAACGGTATAAGTTGGAAATATACATCTATATTATATGATGAAGGAACTCCTCAATATTTATGTTCTACGGTAGATGGAGATGGAAATGAAATTAAAATATTTAATAGAATAAATACAAAATTTTTATCTATTTCACAAGTGGCTAGATTAGAAAATATTTCTGAAAAAGAAGTTTATTATAAGTATATGAATAGAATACATACAACTGCAATGCCACAAAGTTCTATAAGGCCAAGGGTAATGGAAAAACTAAAAGATATAAAACATAGTGATGTAATAAGTATTAAATACATACCTAGAACTGGTAAAAATAAAGGCGTAGAATATGAGCAATTTTATAAAGGAGAAAAATTCAGACTATTAACATGGTTAAAAGATGTAGCAGTACTAAAGGATAATATGTGGATGAAAGCAGATTTACAAGGAACACTTTGGGATGGCATAAATCTAAATAATCTAACCAAAGAGGGTGATGTGGAATTTCCAAACGGGAAAAAACCTGAAGCATTAATTCAAAGAATTATTGATATGACAACACGAGAAGATGATATTGTATTAGATTCATTTTTAGGAAGTGGAACTACTTGTGCAGTTGCACATAAAATGAATAGAAAATGGATTGGTATTGAGTTAGGAAATCATGCATATACACATTGTAAAAAGAGACTAGATAAAATAATAAATGGAAAAGATACAGGAGGAATTACAGAAGATGTTTCTTGGCAAGGCGGTGGCGGATATAAATTCTATGAATTAGCTCCTTCACTTCTTGTTAAAGATAAATTTAATAATTGGGTTATTTCCGAAAATTATAATGGAGAATTATTAGCTAAAGCAATTTGCAAACAAGAAAAATTCGATTATATTGAAAAATCTGATAGTTATTGGAAACAAGGAAAATCATCAGAAAATGACTATATATTTGTAACAACAAATTATATTTCTATAGAATATTTAGATGCAATACATGAAGAAATGCGAAATGATGAAAGTTTACTAATTTGTTGTAAGACATATCAAGAAGAATGTGAAGAAAGATATGATAATATAACAATAAAGAAGATTCCTCAATCAATTTTAAATAATTGTGAATATGGAAAAGATGATTATTCTTTAAATGTAAATGAAGTATTGGAGATTGATGAAGATGAGTAGTAAAATTTTTAATATAATAAATAATAGAATGAGTCTTAGAAAGCCTCAAGAAGAATCATTAGAAATACTTGAAAAGATATTAAATAAAATAACATTAACTAAAGATTATAATAATGATGAGTTATTACCTATTATTCATGAAATAGCAGGAACATGTACTGATTTTGAAAGGAACTTCCCTTCTGTTTGTTTTTCACTTGCAACTGGTGTTGGTAAAACAAGATTGATGGGTGCTTTTATGGCATATTTGTATAAAGAAAAAAACATTAAAAATTTTATGGTTATAGCACCTAACTTAACAATATATAATAAATTAATAAAAGATTTTGGAGATACTTCATACGAAAAATATGTTTTCAAAGGAATTCCTGAATTTTATCAAGCTAATATTATTACTGGAGAAAATTATAAAAAGAATTATGAATCACAAATGTCTTTTTCGGATATTTCAATAAATATATTTAATATTTCAAAAATTAATGCTGAAACAAAAGGTGGTAAAGAACCTCAAATAAAGAGATTATCTGAATATATTGGAGATTCTTATTTTAACTATTTAGCTAGTAGAGAAGATTTAGTTATATTAATGGATGAATCACATCACTACAGAGCTGATAGAGGTATGCAGGTATTAAATGAATTAAATCCAGTTTTAGGACTTGAATTAACGGCTACGCCTCAAGTTGAAAAAGGAAATAGAACTATAAAGTTTAAAAATGTTGTTTATGAATACTCATTAGCAAAAGCCATTAGAGATGGATTTGTTAAAGTACCTTATGTTGCAACGAGGAAAAACTTTAATCCTCAAAACTATAGAACTGACCTAGACAAGGATATTGTTAAGCTTGAAGATGGTATAAGGTTACACGAAAATACAAAAGTAGCTTTAGATATTTATGCTAGAGATAATAATGTAAGAAAAGTTAAACCTTTTGTTTTAGTAGTTGCAAAGGACACTACTCATGCAGAAGAATTATTAAACATTATAAAATCAGATAATTTTTTTGATGGATATTACTCTGATAAAGTAATAATTGTTCACTCTAATCAAAGTGGTGCTGAAAAAGATGAAAATATTGCACAATTAGTTTCTTTGGAAGATTGTGATAATAAAATAGAAATTGTTATACATGTTAATATGCTAAAAGAAGGCTGGGATGTTAATAATTTATACACTATTGTCCCTTTAAGGACTTCAGCTTCTAGTACTTTAACAGAACAAACAATTGGTAGAGGATTAAGATTACCATATGGAAAAATAACAGGAAATGAAGTTGTAGACAAATTAACAATTGTTTCACACGATAAATATGATGAAATAATTAGAGAAGCTAATAAAGAAACATCTATAGTTAAGCAAGAAAATGTTATTGATATTGAAGAACTTGATATAAGTGAGCCAAAAGAAGTTATAACTGTTGTAACAAATATAGAAACTGAAATAGAAAAAGAACAAGAAGAAGTTACACAAAAACTAAACTGGTATGAGGATAGAAAATCTGTAGATACATATGTTAAAGCTGAAGCTAAGAAACAAATATACATGGCAGTATTTGAAGACTCAGCAAAATACGATGCAACAAGTGTAGAAAATATAAATAAAGAAGATGTAAAAAACATTGTAATTCAAAATCTAAATAAAGCAAATGATGGTGACCAAATTAAAATAGATGGATTTAATGATGATGTAGTTCAAAAAGTTGAAGAAATATTTGAAGAAATAAAGAATACTATATATAACAAAACAATAGAAATACCAAGAATAACAATATATAAAAGTGCAGAAAATAATGTTTACTTCAATGATTTCGATTTAAATGTCAATGGTTTAAACCTTAGACCAGATGAAGGAAAAATTATTACTACTAATCTATCTAATACAACTCAAACAACAGAGATAGCAAAGACTGGAAAAGACTTTTTAGTTGAAGATGAAGAACATACACTTGTATCTTTATTGTGGAACAAACCTGAAGTCGATTATGATAAGTGTAGTGATTTGTTATTTAAATTATCAAGACAAGCTATAAATAAATTAAAAAGTTATTTAAATGATGATGAAGTTGTGTCTGTAATAAAAGAAAGAAAATCTCAAATAGCTGATTATATATATTCTCAAATGAAAGAACATCTTGTTATAGAAGATGCTCCTATACTTGGTAAAGACGTTAGACCATTTGTAAAAATTGAAGACCATAATTACTCAAAAATATTAAAAGATGATTTGTTAAGTTATACACAAACTGTTGAGGCAAAAGATATTAAGAAAAAAGTATTTACAGGATTTATAAAAGCTTGTCATTCAGCATATAAATTTGATTCGATACCAGAAAAAGATTTAGTTACATGTTTAGAAAATGATGCAAATGTCATGAAATGGTTAAGACCTGCATTTAATCAATTCAATATTATGTGGAACAGAGCTGGTGAGAGATATGAACCTGACTTTATAGTTGAAACTAATGATACTATTTATATGTTAGAAGTAAAGCGTGATGACCAAATCTATTCAGATGAAGTACAAAAAAAGAAAATAGCAGCGTTAAAGTATTGCGAAAATGCTACTGAATATAACAAAGCTAATGGTAAAAAAGAATGGAAATATATTATAATTCCAGGAAACGAAGTAAAATTTAGCAGGTCTATAAGAGAATATGAAAATTTATTTTGGAATAAATTTTAAATAGAGATTGTTTATGTATATGGAGAGATAATATGTTTATTTATAATTTACAAGAAAAAGCCAAAAGTTTACAAAGTGAATATGATAATCTTAGTAGTAGAATAGAACACTCAGGATTAAAAGGAACTATAAGGGAAGATGTTTTAAAAAAATATTTAAAAGAGTTATTACCCAAAAAATATGAGGTTACAAGTGGATGTATTGTAGATTGCTCTGAAAAACAGAGTAAACAGCAAGACTTTATTATTTTTGATAATTTTAATAGTCCTTCTTTTGTAGAATCGGAGAAAGAGCAAATTGTACCGATTGAAAGTGTATATGCAACAGTTGAAATAAAATCAAATTTAACAATTGAAGAGTTGAAAAAAGCTATTATTAATATTGATTCTGTTCATGAATTAGAAAAAACAAAATCTACAGTACCACAATTATTTAGCTCTCCAACTAGAGCCCCGCTATCAATGATTTTTTCATATACAAGTGATACTAGTTTAGAAAATATAGCAAAAAACTTAGATGAATTAAATGAAAATATTGAATACAAAAACAGAGTAAGTATTATTTGTATATTAGATAAAGGATTAATATTTGGTGTCGATAAGAAGGGATTTACCAATATTTTATTATCACCTAATGAAAATACAATATATACAACACATGAAGATAAAATAGAAAATAATTTGTATTTGTATTATTTATTAATGATAAGTGGATTGAACAGCATTTGGCTTCCACCAGTTAATTTGATGGCATATGCTGAAAAGATTCACAAGGCTGATTTTTCGCATACATTGAGTAATAATAGAAAAGTTCCCGATGATGCATATTTTGATGTCGGTAATGGAATGAGAATAAATATTAAAAAGGCAAGAGATATAGCTAAGACAATTCCACCTAAAATCCAAAAATTTAGTGAAGGGAATATGTCTAAAGAAGAGTTAAGAGAGTATATTATTGATGTATTATTAAAACTTCCATTGAATGAAATTATAATGAATAAAAAAAATAAATTGCCAGAATATATTGAGTTCTTTGATGAAAAGATTGCATTAAAAGAATTGAAGAAAATAGAAAATAACGAGGATGATTCAGAAAAAATTTTAGATAATATCTATAATATTTATAAGAAAAAATTAAATAATAATAAATAGTTTAATTTTAAAAAGGATTCACTCATTAGAATGAATCCTTTTTTTTATCAAAATTATTTTATTTCTAATTGTCGATAATATTCGAAAATAATCTAGGATTGAATTATCTACCTATTAAAACTAGACATTCATAAATACTTGAATTTGTAAATTAATTCGAGAGATTCTATCGTTTTAATAGAATCTCTCAAATTAGTCTTTTGTATGAAATTAGAAGGTCGGTAAATCTAATTTCATTAAGATTGTTTGAAGTTTTTCAGTTGTAGAAAAGCTT
>CALXAA010000018.1 GCA_944386165.1 uncultured Clostridia bacterium
TGTACAATACAGAATTCATTCCTTAGAAGTTGCTTAATACTAAATCAAAAAAAGTCCAATTTTTTGGGTTCAGTACACAAAGTACAGATGTGAGCTTTTTTATTTATGTAGTTGCTTATTAACCCAGTTCTTATATAGAACTGCTGCTAAGGCAACGTTTAATGTTAAAGATAACATAAAGGATATTATTAGAAATAGTATCACTTTAACCATAAACATCACCACCTTTCCTACAAAGATTCGTAAAATTGGTGGCAAAACCACATCTGTTTAATATCATTTCCTATGTTAGTTAGTATAACATATAATTAATAACAAATCAATAGAAAAACAAACAAATTTTCTTTTTTGCAAATTAATATGCTATTCACTTTGGGAACATATATGTATAAGGTAATTCAATTCATCAACAGTAAGATAAAGAGTATAAAATAAATTCAATAAAAAATATTGAAAAATATTAAAAATATGATATAATATTAGCCGAAGTTAATTAATAAAAACAAATCCGATGAAAAAGCAAAGTAGATATATAAAAAGTAACAGAGAAAATAGCAAAGCTGAGAGCTATTTAAAAATATATTGAAATTTCACTTTTGAGGACTTCTTTTCAAAGCTAAATAAGTGTAATAATAAAATTTTTATTATTGTTAATAAAAAGATTTTTATATACAATAAAAGAAAAAATATTACTAATAAGCAAAGCAAGTAGAAAGAAGCGGTAGAACCGTTAAAACTATAATGAGTTTAATTGAAAGCAATTATGCTTTTAAATAATATAAAGATAAAGTATTCATATTATTTAAAAACAATTAATAAAATTAGGTGGTACCACGAAATAGCCAATCGTCCTAATACAAGGATGTATTGGCTATTTTCTTATTTGTTCTTAGGAAATGTTCTTTTCAACTAAATAAAAGGGCTTTGTCCTAACAAATACATATATATAAAATAAAGAAAAATGAAGATATCGAGAGATAATCATTCATTTATAGTAAGAGGAGGAAAAACAATGGAAAGCAAAATTGAAGAATTAAAAAAAATTGCCGAAGAAAAAATAAAAAACATACAAAATTCACAAGAATTACAAGATTTAAAAGTACAATTACTAGGAAAAAAGAGTGAAATATCAAACCTATTAAAAGGATTAGGAGCACTATCACCAGAAGAAAGACCAAAAGTAGGAGCACTAGTAAATAAAGCAAGAACTGAAATTGAAGAAAAAATAGAAAAAGCAGAAAAGAAAATAAAAGAAAAAATGTTAGAAGAAAAAATCCAAAAAGAAACAATAGACATAACATTACCAGGAACAAAAATCCAAAGAGGAAGCAAACACCCTGTAAATAGAGTAATAGAAGAAATAGAAGACCTATTTGTATCAATGGGATATGATGTAATTTCCGGACCAGAACTAGAAACAGATGAATACTGTTTTGAAAGACTAAACTTACCACAAGGACATCCAGCAAGAGACATGCAAGATAGTTTCTATATAACAAATGAATATTTATTAAGAACTCAAACATCAGCAGTTCAAGCAAGAGCAATGGTTGCAAATACAGAAAAAACACCAATTAGAATGATATGTGCTGGAAAAACATATAGAAGAGAAGATGACGCAACACATTCACATCAATTTGGTCAAGTAGAAGGACTTGTAATAGACAAAAAAGAAAGAAATGTTTCACTAGCAGACTTAAAAGGAACATTAGAAATATTTGTTAAAAAACTAATAGGTAAAAACTGTGAACTACGTTTTAGACCAAGTTACTTCCCATTCACAGAACCATCTTATGAAGTTGATGTAAGTTGTTTTAAATGCGGAGGAAAAGGCTGTAGCTTATGTAAACAAACAGGATGGATAGAAGTATTAGGAGCAGGAATAGTACATCCAAATGTTTTAAAAATGAATGGATATGACCCAGAAAAATTTGGAGGATTTGCATTTGGAACAGGACTTGAAAGACTTGCCATGTTCAAATATGGAATACCAGATATGAGATATTTATACACAAATGATATCAGATTCTTAAGTCAATTTGATAGAAAAGACGAGGAATAGATTTTTACAATTTTAAACATAAAAAATTAAAGCGATATAAAAAATAATAAATTAAACTAGGAGGAAAATATCAAATGAAATTAAGTACAAATTTTTTAAAAGACTATGTAGATATAGATGTAGATGTAAAACAACTAGCAGAAGACATGACAAGAGTAGGAAATGAATATGATTATGCTGGAAAATTAATAAATGCAACAAAACTTGTTATAGGAGAAATTGTAGAATGTGTTGATCACCCAGATTCAGACCATTTACACTTATGCAAAGTAAATATAGGAAAAGAAATTCTAAACATTGTATGTGGTGCACCAAATGCTAGAAAAGGACTAAAAGTAATTGTTGCATTAGATGGAGCAGAACTTCCAGAAAAAACAATAAAAAAAGGAATGATAAGAGGTCAAGAATCAAATGGAATGTTATGTTCAATTGCAGAATTAGGATTAGAACACAAATTTTTAAAACCAGAAGATTCAGCAGGAATTGCAGAATTAGGTCAAGATGCTAAAATTGGAGAAGACCCAATAAAATATCTTCAAATGGATGATGGAGTTATAGATTTTGAATTAACAGCAAATAGAGGAGATTTACTAAGCATTTTAGGTATGGCTTATGAAGTAGGAGCAATATATGATAAACCAGTAAAAAAGGTAGATTTAGAACACAAAGAATCAGGAGAAGATATAAATAAACAATTTTCTATTGAAGTAAAAACAGAAAACTGTAAAAAACTATTAGTAAAAAAAGTAGAAAATGTAAAAATTGAAGAAAGCCCAACATTCATAAAAAATAGATTAATTGCATCAGGAATAAGACCTATAAACAATGTAGTAGACATTAGTAACTATGTAATGCTAGAATTAGGTCAACCACTACATTTTTATGATGCAGACAGACTAGGAAATAAATTAGTTGTAAGAATGGCAGAAGAAGGAGAAAAACTAACAACACTTGACAATATAGAAAGAACATTATCAGCAGAAGATATAGTAATTGCAGACAAAACACATGGAGTAGGTCTAGCAGGAGTAATGGGAGGCCTAGAAACAGAAGTTGAACCAGACACAAAAAATATAATTATAGAATCAGCAATATTTGATTCAGTAAAAATTAGAAAAACATCAAAAAAGATTTTAAGAAGTGAAGCAAGTAATAGATTTGAAAAGGGAATAGACCCAGAAAGAACAACTATGGCAATAGAAAGAGCTTGTAAACTATTAGAAGAATATGCAGGAGGAACTGTTGTAACAGGAACAGCTAAATATGATGTAACAAATAACAAAGAAAAAGAAATTGATATCACATTCCAAGATGTAAATGATGTTTTAGGAACAGTTATACCAAATAAAGAAATATTAGAAGTATTTAGAAAACTAGGATTCACATATAGTGTAAATGGAGAAGCAATAAAAGTAACAGTTCCAACAAGAAGACTTGATATATCAATTAAAGAAGATTTAATAGAAGAAGTAAGCAGAATTTATGGAGTAGATAATATACAAGGAAAACTTCCAGTTGTACCAATGAGACAAGGAAGTTATGATAAAACACAAAGAGAAATTAGAAACAGAATGATTGCTTTAGGATTACACGAAACACTTTCATACATATTAATTAATGACAAAGAAGTTAATGAATATACATTAGACGAATTTGAACCATTAAAATTATTAGATCCAATCACAGAAGACAGAAACACATTAAGATATAGTATGATTACATCATTATACAAAATTTATGAATATAATAAATCTAGAGAGCAAAAAGATATATCAATATTTGAAATAGGAAAAGGATTCTACAAAAAAGGAGAAGTATATGGAGAAGACACAAAATTATGTGCATTAATGACAGGAAGATACTCTTCAGGACTAAACAATTTCAAAAATGTTGACTTTTATGTAATAAAAGGAGTTGTAGAAGAAATACTTGACTACCTTGGATATAATGGAAGATATAGCTTTATAAGAAAAGAAATGCCAAAAGAAATACATCCAGGACAAAGTGCATATATAAATGTAAATGGAACTGATGTAGGAATTATAGGAAAAATTCATCCAAGTGTAACAAAAGATGATGTATATGTATTTGAAATAAATTTAGATGAATTATTGAAAAAGAAAGTTGGAAAAATGAAATATAAAGAAATTTCAAAATATCCAAGTATAAACAAAGACATAGCTCTAGTTGTTGATAAAAAGGCTGTTTCACAAAATATTGAAAAAGTTATTAAATCAGCAGGAGGAAGTTTACTTACAAATATTGAGGTATTTGATGTATACACTGGTATAGGAATTGGAGCAGACAAAAAATCCATAGCATATTCACTAACATTTTCAGACATGAAAAAAACATTAACAGACGAAGAAGTAAATAATCTAATGGAAAAAATAATTGAAGCAACTTCAAAAAAATGCGGAGCAGAACTTAGAAAATAATGTCAATTGTCAAAGGGTTGTCAATGGGGACGGAGATTTTGACAACTTTTTTGCCATATAATGAAAGGAATTAAGATGGAGAAAATAAATGAAATAATAAAACAGATACAAGCAAAAGACATAACAGATATAGCAATAGCCATAGTAATTATATTAGTATTTTTTATAATTAGTTCATGGTTCCCCAAAATAATAATGAGAATGTTCAAAATAAAAGAAAAAAATAAGAAAAAGCTAAAAGAAAATGATATGTATAAAGGATTAAAATGGATATTTTTATGTGCAGGATTCTATTTAGCAATTTTAGTTTTGAATTTATCAGAAAATGTATTTTCTATTTGTTTAAAAATTATTAGAATTGTTGTTATTTTAAGTATTGCTAAAATTTTAATTGGAATGATATCGCCAGAATCAAGATTAATGAAAAAAGTTCAAGAAAATGATAAATTCCAAGAAAATAAATCAGCTTTAAAAGTTGGATATAAAATTTTAAAAGTAATAATTTATGTAATAGCTGGATTTTTAATTATAGCAGACTTTGGATATGATTTAAATGGTATTATTACAGGTCTAGGATTAGGAAGTGTTGTTATAGGTTTAGCTGCACAAGAACTAGTAAGTAATTTACTAAGTGGTGTTGCGATTTCTTCTGAAAAGCCATTTAAAATAGGAGATTGGGTTACAATAGGAACGGTCTCAGGAACTGTTGTTGATATAAAATTTAGAAGTATAAAAGTTAAAACAGCAGATAATACAACAGTTACAATATTAAATACAAAGGTATTAAATGAATCAATTATAAATTATGCAACAATTGATTCGAGAAGATTTGAAGTAATTTTAAGATTGCCATTAAATACTTCAAGCTATCAAATAGAAGACTTAATGAATTCATTAAAAAACTTTTTACATAGTATTAAAGAAGCTGACCAAGATACTATTCAAGTTTTTATTGATGGAATTCAAACAGATGCAATAGTTGTAAAAACAATTGTATATGTAAATATTGATGCTGCATATTTCTTGGATTTTAAAACAGAAACAAATTTAAGCATTATGAAAGTTTTAGAAAGTAAAGGAATAAAACTAGCAAATCCAAGTACAGATGTGCACTTGTGTCAATAGTTGTCAATGGTTGGGGTGGAAAACTTTAAAAAGTTTTCTGTCTCAGCTTTTTTATAAAAAATAATATGTAAAAGATAAAACAAAATTAATTTACATAACTATTGCAACAAATTCAAAATTATGATATAATAGACATCATATTAAATGTCAATGGGGTGTCAATAGGGACGGAGATTTTGACAATCTATTGACAAAAAGGAGAAGAGAATATGTTAAATAAATTTTATTTAGATAAAGAAAAAGATATAATAGTAAATTTGAAAAAATCCAAAGAGGATGAACTAACATATATATTAGAAACTCCAAACCATAATACAGGAAACTTAATCACAAACCTAGCCAAGATATGCGGACTTGAAACAGTGAAAAATGAAAATGACATGAAAATCATAACAGGAACAATTCCTGCAAGTATAAACGGAGATAATGAAGAAGTATATATTTTTAGATTAGGTGGAATAAAAATTGCAAACATATATGAAGACAGAATAGAAATAAAAGCCAAAATACCAGCAATTACAAAAACATTTATGTCTCAAACTAAAAATTACAAACTTCCAATAGAAAAATCAATTGTAAAAACATATATCTTAAAAAAATCAAAATTCAGAACAGATTTACATACACATGCAAATGCAAATCTTTCTCCAGACTGTTTAATAGCATTAGGAATATCACATCAAATAAGATATCCATTATATTATATTAAAAAATTAAATCTAAAATTAAGCCAAAAACAAGAAGAAAAAATATATAAACAAAGAGAAAAAGTAGAAGAACAATTTAAAGATAGTCCATTACAAGGAAAATATAAAGTAAGAAAAATTGATGATAATACATTCATAAATTTTGCAGATTTTATATTAAATAATTTGGAAAATGCAACATATAATATAGAAAAAATCAGAACAAGTTTAGCAATATTAAAAGACGGACAAGCAGTGTTTACTAATCTAGAAAAATGCTATATTTATAGATATGTATTTGCAAAAGGAACTGCATCAGATGAAAAAATAAAATTAAATGAAGAAATAGCAAATAAGATACCAGAACCAGATATTAAAAATTATGTATTAAAAATGCTAGAAGACAAGAAAGAAAATAGTCCATATAAAAATAACTCATTAAGACAAGATAAGCTTTTATGGATAGCAAGAGAATACAAAAAACAAGGAATAAAATATGTAGAAATAGCAGATACAGACTTAGCAAAAACAGGAGATCCAGCTGTAAAACTATTAGAAGAAGTACATCAAATTTTTCCAACAATAGAAGAAGAAACTGGAGTAAAAATAAGATTTTTAATAGGAATCAGAAGAATACCATTAACAATTATAAAAGACCAAAAAACAAGTAGTACATATTTAAAAGAAAATATAAATGTTTTAAGAGCAGTTGGAAAAAGCCCATATGTAGTTGGAAGTGATTTTATAGGAGAAGAGATTAATGACATTTCAGACCTACAGCCAGCAATTAAAGAAATTGTAAAATACGTAAATAAAGAAGATAAAGACTTTACAATAAGAATACATGCCGGAGAAAATGATAGTTTAAGAGATAATGTAAGAAAATCAATTATGTGTGTAAAACAATCATTAGAACCAAATCAAAAAATGCCAAGATGTAGAATTGGACATGGACTTTATTCAGAAAATTTAGATACTGAAGCAGGAAAAGAATTAATGAATTTAATGAAAGAAACTGGAGTAATAATAGAATTCCAATTAACATCTAATGTAAGACTAAATAATTTAAGTGATTTAAGTAATCATCCAATCAAAAAATTCTTAGAAAATGGTATAAAATGTGTACAAGGAACAGATGGATGTGGAATGTATGGTTCAGATACTTTTGATGAGCAATTAGCTTTACAAAACCTATTAGGTTTAACAAACCAAGATTTTGAAAAAATGAGAGCAGTTGAAGATGAAATAATTTCAAAAAATAATACATATTTTGAAGAAAAAAGCAAAAAATTCGAACAGTTCTTAAATGGTAGAACAATAAGAGAAGCTGTATTAGAAGCTGAAGAACAATATACTAAAGAAACAGAAGGACAAGAAGAATTAAGAATAACAAATAATATAGAAACAGAAAAAGAATTAAAACAAAAAATAAAACCATTGCCAACAGACAAAGTTCCTGTAATAATTGCAGGAGGAAGTTTTAACACAAAAGGAAGAGAAACTATTGCCTCACAAGAAGGATTAAAAGTATTAAAAGAATTTATAAAAGAAATAGACAGTGATAAAGTATATTTTGTAATTGGACATAAAATGCAAGGATATGAAAAGGCAGTTGTAGATATTGCAAAAGAATTAAATAAAAAAGTAGAAATAGATGCAATAGTTCCCAAAATGGTAACAGAAAAAGTAAAAAATAGACTTCTTAATGAAAATGTAAATGGAATATGTATTTCACCAGAAACAGAAGAACTTGGAATATATAAAAGTTTCAATTATGAAATTTTTGAAAGAAGAAAAGCTGTAGTAATCGCATTTGACGGAAATTCACCTGTACTAAATCTTGTACAAGAAGCAAAAAACGGAAAAGGCAAATCTAAAATATATGTAAATAAAGAAAATACATTATTAAATGAAAAAGCAGAAACACTTGAAGGATATGTCGTTCCATTTGAAATGCAAAATAATAATATTATAGGAAAAATATTTGAGGACAATCCAGAGATTTTATAGACTAAATTGTCAAAATCTCCGTCCCCATTGACAATTAACAAAAAAATTTCAAAAAACACTTGACAAAAAGACAAAAAAGGTGTAAAGTAATATAGCATTACACCTTTTTGTTATGTTAAAAAGGGTGAATAATATTGAAAGAAAGAAGTAGTAATAATGGATAAAAATATAGAAATAAGTATGTTATGGCAAATATACGGAAAATTATTAACAGAAAAACAATATAAAATTATAGATTATTACTACAACAAAGATTTTTCTTTATCAGAAATTTCAGAAAATGAAGGCATAACAAGGCAAGCCGTCAGAGACATTATAAAGAAGGGGGAAAAAAAACTTTTCGAATACGAAGAAAAGCTATTGTTTATGAAGAGGACAATTAATCAAGAAAAACTGGTTGAAAATATATTATCACAACTAAATAAAATACAAAAAGACTCATCAGACGAAAAAGTAAATAATATATTAGAAGAAATTAGAAAAGAATTAGATTGTTTAGTATAAACAAAAGAATTGGAGGGTAATATGGCATTTGAAGGTTTATCATCAAGATTACAAGAAATAACAAGAAAAATAAGAGGAAAAGCAAGAATTACAGAATCAGACTTAAAAGACATGTTAAGAGAGGTAAAACTTGCACTATTAGAAGCAGATGTAAACTATAAAATAGTAAAAGAATTCATAGCAACAATTCAAGAAAAAGCATTAGGGCAAGACGTTATGAAATCATTAACACCTGGGCAACAAGTAATTAAAATAGTAAAAGACGAAATGGTAGAACTATTAGGTGGTATAGAGAGCAAAATAAACTTTACCCCAAATCCTCCAACAATAATAATGCTAGTAGGTCTTCAAGGTTCTGGAAAAACAACAACAGCAGGTAAATTAGCAAATATATTAAGGAAACAAGGTAAAAAGCCATTATTAGTAGCTTGTGATATATATAGACCAGCAGCAATCAAACAATTACAAGTAGTAGGAGCCCAATTAAATATTCCAGTATACAGTAATGAAACATCAAAAGATGTTGTACACATTGCAAAACAAGCAATAAATGTAGCAATGTCAAAATTAAATGATGTAATAATTCTAGATACAGCAGGACGTTTACACATTGACGAAGAACTAATGCAAGAACTAAAAAATATAAAAGCAAATGTAAAACCACACGAAATATTATTAGTTGTAGACTCAATGACAGGGCAAGATGCTGTTAATATAGCACAAACATTTAATGAAACAGTAGGAATAGATGGAGTTATATTAACAAAACTAGACGGAGACACACGTGGTGGAGCTGCACTATCTGTAAAAAAAGTTACAGGAAAACCTATAAAATTTGCTACAACAGGTGAAAAGCTAAATGATATAGAAGTATTTAATCCAGAAAGAATGACATCAAGAATTCTTGGAATGGGAGATGTTCTTTCAATAATAGAAAAAGCAGAAGAAGCAATTTCAGAAGAAGAAGCTGAACAACTAGAAAAACAATTACACAAAAACGAGTTAGATTTAGACGACTACTTAGCACAAATACGTCAAGTCAAAAAAATGGGTTCATTCTCATCAATCTTAAAAATGATACCAGGAATGAACAAATTTAAAGATTTAAACATAGATGACAAAGAATTTAATAAAATTGAAGCAATAATATGTTCAATGACAAAACAAGAAAAAAGAAATGTAAAAATCTTAAATGGAAGTAGAAGATTACGTATAGCTAAAGGAAGTGGAACTAAAGTACAAGATGTAAATAAGTTCATAAATTCTTTTGAAATGACTCAAAAGATGATTAAAAAAATGAAAAATGACAAAGGTAGCATGAAAAAAATGATGAAAGGCATGGGAATAGATAATTTGAAAGGTGGTGATTTTAAATGGTAAAAATCAGATTACAAAGAGAAGGAAAGAAAAAAGCTCCTTTCTATCACATAGTAGTAGCAGACTCAAGATCTCCAAGAGATGGAAAGATAATTGAACAAATTGGAACATATGACCCAATGACAAAACCATCAACAATAGTATTAAACAAAGAAAAATTAGAACAATGGATAAAAAATGGTGCACAACCTACAGACACAGTTAAAGCATTAATAAAAAATGCATAACCAAAACAATAAATGTAGGAGGAAAAGTCTATGAAAGAAGTTTTAGAAACAATTATTAAGAACTTAGTAGACAATAAGAGTGCTATTGAAATTAAAGAAATACAAGACGAAAAGAAAGTAACTTTTGAAGTTAAAGTAGATGAAAAAGATTTTGGAAAAATAATAGGAAAGCAAGGAAAAATAGCTCAATCTATTAGAACAATCATGAAATCTTTATCAAATAAAAAAGTAAATGTAGAATTTTTAGAGTAAAATAATGTTATTTACCATGAAAGGAATGGTAAAAATGCAAAAAAGACTAGAAATAGGTCAAATCATAAACACATTTGGAATAAAAGGAGAAGTAAAAGTTGTACCTTTTACAAATGATATAAAAAGATTTGACGAACTGGAAAAAATATATGTAAAAACCAAAAAAGAATCAAAACTTTACGAAATAGAAAGTATAAAATATCATAAAAATATGGTATTAATAAAACTTAAAAGTATAAACACTCCAGAACAAGCAGAGCTATTAAAAAATGCCTATATAGAAATAGATAGAAACCAAGCTATTCCATTAGAAGAAGGAGAATATTTTATAGCAGACTTAATTGGACTAGAGGTTTATACAGATGAAGGAAAATTACTTGGTAAAGTAGACGATATCTATAATACAGGAGCAAATGACATATATGTTGTAAAAGATGAATTAGGAAAACAAATTTTATTACCAGGAATTAAAGAAGTAATAAAAAATGTTGACTTAGATGGTGAAAAAATCACAGTTCATCTTATACCAGGATTGATTTAAAGTACTATTTGGAGGAAAATATGAAATTTGATGTCTTAACACTTTTCCCAGAAATGTTTGAACCATTAGACAAAAGCATTATAGGAAGAGCAGAAAGAAAAAAACTAATAGAAATTAATTTAATAAATATTAGAGATTTTTCAAAAGACAAGCATAAAAAAGTTGATGATACTCCATATGGTGGCGGAGCTGGAATGGTAATGAAAGCAGATGTAGTTTATGATGCATACAAATCTATTGAAAACAAAAAAGCAAAAGTAATCTATATGTCACCACAAGGAAAGGTACTAAATCAAAAAAAAGTAGAAGAATTAAGCAAAGAAGAACATCTTATTTTACTTTGTGGACATTATGAAGGAATAGACCAGAGAGTAATAGATAAAATTGTAGATGAGGAAATATCTATTGGAGATTATGTACTTACAGGAGGAGAAATTCCAGCAATGGTATTAATAGATTCTGTATGTAGATATGTAGAAGGAGTATTAAGTGAAGATTCTACATCAGAAGAATCATTTTCACAAGGAATACTAGAATATCCTCAATACACAAGACCAGAAATTTTTGAAGGAGTGAAAATTCCAGAAATATTACAATCAGGTCATCACGAAAATATAAACAAATGGAGAAGATGTGAAGCTTTAAAAAATACATATTATAAAAGACCAGAACTTTTAGAAAATGTAAAACTGTCTGAAGAAGACAAAAAATATCTAGAAAATATATCAAAAAATAAAAATTAATATGTAAAGTGCTATTTTAATTCCAAGCACCGCTTACATGAAGAAAGAAGGAGGTAAATACGATGGATATCATAAAATCAATTGAACATGAACAGCTAAAAAATACAATTCCAGACTTAAAAGTTGGAAACACAGTTAGAGTACATGTTAAGATAAAAGAAGGAAACAAAGAAAGAATCCAAGTATTTGAAGGAATTATAATTAAAAAACAAGGTGGAGGAGTAAACGAAACATTCACAGTAAGAAAAATTTCTTATGGTGTAGGTGTTGAAAAAACATTTTTAATTCATTCACCACTAGTAGAAAAAGTAGAATTAGTAAGAGTTGGTAAAGCAAGACGTGCTAAACTATACTATTTAAGAGAAAGAACAGGAAAAGCTTCTAAAACTAAAGAAATGGTTGGAGCTAGAATTGAAAACAAAGAAATTACAATAAAAGAAGACTTATCTGAAGCTCAAGAACCAGCCCAAACAGTTAATAAAGAAGTAGCTCCTGAAACACCAGTTGCAGAAGTTGCATCTGAAACAGCTGAAAAAACAGCAGAAGTTGTAGAAAAAGAATCTAAAGCAAAAAAAGCTGAATAAGTAAATAAATAGAAACAAAAAATGCGCCTCAAAAGGGGTGTATTTTTTTATGAGTGAATTTGACTAAACTTCAAAAAAATGGTATAATAAATATATCTTTATAGAGGCAAGACCTCAGAAAGGAGTCCCAAATGGACAATAAAAATTCTATTTTCGAGAGTCTCGTTGCAGAACGGGATAGGATCATTATGAAGTATCTTTGCGGAGACTTCGCAGATTTCAAAACTCTGCGTGAGATCTGTAAGTGTTTCAACAACGAACAAGGAATTGAAGTTATTAAGACAAGTGGGACAGATCAGGAGCTCTGGAGGAGTGTAAGTGACTACTTCCTTGAGCTCAGGAAGAGCCACGACTAAGGCTCTCGAATATAGCCACACGCATGTGTGGCTATATTTGCGTTACAGTCGAAATATAGAATTTGTAATATAGAATTCAAAATTATTATTAATAAAGAAAAATAAATAAGACCACTATTGTTCTATTGACACAAAGAACTATTTGTGCTTTAATTTAATAAAATAAATTTAGAAAGAGAGATAAAAAATGAACTCAAAAAAAGAAATTAGTACAGAAGATAAAATGGCATATAAATTCTTTGAGAGTTTAGAAAACCTTTATAATAGTATTAACACAACTATAAAAAGAACATTAGAAGCAATTGAAGATATAAATACAGGACCATTTAATGGAAGAATAACAAAAATTGATACAGATATACCTAATGTAGGTATAACTCTTAATAACAAACTTGTAGAAATATACCAGCAATTCAAAGAAAAAAATATAAAAGTATTTGTGTCATATAACAAAGAAGAAAAGGCTGTGAATATGTCTATTTTGCCTAGTATAGCTTTTATGCATTTAGTAAATTCAACTTCACAAATAGCATACTATGAATTAGAAGGATTTTTTAATAGATATGAAGAGATATCTGATCAAAAAAATTCTAATATGACAAAAATAACAAAAAGCAAATTTCCAATTATAAGAAAAATTAGTAAAAAAATATGGGAAACTAGAGCCAACATTGATTCAAAAGTAATTTATGAGCTATATTTTAGTGAAGAAGAAGTTGAAGAACTAAGAGATTATATAGAAAACTATAAAGAATTTAACACTACTTTAATGAATTATAATTTAAAAGAAGACATTGCAGATAGTATATTATATTTCTTCGAATTGAATGGATGTACAAAAGAACAGATAAATGACTTAATGAAAAATGGTATAGAAGAAGATTTAGTAAAATTAGGCTTACAAAATCAAATTAAATATATAAGAGAAAGAGTAAAAGAAGAATTCCAAGAAGAAGATTTAAAATCTTGGGAATTAACAGAAGAAGCAAAAAGACATATTCAAGAAGAAACAGCAAAAATAGCAATGGAAAGTTTAAAAGCCACAAAACAAGAAATAAATGCAGAACAAGTAAAATAATGAAAAATGTGAGTAAATTTATTACTCACATTTTAACTTTGTAAATTTTTCAAGACTACTTATCATCTTTATCTTTTTCACATTTATCAAATTCAAAAGTATCTTTATAACATGGTTTTTCACAATGAGGAAAATCATTATATTCACAATCAAGTTCAACACCTTTTAAACATTTTCCTTCATGATGACATTTTGCACAAATTTTAACATGTCTTACTTTATTAGCCCAAACTTGTATTGCATATTTCTTTCCTGGGCAAAGAGGCCCAAAAACAAATTCCCCATCATCATCTGTAAATGTATGAGAAACAGGTTTTAACTCTTTTTTACCATATTTATAATCAACTTCAACTAATTTAACAACAGCATCTTTTACTGGCTCTTTAAAACAATCTTTAACCACACCATAAATTACATCTCTGTGATCATTAGCTAAAGTTATATCTAAATCAAATTGTTTACCATCTGCAATAAATCCATCAATATCAACTAATGGACACATTGATTCTGGTTTTTTATCATCTTTTTCCATAGAAAAAACTCCTTTAATAAAAATTAGGTATACTTATACCTTGATATATAATATGAAAAAATTAAAAAGAATGATAATAAAAAGTGGAAAATTCACAAAATAAAGTATATAATAGAAAAGCCTTAATAAGAATTATAATAAAGTGCAAAAATTTATTAGAAGGGAATAAAAAATGGATAAAAGACCTATTGGAATATTTGACTCTGGAGTTGGAGGAATAACGGTTTTAAAAGAAATAAAAAACAAAATGCCAAATGAAAATATCATATATATTGGTGATACTCAAAATTTTCCATATGGAAATAAAAGCAAAGAAGAAATAATAAAATTTTCAATAGAAAATGTAAACAAATTATTAAAAAAAGATGTAAAAATAATAGTAATTGCTTGTGGAACTGCAACAAGTCAAGCATTAGGTGTTTTAAAAGAAAAATTTGATATACCAATTATAGGAATTATAGAACCAACAGTAAAATACATAAAAAGCAAAAACTATCAAAAAGTTGGAGTAATTGCAACAGAAGGAACAATAAAAAATGGAGCATGGGAAAGAAAATTAAAAGAAAAAATACCTAATATACAAGTTATAAACAAAGCGTGTCCAATGCTTGCAACAATTGCAGAAGAAGGAAAAGCAAAAAGTAAAGAAGGAAAAAAAGTTATAAAAGAATATATGAAACCATTCAAATCCGAAAAAATTGATAAAATAATTTTAGGATGCACACATTTTCCAATTTATGAACAAATAATTAGAGATGAGCTTGGATATGAAGTAGAACTAATAAATACAGGAAACACAATTTCTAATGAATTACAAACATATTTAATAGAAAACAGCATAGAAAATAATGATAAAAATGCAACTATAAATATATATTTAACCAAAAAAGAAGAACAATTTGAAAATATAGCCCAAAATATACTTAAATGATATGATATTTAAAAAAAATCCTTGACAGTCAAGCGATTTGAGACTATAATGAAAATATCTAAGAAGTGGAGGGCTTAATATTAATGAATGAAAACATATTTTCAATTAATGGAGAACAATATAAACAGATGACTGATGAAATGTTAATAGAGAATATAAAAAAAGATGATAAAACAGCATTAAACTGTCTAATAGAAAGATATAATGATGTAGTAAACATGAAAGCAAATAAATTCTATATGGTTGGAGCAGAAAGAGAAGACATGGTTCAAGAAGGAATGATAGGACTATATAAAGCAATAAAATCATTTGATACTCAAAAACAAAATTCCTTTAAAACATTTGCAAATATGTGTATAGAAAGACAACTTATAACAGCAGTAAAAAATTCAAATAGACAAAAACACATACCATTAAACTCATCAATTTCGTTAAATTCTGCAGCATATGATGATAATGATGATATGGATAAACTAGAAATAGTAGACTTAAAATCAGAAGATGATCCACTAGATATTATTACTAATCAAGAATATTCAAAAACAATTGAAACAAAAATAAAAGAAAATCTAAGCAAATATGAATTATCAGTACTATATGAATATGAAAAAGGACATTCATATGCATTTATTGCTGAAAAACTAAATTCAAAAGTAAAATCAGTAGACACAGCAATTCAAAGAATTAAGAAAAAAGCCAATAAAATAAAAGAAAGTATGGATTCATAAAAACATATAATTAAATAGAAAAAGTAGCAAGAAAGTCTTGCTATTTTTTTATATTTTTTATAAAATATTATAAGTATAATCATATGAAATATAATTATATTTGTAATAAATGAAAGGAAGAAATCTAAATGACAAATATAGATGAATTACCAAAAGCATTAAAACCAAAAGAAGAAGACGAATTACCAAAAGCTTTAAAAAAAGAAAATAAAGAAGCGTTACCAAAAGAAAAAAAATCCAAAAAAATGAAACTATGGAAAAAAATAATAATAACAATAGTAATATTAGGAATAGTAGGAGTGGCATCACTAACATTTTTACTTTATGGTCCATATGCAGGTTTTAGAGAATGGTTAATTACAACTGCAATGACAACAATGACACACCAATATTTTGCAACATGGTTTTATGATGACGAAACAATTGCAGAAGTAATGAACAGAAACAAAGTTGAAGAAACAAATGAAATAACAGATACTTCAATGACAGTAATTATAGACCAAGAAGAGAAAGAAGAAATAGAATATGAAAATGAATATGAAAGACAAATATTAGAAAAAGATCCAAATAATGAAGACTATAAAATAATTGAAATTTCTGGAAAAGGATACAGTGGATATTTAGCAGTAATATATGACCCATCAAGAATAAAAACAGTATATACAAAAAAATTAGGAACAAGTGGACAATATTTAACAACTATGGCAAAAGACAATGATGCACTAATTGCAATAAATGGAGGAGGATTTGATGATCCTAATTTTAATAGTAATGGAGCAAGTCCACTAGGAATTACATTTTCAAATGGTAAATTAATAACATCAAAATCATATAATGGTCAAGGAGGATTAATAGGATTTACAGAAGATGACAAATTAGTACTTGGAAAAATGAATGTAGCCAAAGCAAAAGAACTAAAAATTAGAGATGGAGTAACATTTGGACCATTTTTAATAGTAAATGGAAAAGCATCAAATGTATTTGGAAATGGTGGTTGGGGTACAGCACCAAGAACAGCAATAGGACAAAGGCAAGATGGAATAGTACTATTTTTAGTTATAGATGGAAGAACAGTTACAAGACCTGGTGCATCAATGAATGATTTAATAGAAATTATGCAAAGATATGGAGCATATAATGCTGCAAACTTAGATGGTGGAACATCATCTGTAATGGTAGTAAATAACGAAATAATTAATGATCCAATAGATAGTACAGGAGCTCATAAAACAAGGTATATATCAACAGGATTTATTTTAACAAAAGGAGAAGAAAATTAAATTAGAATGGAGGTGTGTTGCTAGAAAAATTATTTTTTCTAGTACAGGAATGGGATTTATAGTAGCAGTTGATGGGCCTGCAGGAAGCGGTAAAGGAACAATTACAAAAAAAATTGCAGAAGAAATGAATTTAACAAGTATAGATACAGGAGCAATGTATAGAAGTGTAACACTTGCAATGTTAAAAAGAAACATAAAAGTAGATGAAATAGACAAAATTTCAAATTTATTAGAACAAATAAAAATTGAATTCAAAAAAATTGAAAATGATCAAAAAGTATTTTTAAATGGAAAAGATGTATCTTTAGAAATTAGAACAAAGCAAGTAAATGAAAATGTTTCACCAGTATCTGCAATAGGTATTGTAAGAACAAAAATGGCAGATTTACAAAGAGAAATGGCAAAAACTATTGATGTAATAATGGAAGGAAGAGATATTGGAACAAATGTATTTCCAAATGCAGATGTAAAAATTTATTTAGATGCAACACCAGAAGAAAGAGCCAAAAGAAGATATTTACAAAATAAAGAAAATGGGATAGAAATACCATTTGAAGAAATTTTAGAAAATGTTAAACAAAGAGACTATATAGACAGTACAAGAGAAATTGCACCATTAAAAAAAGCAGAAGATGCAATATATATAGATTCAAGTAATATGTCAATAGACGAAGTTGTAAATGAAATAAAGCAAATAATAATAAAGAAAAGAACGGAGTAAAAACTATATGAAAGAAGAATTTTTAAAGATACTAAGAACAGTAAAAAGAGAAGGAATAGAGGATTTAATAAAATTTATAGAAAGCACAGACTTTTTTACAGCACCTGCAAGCACAAGATTCCATGGAAATCATGCAGGTGGACTTGTAGAACATAGTATGAAAGTTTATGAAATACTTCAAGAAAAAGTAAAAAATGCACCAATACTATTAAACACGTCAGAAGATACATTAAAAATAGTACCATTATTACATGATATATGTAAAGCAAATTTTTACAAAATAGATTATAAAAACGCAAAAAATGCTTTAGGAGTATGGGAAAAAGTACCATATTATACAGTAGAAGATACAATTCCATATGGACATGGAGAAAAATCTGTAATGATGATAACAGAATATATGAAATTAACAAGTGAAGAAAAATATGCAATCAGATGGCATATGGGCTTTACAGAACCAAAAGAACAATATGGAACAATAGGAATAGCTTATACCAAATATCCACTTGCATTACTTATGTTTGAAGCTGATTTAGAAGCAACATATTTTTTTGATACATAGATTTTTAAATAAAAAACCAAAGAAGTAAGGAAAATGCCGTGAATAATTGCAAAAAATGTAAAATAATGTTATAATATCAATGTAAAATTAAAATAAAAGGTGTATGAAAATGGAAAAATTAACAAATTCTCAAAAATCTATATGGGTTACTGAACAATTCTATAGAGGTAGTTCAGTAAACACAATTTGTGGAAGTGCAATAATAGATGAAAAAATAGACTTTGAAAATTTAGAAAAGTCTATACAAATTGTGTGCAAAAAACATGATAATTTTAAATTG
The DNA here is from genome assembly GCA_944386165.1 of uncultured Clostridia bacterium. Taxonomy (GTDB): domain Bacteria; phylum Bacillota; class Clostridia; order TANB77; family CAG-508; genus CAG-269. Next base: position 19,018 of record CALXAA010000018.1, read on the forward strand.
AGACTAAAGATAAAAGATGGAGAAGTATACCAAGACATAGTAGAAGAAAACACATACGTAGAAACAATTAAAGTTACAGATGAAAAAGAATTTGAAAATTTTAGAAAACGAACAATACAAGTTCCAATTGATTTAAATTCACAATTATTTAAATTTTATATCTTTAAATTTGAAAATGGTAAAGGAGCATTTATGCTCAATATTCACCATTTGATCTCTGATGGCTGGACATTAGCCCTTATTTGTAATGACATCATTAAGACTTATTCTGCGCTCATTAATAATCAAGAAATAGAAACTAAAGCAATATATTCATATATTGATTATATTAATTCTGAAAAAGAATACCTTAATAGCGAAAAATATGAGAAAGACAAAAAATACTGGAAAGAAAAATATAAAACAATTCCAGAAATTGCAACAATTCCTGGAAGTAAAAAAGAAGAAAATAAATTAAACAGTGTTATAGGAGAAAGAAAACAATTTGAAATAAATAAAGAACAAGTTGATAAATTAAAAAAATATTGTAAAGAAAATGGAATATCTTTATATAATTTCTTTATGGCTGTTTATGCTATTTATCTATCAGAAATAAGTAATTTAGATGATTTTGTAATAGGAACACCAATATTAAATAGAACAAATTTTAAAGAAAAAAATGCAGCTGGAATGTTTATAAATATGGCACCACTAAGAATTAATTTGAGTGGAGTAAAAACATTTAAAGAATTTGTTCAAAATATAGCAATAGAATCTTTAGGTATGTTGAAACATCAAAAATATTCATATCAAAGTTTATTAGAAGAATTGAGAAAAGACAATAAAAACATGCCAAGTTTATATAATGTTTTAATATCATATCAAATAACAAATGCACAAACACAAGAAGGTAATATTAAATACAAAACCGAGTGGACATTTAATGGATGTTGTGCAGAAAATATGGACATTCAAATATATGACTTAAATGATACAGGAAATTTAAATATTGCATATGATTATAAAGTTTCAATTTATGAAGGTAGTGATATTGAAAAACTTCATAAGAGAATAGTAAATATAATTACTCAAGTTATTCAACATGATGATATTGAAATAAAGAATATAGAAATTGTAACACCAAAAGAAAAACAAAGACTTTTATTTGAATTTAATAATACAGAACTAGAATATGATAAAACAAAACCTATAATTAAATATTTTGAAGAACAAGTAGAAAAAACACCAGAAAAAATAGCAGTGGTATGTAATAATAAAAAAATTACATATAAAGAATTAAATGAAAGAGCTAATATGCTTTCAAATAAAATAAAAAGCATAAAACATAAAGAAAAAGATATTATAGGAATAATGATGACTCGCTCAATAGAAATGATAGTTGGGATTATTGCTATTTTAAAAAGTGGATCTGCATATTTACCAATAGATCCTGAATATCCAATAGAACGTATAAAATATATGATATCTGATAGTAAAACAAACTTAATTTTAGTAAATAATAAGACAGAATCAATAAAAACCCAAAAGTGCATTTCATTAAATGTTGATGATAAAACTAATTATAATGTTAAATACAGGGGTAACAGTTTAATTAATACAAATTATGATGATACTGTATATTTAATATATACATCTGGTTCAACAGGAAATCCCAAAGGAGTTATAATTACAAATAAAAATTTAAGCAATTTTTTTTATGGCATGAAACAAAATATTGATTTTAATAAAAATAAAAATATGGTTTCTGTTACAACTATTTGTTTTGATATATTCGGACTAGAATTATGGTGTTCTTTATTATCAGGGATGAGTCTTATTTTGGCAAATGAAGAAGAACAAAATTCACCAGTATTATTAAATCAACTATGCTTAAAAAATAATGCAAACATTATTCAAACTACTCCTTCAAGATTTTCTGTAATATTTGAGAATAAAGATAATTTAGATTTTATGAAAAACATTACAGAATTATTGGTTGGAGGAGAACCTTTAGGAAAAAGATTATTAACAAAAATAAAAGAAAATACTGATGCAAGAATATTTAATATGTATGGACCAACAGAAACAACTATATGGTCAACTATGAAAGAGTTAACACATCAAGATGAAATATCAATAGGAAAACCGATATCAAACACAAAATGTTACGTTTTAAATAAAAATCATAAATTATTACCAGTTGGAATAAAAGGGGAATTATATATTGGTGGAGATGGGGTTTCCAAAGGATATCTAAATAGAAATGAATTAAATTCTGAAAAATTTATACTATCTCCTTTCAATAAAAATGAAATAATATATAATACTAATGATTTAGCTTATATCAAGAATAATGGAGATATTATTCATTTGGGGAGAACTGATTCTCAAGTGAAAATTAGAGGATTTAGGATTGAATTAGGAGAAATAGAAAAGGTTATAGAACAAAACCAAAATATAATACAAGTTGTTGTTATAAAATCAAAATTAAAAAATGGACATAATGGACTAATAGCATATTACATTGCAAATAATATAAGTGATCATATTTGTTTTGAAAACGAATTAAGAGAAAAACTGAAAAAAAAGTTACCACAATATATGATACCTCAATATTTTATTAGTCTAAAATCAATGCCATATACACCGAATGGAAAAATAGACAGAAAGGCATTACCAGAACCAGTTGAAAAAGAAGAAAATAAAGGAATAACAAAGCCAAGAAATGAAATAGATGAAGAACTAATAAAACTAATAAAAAACATGCTTTATTATGAAGATATAAGCATTACAGATACTCTATTAGACTTGGGAGGAGATTCATTAACAGGAATAACATTATCAACAAAGATACTGTCAAAATACAATGTTTTAATTAATATAAAAGACATATTATCAAATTTTTCTATAAAAGATATGTCTGATTATATAGCTGAAAATAAAAAAGAAGGAAATACTACAATAAAAATTCCGAGAATTCCAGAAGCGGAATTTTATCCTTTATCATCTGCACAAAGAAGAATATATTATAATAGTAAAATGATTGGTGAAGACAATATAGTATATAATATGCCTGGTGCTGTAATGATAAATGGATTATTAGATGAAGAAAGAGTTAAAGAAGCATTAAATAAAATAATAGAAAGACACGAGATTTTAAGGACAAGATTTATTATAAATGATAATACTATAATGCAAAAAGTAATTGAAAATATTAAAATAGATGTACCTGTTTTTTATAATAAGAGTGATGAAATATATAACATTTTAAAGAGCTTCTCAAAACCTTTTCATTTGGAAGAAGACTTGTTAATAAGAGCAGAAATTCATTATATTGACAATAAAAAAACATTATTACTTTTTGATTCACACCACATAATAATGGATGGAACAGGACTAAATAATTTAATAATTGAATTTAATAGAATTTATAATGGTGATAACTTAAAAAAGTTGCCAATACAATATAGAGATTATTCAGACTGGGAGCAAAAATTTAATGAGAGTGAAAAAATAAAAAAATTGGAAAACTATTGGGTTAACAAATTTAATGGTTCAGATTTTGAACAATTAAATTTGCCATATGATTATAAACAACCAAGAAATAGAACATACCGAGGTGAAACTGTTTCAAAAATAATTGATGAAAAAATATATAGAAAAGTAGAAAGGTTTGCAAAAAGAAATGGGGTTTCACCATATATATTATTTTTAACTGCATTTTTCATTTTACTATATAAATATACAGGTCAAAATGACATAAATATAGGAAGTCCAATGGCAAATAGAAACCTAAATGAAACCAAAAGAATGATAGGGATGTTTGTAAACAATATTGTAATAAGAGGAAAAGTAGATTCTAATAAGACATTTAAAGAATTCTTGGATCAAATTAAAGATCAAGTTCTAGATGATTTATCATATCAACCATACCCATTTGATCTTTTGGTAAAAAAACTAAATATTCCAACAGATCCATCAAGAAACCCATTATTTGATGTAATGCTAACTTATCAAAATAGAGAAGAAAGAACAATAAAAATTGATGATAAAGAAAGTGAAATTATAGAATTAAATAATCATATTGCAAAATTCAATTTGAGTGTTGAAATTAAACCAGAAACTCATACTGTTAATATTGAATATTGTACAGATTTATTTAAAAAGCAAACAATTGAGAGATTTTTTGATCACTATGTTAATGTAATAAAAACAATAATAAATGATGTTGATATTTTAATTAAAGATATTTCTATAATTTCAGAACAAGAAAAAAAGATTATTTTAAGAAAATTTAATAAAGAAAAATATCACTTTAATAATTCAAAAACAATAATAAAATTATTTAAAGAACAGGTAAAAAAGAACCCAAAAGTTAAAGCTGTTAAATATAAAGAAAAACAAATTACATATTTAGAACTTGATAAAAAATCAAACTATATAGCAACTCAAATGATAAATCAAGGAATAAAACAAGGTGATGTAGTAGGTATATATCTAAATAGAAGCATAGAATTAATAATATATATGTTAGCAACAATGAAAATTGGTGCTATATATATGCCAATGTATATAAATTATCCTTTAGATAGATTAGAATACATGTTAGAAAATAGTAATGCAAAATTATTAATTACAGATGGAAAAACAAAAATAAATTTTAATGGAATGATAGAAAATGTGCAAAGTTACGAAGAAATACAAGAAATTGACAAATTACCAAATATAGAACAGGCTTCAAATCCAGAAAAAATCGCTTATATAATATATACATCTGGTTCAACTGGAAGACCAAAAGGGGTTCAAATACGTGATAGAAATTTAGTTAACTTTGTAAAAGCATTTAACAAATATTATGAAGGAAAAATTGGTCCAAAGGATAAATTTTTAGCTACAACCAATATATCTTTTGATGTTAGCATGTGGGAAATATTTATGGCATTATTAAATGGTTCAACATTAGTATTATACGAACATGAAATTATAACAGATATAGTTTCATATGTTGAATCAATTGAAAAAAATAAAATAACATCATTATATATTCCACCAAATATATTAGAAGAAGTATATATTCTACTAAGAAAAAAAGAAAATATTAAAATTAATAAAATTTTAGTAGGAGTTGAGCCAATTCGAAAAAGAATTTTAAATAAATACTATAAATTAAACCAAAACATGATTATTGTAAATGGATATGGACCAACAGAAACAACAATATGTTGTACTGCATTAAAATATCAACCTATATCTGAAGAAGGAATAGTTTCAATAGGAAAACCTTTAAAAAACAATAATATTTATATTTTAAGTAATGATAAAAATATACAACCAATAGGAATTCCTGGAGAGATATATGTAACTGGAGCTGGAGTAGGAACTGGATATATTAATAAAAAAGTTGAAACAGAAAAAAACTTTTTAGAAAATATACTTGACAAAGAAAGTGAAAAAATGTATAAAACAGGTGATATAGCAAAATGGAACAAAGATGGAACAATAAATTTTATTGGAAGAAATGATTCTCAAGTTAAAATTTCAGGTCACAGAATAGAGTTAAGTGAAATTAACCATGCCATAATGGAATATCCAGGTATAATAAAATCTTATACAACAACAAATAAAAAAGGAGAAAGAACTTATATAGTTTCATACTTCATAGCAGAAAAAGAAATCATTATACGAAATTTAAACACATTTTTAAAAGAAAAATTGGCAGAATATTCAATACCAAATTATATGATACAACTAGACAAATTTCCATTAACACCAAATGGAAAAATAGACAAAGAAAAATTACCTACTAATTTCTTAAGTAAAACAGAATATATAGAACCAAGAGATGAATTTGAACAAAAATTAGCTGACATATTCAAAAAAATATTTATGATAAAAAATGTAGGTATTGATGACAATTTCTTTAATTTAGGAGGAGATTCATTAACAGCAATCAAATTCCAAATAGAAGCTTTAAATCAAGGACTAAAAATTACTTATGCTGACATTTTTTCAAAACCAACAATAAGAAAATTATCTGAAGATAAGAATAAGAAGATTAACTATAAAGTAGATACAGACTATAATTTTAATGAAATAAACAAATTAATAAGCAAAAATAATATTTCAGAAATTAAAGAAAATAAAAAGGATGAGAATATAAATAATGTTTTACTAATAGGTGCAACTGGATTTTTAGGAATACATATACTAGAGCAACTAATTTTGAACAAAGCAAATAAAATTTATTGTATAATAAGGGAAAAATCATCTGTTGATCCGATAACAAGACTAAAAAATTATATAGAATTTTATTTTGGAGTAAAATACAGTAAATTAATTGGAGACAAAATTATAGTAATAGAAGGAGACATAACAGACAAACTATTAGGCCAGAAAACAGAAGAAAAATATCAAGAACTAGCCCAAAATGTAGATTGTGTAATTCATACAGCTGCAATAGTAAAACATTATGGCAATTTAAAAAAATTTAAAGATACAAATATTGAAGGAACAGAAAATATAGCAAATTTCTGTAAAAAATTTAATAAAAAGTTATATTATATTTCAACATTAAGTGTTTCTGGAAATATATTGAAAAATAGTAATAATAATGAAACAATTGACTTTAAAGAAAATCAATTCTACATAGGACAAGATTTAAACAATGTATATATTTATACAAAATTTGAGGCAGAAAAAAGAATTTTAGAAAAAATAAAAAATGGATTGGATGCATGTATACTAAGAGTAGGAAATATTACAAATAGATATTCAGATGGAAAATTTCAAATCAATGTTTCTGAAAACGCATTTTTAAATAGAATAAAATCAATTATAAAATTAGGAGTAGTTCAAGAACAATTATTAGAACATTCATTAGAATTTACACCAGTAGATTTTTGTGCAAAAGCTATTGTAAAAGTTGTTAAAGACAATACAAAATTTACAATATTGCATATTTTTAACCATAATTTTATAAAAATAAGTAAAATAATTGATATATTAAATCAATTAGAAGAAAAAATTATTCCGGTTAATGATGATGAGTTTAAGAAAAAAATTAATCTAGCATTAAAAGATAAAGAACTAAAAAGTCAAATTAGTGGAATTTTAACAGATTTAGATGAAAATAAACAACTTAACTTAATAAATGATATAATTCCAAATTCAGATTTTACGAAAATATATTTACAAACTTTAGGATTTAAATGGCCAAAAATAGATGAAGAATATATAAAGAAATATATAAATTATTTTAAAGCATTAAAATATATTTAAACAAACTTAAGAAGAAGGTGAATGATATGAGGATAGAATTAGTATTGCTTATAGTATCTATTATAGCAAATGCTTTACTAATAGCAATAATCTTAAAATCAAATAGTAAAAAACAATTAAAAAATATTTTCTTATTAAATCTAATTTTTCTATTAATTTGTACAACAGGACAATGTGCACAAATATTATTTGGAGACAAACTTGGTATAGATTTAATATATTATGATTATTTTGTATATATTGGAACTTGTTTTTTACCGGTAAGTGTGTTTTTTACAGGATTAGTATATGCAAATACAAAGATAAAATTTAAAAAAAGATATTTATTGTTGTTTATAATTCCTATATTATCATTAATTATATTATGGACAAATGATTTTCATCATTTGTTCTATGAACATTACTCTGTTAATTTTAAAACAAATATATATGGACCTTATGTATTAATACATAATATATATTCATATGCATTGTTAATAATTGGAATTTTATATATGTTAGTATTTTCCATAAAAAATTCTGGAGTATTTTCAAAACAATCTATGTTAATTGTAGTAGGAATAAGTATTCCAGTAATTGTAAACATATTAGGAACATTTCAAATTATACCAATGTCAATATACATAACACCAATTACATTTACTATAACTGTTGTCTTATGTGCAATATCAATATTTAAATTTCAATTTTTAGGTGTAGCCCCAATTGCAATACAAAAAATAGTTGATAGAATTTCAGACAGTTATGTTGTTTTAGACGAAAATATTAATATTATAGATTTTAACCAAACTTTTATAAAAACATTTAAAATAAAAAATACAAACTTAAGAAAATTAAATTTTATAACATTTTTAAAAAATTCAAAAATAAAAAAGCAAGCAATTGAAAAAATTGAAAAAAATATCAAAAAAGCAAATGAAACTAAAAAAACAGTAGCATTTGAACAAGAAGTAAAACTCATAAATAGATATTTTAATATAGAAATAACTCCTATATACTCACAAGGAAGCTTCTTAGGAACATTATTTCTATTAAAAGATATAACACAACACAAACAAGATATTGAAACAATTAAGAGAAATCAAAATATTCTTATGGAAAGAGAGCGTTTAGCATCACTAGGACAATTAATAGGAGGTATAGCACATAACTTAAAAACTCCAATAATGTCTATAGCAGGAGCAACAGAAGGACTAGAAAATTTAATAAAAGAATATGATGAATCTATAGATGATCCTTTAGTAAATTCTCAAGATCATCATGAAATAGCTGCAGAAATGCAAAGTTGGATTCCTAAGATTAGAACATATACAGAATATATGTCTGACATTATAACAACAGTTAAAGGCCAGGCAGTAGCACTAACAAATGAACAAGATGTTATTTTTACAGTAAGTGAACTTGTTAAAAGAGTAAATATATTAATGAGACATGAATTAAAAAATGCATATATTAATTTAAATGTTTTAATGAAAATAGATGAAAATTTTACATTAAATGGCGATGTTAATAATCTTGTACAAGTTGTTGATAATATGATTTCAAATTCAATTCAAGCTTATAATGGAGCACATGAAAAAAGTATAGAACTTGAAGTTAATAAAAATGATAATAGTGTAATTATAACAGTAAGAGACTTTGCTGGTGGACTTCCTAAAGAAGTACAAGAAAAATTATTTAAAGAAATGGTTACAACAAAAGGAAAAAATGGTACAGGACTTGGATTATACATGTCATATTCAAATATAAAAGCTCATTTTGGAGGAGATATTACATATAAAACAGAAGATGGAAAAGGTACTGAATTTAATATAATAATACCAATAAAAAGATAAAAAAAAGACTGACAACTTTGGTTAAATACCAATATTGTCAGTCTTTACTATTTTTAAAGACTTATTTTGCTAAACATTTATCAAGTTCATCACAAATTGATTTTTTATCCATATTTTGTCCAATGAAAACAAGCTTATTCATTCTATCTCCAACTTCTTCATCCCAGTCACGTTCCAAATCTGCATTAGCTTTTCTAAATGCATTTTGGTCTTGAATAGGAAATGTTGCAATCCATTGACCAGCTTCATATACTCCATTTTGTTTTCCTGCTTGTTCAAAAACATAAGACATTTCGTCATCATTATCAAACCAAACAATACCTTTGCATCTAATAATGTTTCTTGGAAATTTATTAACAAATTCATGGAATTTAGATTCAACTAAAGGTTTTCTACGGTAATATACAAAAGTTCCAATTCCATATTCTTCTGTTTCACCTTCTTCAGCTTCTTCTTCTGTTTTATCTAATTCTTGAGCCCAACCTGCTGAAAGTGAAGCTTTTTCAAAATCAAATGCATGTGTATTCATAATTTCTTTAAAGTCAACATTAGAATAATTTGTTTCAATGATTTTTGCACTTGGTTGTAATTTTTTAACAACAGCTTTGACTTTTTCAAGTTCTTCTTTTGAAATTTCATCTACTTTGTTTAAAATTAATGTATTACAAAATTCAATTTGTTGAATTAGAAGATTTTCAATATCTTCATCATCAATTTCTTCTTTTTCAAGTTCTTCACCACAATTGAATTCATCTCTTAATCTTAAAGCATCTACAACTGTTACAACATTGTCTAATCTACAAATTTTAGGTAGTCCATATTGTTTTGTAGAGTCTTGTAAAACAGTAATTGTTTGAGCTATTGGAATAGGCTCACAAATTCCACTTGCTTCAATTAATATGTAATCAAAATTTCCTGTTTTAATTAAATCAACAATTTGTTTCATTAAATCAACTTTTAATGTACAACAAATACATCCATTTTGTAAAGGAACTAAGCTATCATTTGTTTCTGTAACAACTCCTCCTTTTCCAATTAATGATGCATCTATATTTACTTCACCAATGTCATTAACAATTACAGCAACTTTGTATCCTTCTTGATTATTTAAAATGTTATTTATAAGAGTTGTTTTTCCTGCTCCTAAATATCCTGTTAATAGTGTAATTGGTACTGTTTTCATAAAAAAATCATTCCTCTCTTTATTAAAATTTTGTTAATATTTTATTTAAACATAAAAATTATACCACATTTTACCATTAAAAGCTATACTTTTTTTGAAATTTGTGATATAATATTAACATAAAAATATTTATAGAAAGGAAGATTGCACCAATGCATTCTCAGTCTGCGTCCGCCCTTATTCATGAATCCTATCAGGATTCTGTGAGGAAATCCAAAACAACTCTTGAATTGTTGAAGAACTTTTATAGTTCTTTGCAAAAGAATAGAGCCAGAGTTAGAAAGGATGAGGAAGAAAAATTAACAAGGTTCATTGAAAGCATTCACATTGATGATGAAAAAAAGGAGTGAATTAAATGACAGAGCAATCTTTAAAACTTCTTCATGAAGCCTACAATGAGGCTTTGCGGAGAAGTACAAATGTCTTGGAAATCGTCAACAATCTTTACAAGATTGTTGATGAAGAAAAGCAATTTCCAGAAGTCGACTTGGACACAATTGATGCATTTCTTGATGGGTTACGTGGTTGCATTAATACCCGAAAGAAAACCTTCGAGATTACTAATGTATGCACATACATTAGTATTGTCTTGATGTATATTGTTTTGTGGTGGAACGCCACCAGAAACGAAAGAATCGACATTTCGTGGAATGCAAGACGTAAGGGGCTAGAGAGTGAGTTGACAAAACTTCTCAAAAAGTCTATTGAACAAGAAGTCTCTAGTTATATTGTTAGAGATAGGTTTGGTGTGAGAGCTATTATCTGGAATGATGATAGCGAAGAAGATGCAGTTGCTAAAATTTATACTGTGTACGATAACATAGTAGGAATTTTGGCGGGTAAGAGCAGAAAAGCAAAGAAGGAGTTCCTAACTTGGATTGATGAGAATCCTAGAATTGGAATTCTTGACAAGGGAATCATAGAGTATATTCTTGATTCAGTACCTTTTGGTGTTGAATCAGTTAAGGATTATATTCATGAGCCGAAGCCAAATGGCTATCGGACCTTGCAATTTACTCTTTCAATACAGATGTACTCGGAAGTTCTTCCTGGTACGCAATTGGAAGTGCAGTTAAGAACACAAAAAATGCATGAGGATGCTGAAAAAGGAAAATCTTCTCATGCAAAATACAAGGAAAATGGTGTAGGAGAACTTTCTGATATATTCAAAGTGGAAAATGAGGATTTCAGCTCAATGAATATTCCTGGTTTCACTGGATATCAGAAAGACCAGGATGTGGATGGAATCCACTGGTCGAAGGAATTCTTTGACCGCCGTTTGTCATCAACACTGGTTCCTGAAAACTAGGAAATTATAGCCCTTGAAAGGTAAGAACTTCCTAGATACTAATTTTTCCTTTCGTTCCCTGGGAAATATTTTCCCAGGGAATTTTATGTATAAAAAAGTAAATTAAGAAAATTTATACATATTAATTGCTATATTTGTCAGATAATGATATAATGCAAATATATTTAAAACTTATAAAATTTTCATAACAACATAAACATATACTAATAAATAAGTTTTAACCTTAAGAAAGGATGAGATAAAACATGGAAGAAAATTGCGTAGTACAAAAAATAACAACAGAAACAAAAGAAATTTTAGAAAAATATCCAAAAGAAAAAGACCAATTAATTATGATTTTAAATGATGTACAAGAAAAATATGGTTACATACCAAAACAAGCACAAATAGTTATTTCAGAAGAACTGTCAATTCCAATGGCAGAAATTTATGGAGTCATTACATTTTATTCAAGATTCACATTAGAACCAAAAGGAAAATATAATATTTCAATTTGTTTAGGAACAGCATGTTTTGTAAAAGGTTCACAATCAATATTAGATAGAGCAAAAGAAAGATTAAAAATAGAGCCAGGACAGGTAACACCTGATGGTAAATTTTCATTAGATGATGTAAGATGTGTTGGAGCATGTGGTTTAGCACCAGTATTTATGGTAAATGATGAAGTATATGGAAATGCAACAGTAAAAAAATTTGATGAGATACTAGATAAATATATGAATAAATAAAAGGAGGTACCCCATGAAAACAATTGAAGAATTAGAAAATATAAGAAATGAAAAAAGAAAAGAACTAGACTTAAGAGTAAATACAAATTCAGACACAAGAGAAAAACATATACTAGTATGTAGAGGAACAGGATGCACATCTTCAAAATCACCACAAATAATAGAAAATTTTAGAAGAATAATAGAAGAAAGAAACATTCAAAATGTAAGAGTCATCCAAACAGGATGTTTTGGACTATGTGCCAAAGGTCCAATAGTAATAATTAGACCAGAAGAAACATTTTATGCACATGTAAAACCAGAAGACTGTGAAGAAATAATAGATAAACATATATGTAATGGTCAAAAAGTAGAAAGACTTTTATGCAAAGATATAGATGGAACAATTGTTAATAAATTAGATGATTTAAACTTTTATAAAAAGCAAAAAAGAATAGCATTAAAAAATTGTGGAGTAATAGACCCAGAAAATATAGATGAATACATAGCATTTGATGGATATAAAGCAATAGAAAAAGTATTAACTCAAATGAATCCAGATGAAGTAATAGATGTTGTTACAAAATCAGGACTAAGAGGACGTGGAGGAGCAGGATTCCCTACAGGAAAAAAATGGAGTTTTGCAAAAGCAGAAGTAAATGATCAAAAATACATAGTATGTAATGCAGACGAAGGAGACCCAGGAGCATTTATGGATAGAAGCATACTAGAAGGAGATCCACATTGTGTACTAGAAGCAATGGCAATTGCAGGATTTGCTATTGGAGCAAAGCAAGGATATATATATGTAAGAGCTGAATATCCAATAGCAGTACAAAGACTAAAAATAGCAATAAAACAAGCAAGAGAATATGGATTATTAGGAGACAACATATTAGGAACAGGCTTTAAATTTGATATTGACATTAGACTAGGAGCAGGGGCATTTGTTTGTGGAGAAGAAACAGCACTATTAGAATCAATAGAAGGAAAAAGAGGTCAACCAAGAGTAAAACCACCATATCCAGCAAGTAAAGGACTATTTGGAAAACCTACAGTTATAAATAATGTAGAAACATTAGCAAATATTACAAAAATAATATTAAATGGTGCAGACTGGTTTGCAAGTATAGGAACAGAAAAATCAAAAGGAACAAAAGTATTTGCATTAGGCGGAAATGTAAACAATGTAGGACTTGTAGAAGTTCCAATGGGAACAACTTTAAGAGAAATTGTATATGACATTGGAGGAGGAATTCCAAATGGAAGAGAATTTAAAGCTGCCCAAACAGGAGGACCTTCAGGAGGATGTATACCTGCAGAACATTTAGACACTCCAATAGATTATGAATCTTTAGCAAGTATTGGTTCTATGATGGGATCAGGAGGACTAATTGTTATGGATGACACTAAATGTATGGTATCTTTAGCAAAATTTTATTTAGAGTTCACAGTAAAAGAAAGTTGTGGAAAATGTACTCCATGTAGAATTGGAACAAAAAGAATGTTAGAAATCTTAGAAAAATTATGTTCAGGAAATGCTGGAGAATATGATATATACAGATTAGAAAAATTAGCTGCAAACATAAAAAAAGCAAGTATATGTGGACTAGGACAAAGTGCTCCAAATCCTGTTATAAGTACTCTAAAATATTTTAGAGAAGAATATAGAGAACATGCTTTATTAAAAGAATGTAAGGCATATGAATGTAAAGCACTAACAAAAATAGAAATAGACCCAGAATTATGCAAATCTTGTGGATTATGTCAAAGAAATTGTCCAGTTGGAGCAATAGATGGAGAATTAAGAGAAAAAAGAACAATTAATCAAGATAAGTGTATAAAATGTGGAACATGTATAAAAAGCTGTCCATTTCATGCAATCAAATAACAAAAGAAAAAATATATTCAATAAAAATTGCTGAAAATAAAAAATGAAAGGAAAAAATGAATATGAATGAAGAAATGGTTACACTAACTATAGATGGAGTAGAAGTAAAAACAAAAAAAGGTACAACAATTTTACAAGCTGCCAAAGAAGTTGGAATAGATATACCAACACTATGTTTTTTAAAAGACATAAATGAAGTTGGAGACTGTAGAATGTGTATAGTAGAAGTTGAAGGAAGAAAAGGATTTGCAACTTCATGTATACAAACAGTAGAAGAAGGTATGGTAGTTCATACACATACACCAAATGTATTAGAAGCAAGACATGTAATACTTGATTTAATAATTTCAAATCATGCTAAAGATTGCCTAACATGTACTCGTTCAGGAAATTGTGAATTACAAGATTTAGCAGTAAAATTCAATATACAAAATGTAGAATTTCCAGGAGAAGTAACACAACACAAAATAGATGATAAATCTCCTGCAATAGTTAGAGATTTTAATAAATGTATTTTATGTAGAAGATGTATATCTACATGTAAAAAAGTCCAAGAAATTGGAGCAATAGATTGTATAGAAAGAGGATTTGAATCATGTATATCTACAACATATGATCACAGTTTAAATGATGTAGACTGCACATTTTGTGGTCAATGTATAGAAAGCTGTCCAACAGGAGCATTGCATGAAAAAGAATCAATAAATGATGTATGGGCAAAATTAAAAGATCCAGATACATATGTAGTAGTTCAAACTGCACCAGCAGTAAGAGTAGCCTTAGGAGAAGAATTTGGAATGCCTATAGGAACAAATGTAAAAGGAAAAATGGTAACGGCATTAAAAAGATTAGGATTTGATAAAGTATTTGATACAAATACAGGTGCAGATTTAACAATAATGGAAGAAGCAAATGAATTTGTAGAAAGATTACAAAATGGTGGAACATTCCCAATGATTACATCTTGTAGCCCTGGATGGGTTCGTTTTGCAGAAAAAAATTATGGAGATTTATTAGACCACTTATCAAGTTGTAAATCACCACACCAAATGTTTGGAGCAATTATAAAATCATATTTTGCAGATAAATATGGAATAGATAGAAACAAAATATGTACAGTATCAGTAATGCCTTGTATTGCTAAAAAATATGAATGTAGTAGACCAGAGATGGAAGTTGATGGAATAAGAGATGTAGATTATGTAATAACAACAAGAGAATTATCTAGAATGATAAAACAAGCAAATATTGATTTTACACAATTAGATGACAGTAATTTTGATGATCCAATGGGAGAAGCAACAGGTGCTGGAGCAATATTTGGAACTACTGGAGGAGTAATGGAAGCAGCTATTAGAACAGCAGTAGACACATTAGAAAACAGAAGTATAGATAGAATAGAATATACAGAAGTAAGAGGAGAAAAAGAAATAAAAGAAGCAATTTTAAATGTAGCAGGGAAAGAAGTAAAAATAGCTGTTGCAAGTGGCTTAGCAAATGCAAGAAAAATAATGGAACAAATAAGAAGAGGTGAATCTCCATATCATTTTGTAGAGATAATGGCATGTCCTGGTGGATGTGTAATGGGAGGAGGTCAACCAATAAAAAGTTCTAGTATTAGATCAACAGTTGATGTTAGAAAATTAAGAGCAAGTGCACTATATGCAATTGATGAAAAAAGTGTAATAAGAAAATCTCATGAAAGTCCTGTAATGAAACAACTTTATGCAGAATTCTTAGAAAAACCAGGTAGTCATTTAGCACATAAATATTTACACACTACATATACTCCAAAACCAAAATATGATATAGAATAATGTCTAGTGTGACTGGGGTCGGATCCAAAATAGAAGCGGAACCGACCCCAGACAATTTTTGTATATAAGAAAACCACGTGCTATGCGCGTGGTTCAAAAAAAGCGATAGCATTGTATGAAAAAAACCTC
>CALXAA010000019.1 GCA_944386165.1 uncultured Clostridia bacterium
ACATTGGAGGTTTTTTTCATACAATGCTATCGCTTTTTTTGAACCACGCGCATAGCACGTGGTTTTCTTATATACAATAAAAAGAAGTTAACTTATTTCTAAATTAACTTCTATATGTTAGATATTATTTCAATAACTACATTTTCTATTTTTATTTTGTATTTATTACAGTTATTAACTTATAAAAACTCTTTAAAAGCCTTTAAATCTCTTTAAATTTTTACAGCTATTTTACAGCTACTAGAATAAATTTATTAAAATTCATTAATTTTTATTAGATTTTCCTATTCTTTTTATATTGTCTATAACTCGCTATTTGCAACATATTAAGAGTTTTTAGTATTTATTAAGATTTATTTTTAATTTGCTAATGTTCTATGCCAATGGTTTCATTGTTGGGAATAGTAATACATCTCTAATTGAAGCATTATCTGTAAGTAGCATTACAAATCTGTCTATTCCAATTCCAAGACCACCTGTTGGAGGCAAACCATACTCTAATGCATTTACATAGTCTTCATCCATCATTCCGGCTTCTTCGTCTCCATTTTCTCTTGCTGCAATTTCTTCTTTAAATCTTTCATATTGGTCAATTGGGTCATTTAATTCTGAAAATGCATTTCCATATTCTCTACCTGCTATAAATGCTTCAAATCTTTCTACCATTCTTGGGTCTTTTGTTGATTTTTTTGCAAGTGGTGATATTTCTATTGGGTATTCATATATAAATGTTGGTTGAATTAGTGTTGCTTCAACATATTCGTCAAAGAATAAACTTATTACATTTCCTCTTGTTTCTTTTCCTGCTGGAATTTCTATTTTTCTTTCTTTTGCTAGGGCTACGGCTTCTTCGTCTGTGTTAATTGTATTAAAGTCAATTCCTGTAACTTCTTTTATACTGTCTATCATAGTTATTCTTTTCCATTTTCCACCTAATTCAATTTCTGTTCCTTGATAATTTATTTTTGTTGTTCCACATACTTTCATAGCGCATTTTTGGAATAGTTCTTCTGTGATATCCATCATGTCATTAAAATCTTCATATGCAGCATATAATTCTAATAATGTAAATTCAGGATTGTGTCTTATGTCCATTCCTTCATTTCTAAATACTCTACCAATTTCATAAACTTTGTCATATCCACCTACTATTAATCTTTTTAAGTTTAATTCTAATGCTATTCTTAAATACATATCAATATCTAATGTGTTGTGGTGTGTGATAAATGGTCTTGCTGTTGCTCCACCAGATATTGTGTTTAGTACTGGTGTTTCTACCTCTAGATATCCTTTTTCATCTAATATTTTTCTTATTTCTTTTATTATTTCACTTCTTTTTATAAATGTTTCTTTTACTTCTGGATTCATTATTAAGTCTACATATCTTTGTCTATATCTTAAATCTACATCTTTTAATCCATGGAATTTTTCTGGTAATGGTCTTAATGATTTTGATAAAAGTTTTACTTCTTTTGCGTGTACAGATATTTCTTCTGTTCTTGTTTTAAATACAAATCCTGTTATTCCAATAATATCTCCTATATCCCATGTTTTGAATTCTTTATATGCTTCTTCTCCTAAATCATTTATGCTTACATAGCTTTGTATTTTTTCATCACTGTCTAATATTGTACAAAATGATGCTTTTCCCATTATTCTTTTTGCTATTATTCTTCCTGCAACAGATACATCTTTTTGTTCAAATTTCTCATAGTTTGATTTTATTTCTCCTGCTGAATTTGTTCTATTATATTTAGTTATTTCATAAGGATTTTTTCCTTGTTCTTGTAGTTCTTTTAGTTTATCTTTTCTTATTTGTATTAAATGATTTTCATCTAATTCTACATTTTGGTTATTCTCATTTTCTTGCATAGTTTTTTCTCCCTTCTCTTATTTTGCTTGTAATTAAAAGCTTAATATGTAGGTATTATATTATATTTTGCCTATAAAATCAAGTAAACTGTATGTATTTTTCGAAAAAATCGCTTATTTTCATAAAAAATCTACATAATTATTGACTGTTGGTAAAATTTGTAATATAATTAAATTAGTATGAGTTTTTATAAATAAAAGGAGATGGTTAATATGCCGAAAAAATTAACAGTGTTTATCGTAATTACAATATTCATAATAGTTAATTTTACATCAGTAACTTATGCAAGTTTTACTCCAACTGCAGTAGAACTTTATGATGGAAAAGTAATTGCTTATTCTGAAATCAGTGCTTTTAAATTAACTTTAGCAAATGGACTTGTAATTTCGTCTGCTTCAATTGAAGGTGATTCTGAGCAATTAATAACAGAGACTAGTGGAAATGTTCAAGTTGTTTTAATTATTGACGTTTCTGGCAGTATGACTGGTACAAAAATAGAAAAAGCAAAAAATGCTGCAAAAACTATGGTAGAAAATCTAATGCAACTTGGTGAAAATACAAAAATAGCTTTAGTATCATTTTCATCTGGTGCAAATACTGAAGTTAATTTGACTAATTCAAAACAAGATATTATAAATGGAATAAATCGTTTAGGTGCTAGTGGTGGCACAAATATGGCTCCAGCTTTAGATTTAGCTACTTCAATTTTAGATGAGGGAAAGAGAATTTACGAACAAGAAAATTCATCTTCTCAAACTGAATCAACAACTGAATCTAATGAAAGTAATTTACATCAGTACTGTGTAGCATTAACTGATGGTGCTACTGAAGCTCCAGAAAGTTGTTATAGTAAATTAAGTTCTATGCAATCTAATGGAATTGGTATATATGGAGTATTATTAGAATCAGACTACGCTGATGCCTTTAGACAAGGGGGTAACACTATAGGTGTTATTTATGAAAATATAAATAATGATCAACTTTTAGAAATTTATAATCAAATTTTTGAAGAAATTTATAATGAATTAATTGAAAATGTTATTTCAGACTTTGATTTTATTGATAATCCACCATATTGTATAGTTTTGGACAATGGTATTTTTATAACTTTAGATAATGAATTAATACAAGGAGCTCGTTTAGATATAGAATATGTAATTGATATAAAATCATCTATGGAAATTAATGAAGTAGAAATTGAAGACATAACTAGTGGCAATATTGCTTATAGTGCTGATTCTAGTTTGTTAACAGAAGATAAGCTTAACTCTGATTTTGGCTGGAGCACTGCAGGTGAAACTAGATTATGCACAGATGATTTTCCTGTTGTACATATATATGAGTCAAGTAGTGATACTCCAATTATAGAAAAAAGAGGTTCTTATCAAAAGAAAATAATTTACTCAAAATTGTTATCTTCATCAGAAGACTCTAATTTTGAACATTCAACAATGTTTAGATTAAATAATGATTCTGAAAATGGAATGGCTACATTACCTTCTCTATCAATTATAATAACTCCTCCATATGGAGAATCTAATAATAACATTTTTTATATTATTTCTACAATAATTTTACTTACTTTTATAACTTATATGATTATAAAATTAAAACATATTTCAAAAAAGCCTACTATGTAAAAAGTAGGCTTCTTTATTTTTATATATATGAAACTATATTATTTTGCTCTATTGTTTTTTTTATGTCAATTACTCTTTGGTTTGAAGAACCTCTCCATTTTAGTGTTGGATTATGAAGTTCATCTACATATTGGCCATCAACTAATACATCAATATATTTGAATACTTCTTTTCCTTTTAAATCTTCATATTTAAAACCTGACCATACCCAAAGATTTTTTTCAGGATATTTTTCTTTAAATGCTTTTGCAAGTTTTGTTGTTCCTTCTATATTTGCAGGATGCATAGGTTCTCCACCCAAAATTGATAAACCTTCTATATGATCTTTCTGACATAAGTCTATTACTTTATTTATTGTTTCATCTGTGAATTCTTTTCCTCCTTCAAAATCCCATGTTTCTGAGTTAAAACAATTTTTACAGTGGAAATGGCATCCTTGCATAAATATAGAAACTCTTACTCCAGGTCCATTTGAAATATCCATTTTTCTAATTTGATTATATCTCATAACTATTCAGCCACCTTATTATCAATATGTAGAACTCTTTCTTTTATTTCTTGTGTTCTTCCTTTATTCCAGAAATTTGTTCCAATATATCCACATGTACGTCTTGCTACATTTAATGTGTTATGGTCTCTATTACCACAATTTGGACAATACCATTCTAAATTGTCATCAATTAAAATTTCTCCTGTATATCCACATTTTTGGCAATAGTCTGATTTTGTGTTAAGTTCAGCATACATTATGTTATCATAAATGAATTTTATTACTTCTATAACAGCTTCTAAGTTATTTTGTAAATTAGGTGTTTCTATATATGATATTGCTCCACCTGGACTTAATTTTTGGAATTCACTTTCAAGTTTTAGTTTTGAAAATGCATCTATTTCTTCAAATACTGGAACATGATATGAATTTGTAATATATCCTCTATCTGTTATTCCTTTTATTAGTCCAAATCTCTCTTTTAGACATTTTGCAAATTTATATGTTGTTGTTTCTATTGGTGATCCATATACTGAATAATCAATATCTTCTTCTTTTTTCCATTTGCTTGTCATATCATTTAAGTGTTGCATTACTTTTAGTCCAAATTCTTTTCCTTCTCCATTGTCTGTATGTGAATGTCCTGTCATAACTTTTACACATTCATATAGTCCTGCATATCCTAATGAAATTGTTGAATATCCATGATGTAATAATTCGTGTATTGATTCTCCTTTTTCTAGTCTTGCTAATGCTCCATTTTGCCATAAAATTGGTGCTACATCACTTGTTACATTACTTAATCTTTTATGTCTTATTTGTAATGCTTTATGACATAATTCTAGTCTTTCATCAAATATTTTCCAAAATTCGTTCATATCTCCTTTAGATGAAAGTGCTACATCTGGTAAGTTTATTGTTACAACTCCTTGGTTAAATCTTCCATAGTATTTTCCTTTTCCTTTAACATAGTCTTTTGCTTTTGAGATATTTCCTAAACTCATTGTTCTGTCTGGTGTAAGGAATGATCTACATCCCATACATGGGTAACAGTCTCCATCACCTAATTCGTTTTTCTTTAATTCTTTCATTACTTTTTCTGATATGTAGTCTGGAACCATTCTTTTTGCTGTACATTCTGCTGCAAGTTTTGTTAAATACCAATATTTGCTGTTTTCATGTATGTTATCTTCTTCAAGTATGTATAAAAGTTTTGGAAATGCTGGAGTTATATATACTCCTTTTTCATTTTTAAAGCCTTGTATTCTTTGTTTTAAGAATTCTTCAATTATCATGGCTAATTCTTCTTTATATTCATCTGTTTCTCCTAAATACATACATACTGATAAAAATGGTGCTTGTCCATTTGTGTTTGTCATTGAGTTTACTTGATAATTAAATGTTTGTACTCCATCTTGCACTTCTTTTTTAGTATCTTGTTTTGCAAATTTTTCGCATTCTTCTTTACTTAAGTTTCTTTCTTTATATTTTTGGTAATATTTTTCATAACTGCTTCTTACAAATGGTGCTAAGTGTGTAAGTGATACTGTTGCTCCTCCATAACTTGATGATGTTACTGCTAAGATTATTTGTGTTGCTATTGTTGCTGCTGTTATAAATCTATGTGGTTTTTCTATCATTACTCCATTTATAACTGTTCCATTTTGCAACATGTCATTTAAATTTATTAATTCACAGTTATGTAGTGCGTTTTGTGCAAAATAGTCTGCATCATGGAAGTGTATTATTCCTTTGTCATGTGCTTCTACTACATCTTCTGGTAGTAAAAATCTTCTTGTTATGTCTGTACTTGTTATTCCTGCTAAATAGTCTCTTTGTGTTGTTACTACTTCTGCATTTTTATTTGAATTTTCACTATTCCAATATTCGTTTTCTCCATCTATCAATTCTTTTATGGTTTTATCTGTTGTGTTTGCTTTTCTTACTAGTTCTCTTGTGTATCTATATGTGATGTATTTTTTTGCTAGTTCATATTTATCAAATTCCATTAATTTTTGTTCTATAATATCTTGTATGTCTTCTACTAATATTCTTTTTTTGTCTAGTTCTTCTATGTATTTTATTATTTCTTCAATTTCTTGCTTGGTTGCTTTTTTATTTCCTTTTACTTCATTATTTGCTTTTCCTATTGCTATTCTTATTTTATCTGCATCATAGTCTACTATGTGTCCATCTCTTTTTACAATTTTCATTTCTTTTGTTCCTCCTTCATTTTATGAGTTAATTCTATAAATAAATTTTTTAATATACAAGTTGCACTTGCACCTTTTTGTTTTTTTTGTTAAAATATTTTTGGGTGATTATTATGACTTCTCCTTTTGATAATTTAACAAAGGCTCAAATAAGTAAATTATATGAATTGTTGGGAGTTCACATTTATAGTTTTAGTGAAAATCAAGAGATTTTGCCTACAATAAAAAATGAAAATATTGTTGGGATTGTTTTAGAGGGTTATGCTCAAATTTTGAATATTGAGTATAATGGAAATGAAATTATTGCTGAAAATCTATATAAAAATAGTGTTTTTGGAAGTAATATTTCTTTAACTAATAGTGAAAATTATCAAATAATTGCAAGACAAGATACTACTGTTTTGGTTATTGATTATGATAAATTGATGAATCCTAAAAATTTGGTTCATAATTATTTTAATGTTTTTTTTAGAAATTTGTTTGATATTATTAATGTTAAAATTAGAGAAAAAAATGAGAGAATTAAAATTTTGGAGAAAAAACAGATTAGGGAAAAATTGTTGGAGTTTTTTGAAATGGAAAATAAAAAGAATCGTTTAAAATATATTTATCTACCTTTTTCTCTTAAGGATTTGGCTGATTATCTTGCTGTTAACAGGTCTGCTATGTTTCGTGAACTTAAGCATTTGAAAGAGGATAAGTTTATTGAGATTAAAGATAGAAAAATTGTTTTATTGTATAAGTTATAGTTTTTTAATGGAGCAAACGCCGTAGTTATTTACAACTTTTTCTCTCTTAACAATTGATACAAATATCAATTAATTTATTAAAGTATACCATATTTATAGAAAAACACGATAAAAAAGAAACCTCACTAGATAAAGTGAGGAAAAGAATTAATCTTTTTATGAGTATTACCTAAGGTCTAATATAAATGATAATGTGTCTCCGCCACTACCGTCATCAGTTATCTTTCCTTCAATATCGAATTTGAAAGCGATTTTGACAGCTTTTGAAACAACTGGATAGTCATAAGGAGAATTTTTTCTTTTATCCCAGTTATTAATATTAGATGTATAATTCCAACATCCTATATTGCTGTGAAAATCAATTCTGAGTATAGAAGAAGTAGGCTGGACATCAGCAATCTCTCTGAACTTCGGAATTACAAATTCCTCAATCATTTTTATTGCTTCAAGCTCTAACCTCCGTTCTTCTTCAGCTTGTTTGTTTGTGACCTTATGTAATTTTTCTTTGAGTTCCGTTCTAATAGACATAACTCAACCTCCCTAAATCTTTTATTGTTGTTTTGCTCTATATATGTTAAACCAAAAAGCTAGAGGGAATCCCTCTCACTATTTAGTGGAAAAAGGGGAAAATATAGGAAATCCCTATAATACTTTAAATTATATATCAATTCACATAAAATTTCAAGCAATATTCAATCATAAATTACCTAAATGTACTCGCTGACATATACATCTATATGTAGATATACTGGAACTACTATCATTTTACTTCTTTAAACTTTTTTTATTTTCTTTTTCTAATTGTTTTAAACTCTTTTTAGGTGTAGGAAGATATTCTGGCATAGTTCCGTCCAGCTTCTTTAATTGCTTTTCTAACTATTTTTCCAATTTTATTATTTTATTATGAGTATCACAAGCTCTCTTTTCAGTATCAACTTTATCTCTTTTTAATCTTTGTTCTGTTTGAGAAATTCTAAATAAATTTGCTATAAGTTCATCACTTCTCATATTATCCAAATCTTGTTAAATCTCTTTGATAAAATCTTTTCTCATCTTCTGTTAGCATACTATATTCTTTTTCACTAATTTCTTGTTTTCTTGTTTGAACTGCAAAGTATGTTTGTGCAAGAGCTATAATTTTTAATCTTGGATTTGCATTTTGAGCTATAAGATAGCAAGCATATCGTGTTAATTTATAATCCTTTTGTTCTCTTTTCGCACCAGAACCTATTTCTACCATTTTGTTGTCAACAACGAAATGGTCAATGTCAGTTATTTCAGAGTTTTGACATATTATCAAAACTCGGGGCTCTGCGAGGCAATAAAATTCATTGGATTCTTGCAAAAAAAAAAAATACCATCCTTTTCAGGATAATATTTGTATTTATCTGTTCTATTAGTTCGAACAAAAACGTCATTGGAGCTTCCAGCGGGAATTGAACCCGCGACCTCAGCCTTACCAAGGCTGCACTCTACCTACTGAGCTATGAAAGCATTGACTTTAGATATTATAGTATATTTTTAATCTAAAATCAATATTTTTAAAATATATTTTGTAAATTAAATTTATATTTTTCTTCTATATGTTTTAAAACAAATTTTCCAGTTTCTAGCTCAGCTATGGCTGATGGTATGTCATTATTTTCTACATAATTTATAACCCTAACAATTGCTGTATCTACTTTTTCTAGTTCATCATGTTCAATATAATATGCAAGTATATCATGTTTATCTTTCCATTTTTCTTCTAATTCTTTTAATTGCTCTTTTGCTTTTTCATTGTCTAAATTTTCTATGTCTAATTTTATTTCTGATAAAATTCCGTCTATCTCAACAGTTGCATCTTTTGTATAGTCTTGAAGAAAAATATCTAATGTAACTATTGAAATAATAATTATAGTACATATAACTATTTCTTTATACATTTTTATTTATCCTTGTATAAATTTATTTAGGTTTTTTATAAAGGATTTACCTATAAACCTATTGTTTTTTATTTAGATTTGTTTTTTTGCAATGGTTGGCAAAAAAATTGGTTGTCACCATCAATTGTGACAATAAGAGCTTCTTCTGGTTTTATTCCAAATTTTTCAGTCTGTTTTTTTAACCAAATATAGTTTTTTCCTATTTTTTCTAAGTTTTTGTGCATTACTTTTCCATCAACAACTAAATCATATGATATTCCTTCATATTTTGGCTCAATATTAAAGTCTTCTGGTATAGTATTTCTTTTTGATGGTTTTGGTATAACTGTTACTTGTCCACTTGTTTCTAAAATTGCATATTCAACATCTCCAATATTGAATATATTATTATCTCTTAATCTTTCTTCTAATTCATTAATTGTAAATCTTTCTTTACGTAATATATTTTCATCTATTTTTCCTCGATTTATTAGTATGGATGGCTTTCCACATAATATTTCTCTTGCTTTTGTACTTTTTATATTTATAGTTGATATTACAAGATGCATTACTAATAATCCAAGTATTGGAATTATTCCATTTGAAATGGGAATTCCTGTTTCTGCCATTGGTGTTGCTGCTAAATCTGCAATCATTATTGATATTGCAAGTTCAAATGGTTGCATTTGCCCTATTTCACGTTTTCCCATTATTCTCATTACAATTAAGACTACTATGTATAAAACTATTGCTCTAAAAAAAATTATTAACATTTTTAAAGTTCCTTTCAGTTTCTTTTTTAATTTATTTTCTTCAATTTTTTTGTGTTTATACGATTTTTGTATAATTATTTTTTTGTTGTAAATAATAATTATAACCTTGAAAAAATTTTTATACAAGGTAGTTTTTAGGT
Organism: uncultured Clostridia bacterium; assembly: GCA_944386165.1. Classification (GTDB taxonomy): domain Bacteria; phylum Bacillota; class Clostridia; order TANB77; family CAG-508; genus CAG-269. The sequence continues at coordinate 9,783 of CALXAA010000019.1, forward strand.
TGAAAAATATTTTCACCCATCCAATTTATATAAGCTTATAATTTTAAAAGAAAGGAGGGTGATGTTAGCTTTTGAGCTAACATCTAATATGGAAAATGGCAAATAATACACAAAGTAATTCTAATACTTCTAATGGAGTATCTACAGTTTGGCAAATAGTTGGTAGATTAGCAACAGCTGCCATTGTTTTAGCAATTACAGCATTTTTTACACCTGGTTTTTCTATTAATAATATTTGGACTTTAGCTATTGCTGCAATTGTTTTAACTATTATGGATTATTTAATTATTAAGTTTACTGGATTACATGCTAGTCCTTTTGGCAAAGGGTTTGTAGGTTTTGCATTAGCTGCTATTATATTATATTTAACTCAATTTTTTGTAGCAGGATATTCAATTTCTTGGATGGCTGCAATAATTGGTGCTTTAATTTATGGAGTTGTTGACTACTTTATACCAGGAAATCAACAAATGTAGTTCAATTAATTTAGATAAGAGGGGATCTTAAAATAGACCTCCTCTTTTATCATGTTTTATATATTTTTGTTATTTTTTCTTCTACTTTTTCTAATTTATATTTATCAATATTATAATATGTTTCAAGATTTTTATTTTCTTTAATATTTTTAATCATTTTATTTTTTAATGTTATGGCATCTTTTACTTCAAAAAGATTTTTTGCTTTTAATAGGTCTCTATATTCTTTTATATTTGTTGCAAGTATTGGCTTTTTTCTTATCATTGCTTGTAATAAATTTACAGAGGTTCCTTTGTTTTGGCTTGTTTCAATCAAACAATTACAAATATTTAATAGTTCTAACATGTTATCTTTATTTTCTATTATTTGCACATTTTGTTCTAATCCATATTTTACTATAATATTTTCTAAATATTCTTTTTGCATTCCGCTTCCTAAAATTATTAATTTTGCATTTTTATATTTTTTTGTAATATCTATCATTACTTCTAATTGCATTATTTGGTTTTCATTTTTATTTAATTCTCCTATATTTAAAAATATGTAGTCTTCATTTTTTAGATTATATTTTTCTCTTGAATAGCTTTTTTCTTTTTCAATGTTTTTTTCTATTTTTACTGCTTTTATTAGTTTTACATATTTGGCATGATATTTGTTTTTTGCAAGTACATAATCTTCTTTATTTCCTATAATTATTGTGTCTGTAAAGTTTGATAAATGTTTTTCTATTAGATAACCAAAAATCCATTTTATAAAAAATTCTCCTTTATAAAAGCAAAAACTATTAGTTGAATATATTATTTTTGACTTTTGTTTTCTAGTAGCAAATCTTGTTAAAACTCCACATATAAAATTATTGCAATGGATAATTTCATAATTGTTTTGTTTAATTATATTTTTTAATTTTTTATATGTTTTTAAGTTTTTTAATGTAAAAAGCCTTTTGGTAAACTCTAATTTATTGTTTTGGTTATTAATAATATCAACTTTATATCCTAATTTTTTTAAAGTTTCTATATATATTTGTCCTAAATTATTGTCAGGACTTGTATTTTCAATGAATAATGCTTTTTTCATTTTACCTCCATGTATACTTATATTTTATTTTATGCTTCTTTTTATTTTTCTTGCATATAATCCTTAGCAAATAATTTATAATTTTTTTAACAATCTATTCCTTTTTTCTTTTTTTTGTGATAAAATAAAACAAAAAATTACATTTGTTTTTTAGAGTAGATTTTATTTTTTAGTATTTGACTGGAGCTCTACTCAGAGATGGAGGTTTTTATGGAATTAAATAAATGTAGTCGTTGTGGCGCTTTCCACACAAGTTCTGGAGATGTTTGCCCAAAATGTGCAAATAAAGATAATTTAGAATTATCTACTTTTAAGTCTTATATTGCTGTAAATGGTTTTTCTTCAGTTGATACTATTGCTACAGAAACAGGAATTGCTCAAAAAAATGTTAATAGATTTTTAGGATACCAATCTATTGATAGCTTACAAATTACTACAAAAGAATCTTTTAATGAGACTGGAATTATTTTTAATTAAATGACCAATAAAAAACTTAGTTATTAACTCTATTGTTAATAACTAAGTTTTTCAAATACTTTTGCTAAGTATTTCATACTATTTAGACATTGGTCAAGTGTGTTTCCTGTGGCTCCTACTTCTATAATGCATGCTGCTTTTCCTAAGTGTTGGTTATATCTTGAATTTCTTAGTATTATTGGTTTGAATAGTCCTGGATACATTTCATTGGCTTTTTGTTGTACTTCTATGGCAAATTTTAGGTTTTGTTTCCAGTTTGGATGGTTTAATCCTCCTCCATTTGTTCCAATTACAAACATGACTTGTGCGGCAACATCTTCACCTATTTTTACACTTGGGTCATAATTACTTATACTTCCAATTGCATCTCTATGCAAATCTATTATAATGTCACTTGGATTTGTTTTTAAAGCATTTTGTACTGTGGCAAGTGATCTATTATATGAACCTGAATATGCAGGATAATCATGGTATGTTTTGTCATGATACACGTTAAATCCAAATCCTAACAAATAATTTGAAAGTTCATCTCCTACTCTGGCTACAGTATAATTTAAATCTGTTGTTCTAAAATTTCCGGTTTGTTGATATTGATATTTTTCACTTGGAGTATAGCTTTCACATGTATGTGTATGAAAAATTAATATATTATTTTTATTTATTTCTAATGCTGTTTCCATAATATTACTTATATCAAATGAGGTTTCGTTTTTTATTTTTACACCATTTATTTCAGAATTAAAACTCTCACTTATTGGGTTTTGTGTAACTATTTGTGTTTCTACATTTTCTAATCTTTCCTGTGTATTTGTTTCGGTATTTTCTTGAGTTTCATTTTCTATTTTTGTATTTTGCTCAATATTTTCTGTTGCCAAATTCTCTGTTTGGTCTTCTTCTATTATTTGCGTTTGTTCAATTTCTTTTATTTTTGCAAGTTCAACACCTAGTATGTTTTCTATAAGAACATTTGGATTTTCTTCTTCTTCACTTTTTATTACTGTATTTGATTTTTCATAAATGCTTGATATTGATGGAATTTCAATATCTAAACATCCTATTAGTTTTTCTGATATATTTATTTTAAATATTTCACTTGTTTTCATTTTTTTGGCTAATTTTGTTAATATAAACACTGTACTTAAAGTTATTATTAATATTACTACTTTTTTTAATGAGCCTTTTACATTTATTACTGTAACATTAAACATATAATATACCCTTCTTTTGAATTTCTCTTATATATATTATATGTTTTTATTTATTCATTTAGAACTTTTTTATAATAATCTTGGCTTTAGTTCTAAGTAAATTGGTTTTTCTTCCCTAATCATTGTACTTTTTCCATGTCCTGGATATACTATTGTTTCATCAGGTAATACCATTAATTTATTAGTAATTGAATTTATAATATCATCTAAAGATCCTGTTGGTACATCTGTTCTTCCCCATGTTCCTCTAAATAGAGTGTCTCCTGAAAATAGTAAATTTTCAGTTTCACAATATAAACATGAGCCACCTGAAGTGTGACCTGGTGTATGTAGTACTTCAAATTCTAATTCTCCTAAATGTATTAAATCATTATCGTCAACTCTTGAGTCAACTTCAATTATTACATCTTTTACTCCCATAAATCTTGTTAAAGTTATTTCTGGATTTAGTAAATTTTCTGCTGCATTTCTTTGTGCAATAATTTTTCCGCCATATTTTTCTTTTAATTCGTTTACTCCTCCTATATGGTCTCCATGACAATGTGTTAAATATATATATTTTAGTTTTGCTTTTAATATATTAAGCATTTCTATTATTTTATCAACATCTCCTGCTGGGTCTATTACCATTGTTTCTTTTGATTTTTCATCTTGTACAATATAACAATTTGTTACATCTCCTGCCCATAAATCAATCTTTAGTTCTTTTAATATCATTTTTAATCCCTCTTATTCCTTAATTTGATTTTTTCTATTTACTTCATATACGCTATCTACTTTACGTATTTCTCTTATTAATTTATTTAAACTGTCTAAGCTGTCTATTTCAAGCGTAGCTTCTGTTATTGCAACTCTTTCTTTTGTTGTTCTTGCACTAATTCCTAATAGTTTTATTTTTGAATCATTTATTTTTTGGACTATGTCTGCTAATAGTCCGTTTCTATCATTTGCAAATATTTCAATTTCAACAGTATATGAACTTTTCTTTTCATCATTATACCATTTTACTTCAATTATTCTGTTTTCTTCTTTTAATAATTCTGATACATTTGTGCAATCTCTTCTGTGCACAGATACTCCTCTGCCTTTTGTTATATATCCTATTATTTCATCACCAGGAAGTGGGTTACAACATTTTGAAAGCTTTACTAAACAATTGTCTATTCCTTTTACTATAATTCCTGAATTTGAAACATTTTTTTCTTTTGGTTTATTTTCAGATAGTTCTTCTATTTGTTTTTCTATTTTTGTTTCTTCTTTGTGTTCTTTTCTATATTCAATAAGCATTCTTGCAATTATCTTATTTGCTGTCATTGCTCCAAGTCCCACTGCTAAATACATGTCTTCTAATGTTTTATATTTATATCTTTCTAATGTTGGATTTATATATTCTATTTTAAATAAATCTGAATAAGCCATTCCTATTCTTTTTAGTTCTCTTTCAATTGCTTGTTTGCCTTTTTCAACATTTTCTTCCTTTTTTTCTTTTTTAAACCATGAATTTATTTTACTTTTTGCAGATGTACTTTTTACAAATTTTAGCCAGTCTAAGCTAGGTCCTTTCGAATTTTCAGATGTTAATATTTCAATAATATCTCCATTTTTTATTGGTGTTATTATTGGAACCATTTTGCTGTTTATTTTGGCTCCAACCATTTTATTTCCAATTTCAGCATGAACACTATATGCAAAATCTATTGGTGTTGCTCCTCTTGGCAATACCTTTATTTGTCCTTTTGGTGTAAAAACATATACTTCATCTTCAAATAACTCTGTTTTTAATGTTTCTAAAAATTCTTGAGGATTTTGCATTTCTTGTTGCCATTCTAATGTTTCTCTAAGCCAAGCTAGTTTATCATTTTGGACTTTTACGTTTTTTTGACCTTTTTTACTTCCATAATTTGCTTCTTTATATGCCCAATGCGCAGCAATACCATATTCTGCTATTCTATGCATATCCCATGTACGTATTTGTACTTCAAATGGTGTTCCTTTTTCTCCTAAAAGAGTTGTGTGTATTGATTGGTACATGTTTGATTTTGGTACTGCTATATAGTCTTTAAATCTTCCTGGCATTGGAGTATACATATCATGTACAACTCCAAGTGCTGCATAACAATCTTTTACAGAGTTTACTATTATTCTTAATGCAAATAAGTCATATATTTGGTCTAATGTTTTATTGTCTCTTTTCATTTTTCTGTAAATACTGTATAAATGTTTTGCCCTTCCAGTTACTTCTGCTTCTATTCGTTGTTTTTTTAATTGGACTCTTATATCTTCCATTATTTTTTGAATGAATTTTAGTCTTTCGTCTCTTTTTTGTTCTATTCCTTTTATTAATTCTTCATATTCTTTTGGATATAGATATTTAAAACTTAAGTCTTCTAATTCCCATTTTAATGAATATAGTCCTAATCTGTTTGCAAGTGGTGCATATAATTGCATTGTTTCTGTTGAAATAGCAATTTGTCTATTTCTTTTTAAAAATTCTAAAGTTCTCATATTATGCAATCTATCTGCTAATTTTATCAATATTACTCTTATGTCTTTACCCATTGCAAGAAACATTTTTCTATAATTTTCAACTTGGTTTTCTTCTATTGATGCATATTGAATTTGTTTTAATTTTGTTACTCCATCTACCATGTCTGCAATTTCTTTGCCAAAATCTCTTACTATATCTTCATATGTAGCATCTGTATCTTCTAATACATCATGTAATAGTGCTGCACATATTGTTTTTTCATCTAGCCCAAGTTCTGCAATTGTATATGCAACATTGGTTGGGTGAATTATATATGGTTCTCCGGATTTTCTTAATTGTTCTCCATGTTTTTGTACAGCATAATTATATGCTTTTAATATTAGTTTTGTATCTGGCCATCTTTTTGTTTTTTTTACTTTTTCTATTATGTCTTTTATTGAATAATTTTGAGTCATAAAAATCCCCCCATTTTTTACATGCACATTTTATATCTTTTTTTAATAAATTTAAAGTATTTTCTAAAAAAAATTAGATTGATTTCATTATATCTTTAATATTTATTTGAATACTGTCAACTCCATTAAAAGAGTTTATCTCTAAATTACCTGCTATATCAATTTTATCTCCTATTTTATAAATTTCAGAAAGTTCTCCTAAATTAAATCCAATTGCATTTACAATGTTTTTATTGTCTCTTACTGAAAGTTTTAAATTTTTTCCATTAGTTAAAGATCTTATTGAGTCAATTTTTAGGTTTCTAAATGCAAAAATAGGCATTTTATTTGCTTCCCCAAAAGGTTCTAACTCTTTTAAACTTTCTACCATTTCTTTTGTTATGTCATCTAGTTTTATTTCTGCATCAACATTTAAAATTGGAACTATTTTATCTACATTTTTTTCTGTTGCAACTTTTTCAAATGTTTCTTCAAATTCTTTTATTTTGTGTTTTTCTATGTTTATTCCTACTGCCATTGCATGTCCACCAAATTTTTTTATTGTTTTATTACATTCCATTAGTGCTTCATGTAAATCAAAACCTTCTACACTTCTCCCTGATCCTTTGTATTGTCCATCTTCTTCACTTAATAAAATACTTGGTTTAAAATATAGTTCAGTTATTTTTGATGATACTATTCCAATAACTCCATGATGCCAACCCTTTCCATAAACAACTATTGTGTTTTTATTTGCTAAATTATTTTTTTCTATTTGTTCAATAGCTTCATTGTAAATAGTTTTTTCTATTTCTTGTCGAGTTTTATTATAGTCATTTAATTTTATTGTTAGGTCTTTTACTTCATCTATATTTTTTGACAAAAGTAAGTTTAAGGCTTCTTCTTGATGCCCCATTCTTCCACATGCATTAATTCTAGGTGCAACACCAAAAGAAATTGTTGTGGAATTTATTTTTGAATATCCACAACTTTGTAATATTTCTCTTAAGCCTAAATTTCTGGTTTGTTCTACTAATTTTAGTCCTAATTTAACAATTACTCTGTTTTCATCTGTTAATGGTACTATATCAGAAATTGTACCTATGCAAACTATATCTAGAAATTTTAAATATTCTTTTTCTTCTAATCCTAATTTTATACTTAATGCTTGTATTAATTTAAATACTACTCCAACACCTGCTAAATTTCTGCATTCATATTTATTGTCTTTTCTTTTTGCATCAACTACTGCTACTGCTTCTGGCAAATTTTCCGCTGGTTCATGGTGGTCTGTTACTATTGTTTCTATTCCTAATTCTTTTGCATATTCTACTTCTTCTATTGCTGTAATTCCACAATCTACAGTTATCATTAGTTTATATCCTTGCTTAGCTATATATTTTACTGCTTCTTTGTTTAATCCATATCCTTCATTTAATCGGTTAGGGATATAAACTCCCACTTGTATTCCTCTTTCTTCTAAAAAACTTTTTAAAACAGCTACACTTGTTATTCCATCAACATCATAATCTCCATAAATGATAGTTTTTTCATTTTTTTCTATTGCTTTTAGTATTCTGTTTACTGCTTTTTCCATGTCTGGCATTCCAAATGGATTATAAAAATCATTTCTTTTAGGATTTAAAAATTTATTTATTTGTTCTTCTGATGTTATTTCTCTGTTTGAAAGTAATATGGCTAATAAGTTGTTTATATTATATTTTTTCTGCATTTCTGCTACTTTTTCTTTATCTATTTTAAATATTTCCCACTTTTTGTTCATCGTAATATCCTTTCTTTCGTTTATTATTTTATTCTATATATAAAAAAATAGCAAGAAAATCTTGCTATTTTTTATGTTATTCTTATAATTTTTTTCTTTTATTCATCCATTGGCTCTGTTTCTTCCTCTGGGTCAACAGTGTTTTCTTCTCCTAAACTTTGCTCGAATGCTTTTGCAAAATTTTCTCTTACTTTTTTTTCTATTTCATTTAATGTGTCTGGATGTTCTTCTAAATATCTTTTTGCATTTTCTCTTCCTTGGCTAATTCTTTGTCCATTGTAACTAAACCATGCTCCACTTTTTTCTACTATGTCTAAGTTTACTGCCATGTCTAATATGTTTCCTACTTTTGATATTCCTTTTCCATATAATACATCAAATTCAGCTTCTCTAAATGGTGGTGCAACTTTGTTTTTTATTACTTTTACTCTTACTCTGTTTCCTACTACTTGCCCATCTTGTTTTATCATTTCTATTTTTCTGATGTCCATTCTAACTGATGCATAAAATTTTAGTGCTCTACCTCCTGTTGTTGTTTCTGGATTACCAAACATTACTCCTATTTTTTCTCTTAATTGGTTTATAAATAAAAGTACTGTTTTAGATTTGTTTATTGCTCCTGCTAGTTTTCTTAATGCTTGTGACATTAATCTGGCTTGAAGTCCCATGTGGGAATCTCCCATTTCTCCATCTATTTCTGCTTTTGGAACTAATGCTGCAACAGAGTCTACAACTATTACATCTAATGCTCCACTTCTTACTAATGCTTCTGTAATTTCTAATGCTTGTTCTCCTGTATCTGGTTGTGATACTATTAAATTGTCTATATCTACTCCTAATTTTTTTGCATATACTGGGTCTAAAGCGTGTTCTGCATCTATAAATGCTGCTTCTCCTCCTGCTTTTTGGGCTTCTGCTATTATGTGTAATGCTAATGTTGTTTTTCCAGAAGATTCTGGTCCAAATACTTCTACAATTCTTCCTCTTGGTACTCCTCCAATTCCTAATGCTATATCAAGACTTAATGCTCCTGTTGGTATTGCTTCTACCTCCATTGCTTTATATTCCCCTAATTTCATTACTGACCCTTTTCCAAATTGTTTTTCAATTTGATTCATTGCAACTTCTAGTGCTTTTCTTTTTTCTGTATTTTCACTCATGTTTATTTCTTTCCTTTCTTGTTTTTCAAACTTTTGTTCGATACATATATTATATCTTTTTTTATTTTTTGTCAAGTGCTTATTAAAAATTTTTTTAATTTTTATACCAGTTAGCTATGTTTATAAAAATATTATACCAATTTGCTGGTATGTTGCCTTTTAATGTCCAATTACTTGCTACTTCATAATAGTTACTGTATAATCCTATATAAGGTATTTCATCATTGTATATTTCTCTTATTCTGTTGTATTTTTCTTTTAATAAGTCTTCTTTTGTTATATTTTTTACTTCACTTAATATTGAACTTATTTCTTCATTATTGTAATTTGCTAAATTTCCGCTTCCAAAAAAGGTTTCTAAATTAGGGCTTAATGATAATGTTACACCTGTTAGTATCATGTCATAATTTTTGTTTGTTAAATATGATGTATATTGGTTGTCTGTGGCTTTTACTATTGTTACATCTATTCCAATTTCTTCCAAGTTTGTTTTTATCATTTCTGCTATTGTGAGCCTTGTTTGGTTTGAGGATTGAACTACTAGTTTTAAATTTATTCTTTTTGTTCTATAATTTATAACTTTTTGCCATCTATTATATTTGTATTCCCATCCATTACTTTGTAAAATATTTATTGCGGAATCTGTATTATATGATAAGTCTGCTTTTTCTCCTTGTAACCAACTACCATAGTCTAAGAAATAGTCTTGTACTTTGTATTTGTTATTAAATACTTGTGAAACTATATTTTCTCTGTTAATTGCTCTTGCAATTGCTTGTCTAACTTCTTTGTTTGATAAAACATCATTTTGCGTGTTTAGTGCTATAAAGTCAAATTCTCTTCCATTTGCCTCTGTTTTATTATATCCTATAGTTCCAATATAATTTTCAATTCCTATATTATTTGTTGTAATTAAATCTATTTTTCCAAGTTTAAATGCATTATAAAGTTCTCCTAAGTTTGAATATTTACTTATTGTTATTTTTTCAAGTGTTAATTCTTCTTTTTTGTAATTCTCGTTTTTTTCTAATATTATTTTATCAGAAGAATTTTCTGTAATTTTATATTTTCCTGTTCCTACAGGCATATTATTTTTTTCTGTACTTACAAAGTCCTGCCCTTCAAAATATTTTAAGCTTAATATTGGGAATATTAGATTATATTCAAAAAATGGAACTTCTTGGTTGAGTATAATTTGTACTGTGTTTTCATCTACTTTATTTACTTCTTGTATATTTTTTACATTTTCAGAGTATATACAATTTAAGTTTTTTATTGTTTGAATTGTAAATACAACATCATCAGCTGTTAAATTATTTCCATCAGACCATTTTATTGTATCATCTAATTTTATTATATATTTAGTTTCAGATGTTTTTGCCCAATCTTTTGCTAGGCATTTTTCTAATTTGTATTCACTATTTATTTGTAACAATGGTTCATATATTATTTTGACTATTTCTTGAACTTGTTTGTTATTACTTAATAAAGGATTTATGGAATCAAATTGTGCAACTCCTAAATTTATTTCTTTTATTATCTCTTGTTGTTCTGTTACTGTTGGTTCTTCTTGTACTACATTCTTCTTTTCTTCATTTAATTTAAAAATTACAAATATTATAATACCAATTACAAATATTATAAAAATATATTTTGCAATATTTATTTTCAAATTATCACCCCTCGCATTGTAATAATACATTATTATGCTGATTTTTTCAAGTGTTTTAATAACAAAAGCGGACTTTTTATTAAATTAATACAAAAAGGAGGCATAATTTAAAATTTGCCCCCATTGTTTTTTATATTATTTTCTTGATTCTACAATCAGTTTAATTCCTGTTCGGTCTTCCCCCTCAACCTCTACTTCTGCAAAAGCTGGTATGCAAACTAAGTCTACTCCAGATGGTGCTACAAATCCTCTTGCTATAGCTACTGCCTTTACTGCTTGATTTAGCGCTCCTGCTCCAATTGCTTGCATTTCTGCTTTGTTTGATTCTTTTACTAACCCTGCAATAGCTCCTGCTACAGAATTTGGGTTAGATTTTGATGAAATTTTTAAAACTTCCATTTTTCTTTTGCCTCCTATTATTATTTTTTTGTTGCAACTTTTACATTTTGTATTTTACATTATTTAGGATACTTTGTCTAGTATTTTCTGGAAATTTTTTGAAATTTTTATTTCTTTTTTCGACAGTTTTATCTAATATATATTCTTTTTACATTTGTAACTTTATTATTGTTATCATTAATTTCAAAGATTACTGCATTTAAAATACATTCTCCTTCTGCTAATTTATATTTTTCTGGAAGTGTTGTTTCAAATCTTTTTATTGATGCTTCTGCATTCATTCCAATTACAGAATTTTTTGGACCTGTCATTCCAATGTCTGTTATATAGGCTGTTCCTTCTGGAAGTATTTGTTCATCTGCTGTTTGTACATGTGTATGTGTTCCAAATATACATGTTATTTTTCCGTCTAGATATCTTGCCATGGCTATTTTTTCTGCTGTTGCTTCTGCATGAAAATCTATAACTATTATATCTACTTTTCCTTGTAAATCATTTACCATATCTTTTGCTAGTAAAAATGGATTTTCTGTTAAAATATTAATATCTACTCTTCCCATAAAATTCATTACAGCTATTTTTTTATTTTTACATTCATATATTCCAAGCCCTTTTCCAACAACTCCTTTAGGATAGTTTGCAGGTCTTAAAATTTGAGGATGGTCAATAAATTTAAAAATATCTTTTTTTGCCCATGTATGATTTCCCATTGTAACTACATTTGTTCCTGCTTCTAATATATCATTAAAGTTTCTTTCATTTATTCCCATTCCACCTGCTGAATTTTCACCATTTGTTATTACAAAATCTATATTTTCTTCTTTTTTTATTCTAGGTAATTCTTCTTTTAATTTTTTTACTCCTGATTCTCCAACAATATCTCCTACTGCTAAAATTTTCATTGTTAATCACATTCCTTTCATTACGTGTATTATTTTACCATTTTATATTTACTTAGTCAAGTTATACAGTTTTATGAATTTTTTTATTTTTTTTGAATATATCTTTATTATTTAGAAAATGTGTATGTAAATTATTATTACATAGGAAAGGATATGAATATATATATGAAAAATCATAAATTAGCAATTGTTGGTGCTACTGGTTTAGTTGGAAGAACTGTATTAAAAGTTTTAGAAGAAAAAAAAATTAAAAATTTTGAATACACTCTTTTTTCGTCTAATAAATCTGCTGGAACTACATTAAATTTTATGAATAAAGATTATGTTGTAAAAGAACTTACTAATGATTCTTTTGATGAAAATTTTGATTTTGCTATTTTTTCTGCGGGAAGTGAAACGGCAAAATTGTATGCACCTATTGCTGCTTCTAAAAATTGTATTGTTGTTGATAATAGTAGTGCATTTAGAATGGATGATGATGTTCCTCTTATAGTTCCTGAAGTGAATTTTAATGATATTTTAAATCATAAAAATATTATAGCAAATCCAAATTGCTCAACAATTCAAGCTGTTGTTGTTCTAAAACCATTAGATGATAAATATAAAATTAAAAGAATAGTATATTCTACATATCAAGCTGTTTCTGGTGCTGGAAAATTAGGATTAGAAGATCTAGAAAATGGAAGGAATCATTCTCCAGAGCCATTACTTAAGTTCTCACATCCAATTTATGATAATTGTTTACCTCAAATTGATATTTTTCTTATTAATGGTTATACAAAAGAGGAAATGAAAATGGTTAATGAAACAAGAAAAATATTAGGTCACCCAACTCTTCCTATAACATCTACTTGTGTACGTGTTCCTGTTTCGAATTGTCATGGTGAAAGTATAAATATTGAATTTGAAAATGATTTTTCAATAGCAGATGTTACTAATGTTTTAAAATCTTCACCTGGAATTGTTGTTTTAGATGATATAAAAAATGAATCATACCCAATAAATTCAATTGTTAATGGTCATGATGAAGTTTTTGTTGGAAGAATTAGAAAAGATTTTAGCAAGAAAAATTCTCTTAATTTGTGGGTTGTTGCTGATAATTTAAGAAAAGGTGCAGCTACTAATGCTATTCAAATTGTTGAAAAACTGATGACATTAGACAAAAATTAAATATAGAAAGGAATTTGATATTAATTTTTATGAAAAAAATTTTATTTAAAGGTGTTGCAACAGCTTTAGCAACTCCATTTACAAAAACAGGTGTAAATTTTGATGAATTTAAAAAGTTTATAGACATACAAATTAATTCTGGAATAAATGCTTTAGTTGTATGTGGTACAACAGGAGAAGCATCTACAATGACTTTAGAAGAAAAAATAGAAACTATAAAATGTGCTGTTTTAGCTTGTAATAAAAGAGTTCCAGTAATAATTGGAACAGGCTCAAATAATACTAAAACAGCTATACAAAATTCAAAAATGGCAGAAAATTTAGGTGCTGATGGGCTTTTAATTGTTACTCCATATTATAATAAAACTACTCAATTACGGATTAATTGAACATTATAAATCAATTGCAAATTCTGTTTCTTTACCTATTATTTTGTATAATGTTCCAAGCAGAACTGGTATGAATATATTACCAGAAACTTGTTTAGAATTATCTAAAATAGATAATATTGTGGGCATTAAAGAAGCAAGTGGCAATATTTCTCAAATTACAAAAATTTCTAGCTTATGTGGTGATAATTTGTTTATTTATTCTGGTAATGATGATCAAATTGTTCCAATTTTATCAATTGGAGGGCAGGGAGTAATTTCTGTATTGTCTAATATAAATCCTAGTCTTGTTCTTAATACTGTAAATTCATTTTTTGATGGAAATATAAAGAAATCTTGTGATTATCAGTTTAAGTCTCTACAAATAATTGATGCTCTTTTTAAAGAAACAAATCCTATTCCTGTTAAAGAAGCTTTAAATTTACTTGGATTTAATTTTGGTGAACCTAGACTTCCTTTAATAAAATGCTCTGAAAGTTTAAAAAATGAACTAAAAAATTTAATAAATATATCTTAAAATGAATAGAAAAATTGTGGGCTTGCCCCCACAATTTTTTCTATAATTATAATGTAGAATCTTCAGCATTTTTTTCTTCTTTTGTTTCAACTAGATCTTTCATTGTTAAATTAATTCTTCCTTGGTCATCTATTTCAATAACTTTAACTGGAACTTTATCACCTACATTTACAAAATCTGTAATATTTTTTACATGTTCTTTTGAAATTTTTGAAATATGAACTAAACCTTCTTTTCCTCCTCCAAGGTCTACAAATGCTCCAAATGTTGTAATTCTTGTTACTGTACCATAATATATTTCACCTATTTCTATAACTCTAGCAATGTCTTCAATAATTTCTAGTGCTTTTTGAGCCATTTCTTCATCTGATGAATATATAAATACTTGTCCATCATCTTCTATATCAATTTTTACTCCTGTTTCATCAATTATTTTATTGATTGTTTCTCCACCTTTTCCAATTACATCTTTGATTTTTTCTACTTTTATTCTTGTTGTAACTATGTGTGGTGCATATTTTGATATTTCTTCTCTTGGCTCAGCTATTTGAGGTTTCATAATATTATCTAAAATATATTGTCTTGCTATTTTTGTTCTTTCAAAAGCTTCTTCAATAATTTTGTAAGATAATCCATCTATTTTTATATCTACTTGTATTGCTGTTATTCCTTTTTCTGTTCCACCTACTTTAAAATCCATATCTCCAAAAAAGTCTTCTAGTCCTTGAATATCTGTTAACATTACATAATCATCTGGATTGTCTGGATTTGTTACAAGTCCTGTTGAAATTCCAGCTACTGGTCTTTTTATTGGAACACCAGCATCCATTAGAGCTAATGTACTTCCACATATACTTGCTTGTGATGTTGAACCATTTGAAGATAATACTTCTGATACAACTCTTATTGCATAAGGGAATTCTTCTATAGATGGTAATACTGGAACAAGTGCTTTTTCTGCTAATGCACCATGTCCAATTTCTCTTCTTCCTGGTCCTCTTGATGTTCTAGCTTCTCCTACACTATATGGTGGGAAGTTGTATTGATGCATATATCTTTTTGCTGTTTCTGTATCTATTCCATCTAGTTCTTGTTCTTCACTTTTCATTCCAAGTGTTACTACAGACATTACTTGTGTTTGTCCTCTTGTAAATAATGCACTTCCATGTACTCGTGGAAGTAACCCTACTTCACAAGATAATGGTCTTATTTCATCTAATGCTCTACCATCAACTCTTTTATGTTCATAGAATATCATGTCTCTAACACATTTTTTTTCTAATTTATATATTGCTTCTCCTATTTCTTGTTTTCTTGTTTCTGCTTCTTCTTCTCCTAATTTTTCTGCTAAATTTGCTTCAATTTCTTCTGTTAAAGCTGAAACATTGTTGTCTCTTGTGTCTTTATCAACTTCTTGAACAGCTTGTTTCATTTTTTCTGTAAAGTTTTGTTCTAAGTATTCATATAAATCATGGTCTACAGCAAATGATTTGTATTCGAATTTTGGCTTTCCAATTTCGTCTTTCATTTTTTGGATGAATTCACATAGTTTTTTGATTTGTTCATGTCCTTTTTTTATTGCTTCTAACATTACTTCATTTGGAACTTCATTTGCTCCTGCTTCTATCATTGCTACTTTTTCTGCAGTTCCTGCAACTGTTAAGTTTAAGTCACTTATTTTTCTTTGTTCTTCTGTTGGGTTTATAACAATTTCTCCATTTACTAATCCAACATTTACTGCTGCTGTTGGTCCTCCAAATGGTATGTCTGATATAGATAGTGCTGCAGATGCTCCTATCATTGCTGCAACTTCTGGTGAGTTATCTTGTTCAACACTTAATACTGTTGCAACAACTACAACATCATTTCTAAAGTCTTTTGGGAATAGTGGTCTTAATGGTCTATCTATTGCTCTTGCTGCTAATATTGCTTTGTCACTTGGTTTTCCTTCTCTTTTTGTATATGATCCTGGTATTTTTCCTACAGAATACATTTTTTCTTCAAAATCAACTGATAATGGAAAGAAATCAATTCCTTCTTTTGGCTCTTTTGATGCTGTTACATTTACCATAACAACTGTGTCTCCATATTTTACTAATACACTTCCATTTGCTAATCCTGCAAGTTTTCCTGTTTCTATTACTAGTTTTCTTCCTGCAAGTTCTGTTTCATAACTTTTAAACATATTATTCCTCCTATTTTTTTGTTTATTTTTTACACCTTTTTTAGTAAATATGTATTAGATTGTAACCTCTATAATATTCTCTACTTTTAAAGAACATTATACAAGCTACTTTTCTAAATACATATTTTCTAATATTATAAAAAGGGACGTTAGCTTTTGTTGCACACGCCCCTAAAACTTTTTAATTATTTTCTTAGTCCTAGCTTTTCAACTAAAGCTTTATAGCTTTCTGCATCTTTTTTTGCTAAGTAATTTAATAAATTTCTTCTTTTTCCAACCATTTTAAGCATTCCTCTTCTTGAATGATTGTCTTTTTTATGAACTTTTAAGTGTTCTGTTAATTCATTAATTCTTTCTGTTAAAAGAGCTATTTGAACTTCTGAAGATCCTGTATCTTTTTCATCTCTTTGAAATTCTTTTATAATTTCTTGTTTTCTTTCTACTGTCATTTATAACACCTCCTATTTCTTTTTCTCCTTATACCGAGCACTAATACTAGGTGTCTTTTATTAGGCTAAGTTAAAGGAATATTTTTAACATATTTATTGTACTATACTTTCCTATAAAAATCAAGACTTTTTACAAATTTTTCTATACTTATACAAGTGTTATTAGATGATATCTCTTTTGTTGAAGCTATCATACATTGTAATTAGCATCAAAATAGCACATACTCCTAGAACAGCTAGAGAAAATCCTAATGTTGTTGATGTTGCAAAGCTTGATCCAAACATTAAGTTACTCATGTCTGTTGAATTTGTAAATATTTTGCTTGTTAAGTTTAAGTTGTTAAATGGAATAAATTTTATCCAATCTTTTGTTATAAATTGGTTTAAAATTTGCATTGCAAGTCCGTTTCCTATATATAATGCAACACTAAAACTTACTGAAACTGCAGTATTTCTGGTAATTGTTGATAACATTACTGCAAATAGTGCAAAAAGTACAACTGGTATTGCTTTTACAAAGTAAAATTCAACTGTATATAATGTATTTCCTATTTCTTGTACTTCTCCATTTTTACAATATAAGTATGTTTCTCCATTTTCCTCAAAAAATATGTTTGCTATTGCAACACTTAATAATGATGTTATTAAAACTAAAATTATTATGTAAAACAATATAGATAGAAGTTTTGCTGTCATTATTTTCCATCTTTTATTTGGTGTTAAAGCCCAAAATTTTATTGTTCCTGTTGATATTTCATTTGAAATTGTTCCTCCTGCTATAACAATAATTGCTATTGAAATAACAGCAATAGAAAACATTGGAGCTAATAGTTCATATCTCATTCTATAATTTGTATTTGAACCATTTGATGCATCTGGTATATTGTTTTCTAATCTGTATATACTAATTTTTATTTGTTCTTCTAATTTTTGCTTTTCTTCTGCTTTTAGTAATTTTCTTGTATTTTGATTTATTCCTGTTCTAATACTTCTTTTATTTGCTTCTATTCCATTAATAATATTTGCTTTCCAGTCTGTATCTGTATTCCCATCTTTTCCTATTTCATATTTTTCTTTTAATTCTAATATTGCTAAATTATCTTCGTATTCTTGCTGTGAGATTATATTATTTTCTAATTGTAATTTTACTTCTTGTTTTTGATAATTTATGTATTCATTGAAATTATTTTCTTTTAATATTTTCAATAGTTTTTCTGGATTATTTCCACTTTGTTTCAAATCTACTATTTTTTGGATTATCTCATTTTTCCAAAAATCTGAGTATGGGGAAACATTATATTCTAAATATAGTTTATATTCTTCTAGTGTTCTTTGCATACTTTGTTTTGTTTCCTCATCTAATTTATCATTTTGTAATTGTGTTTCAAAATATTCTATTTGCTGGCTTAAATATTCCTCTTGATTTTCGTATATATATGATGTAGTAATTTTTCCTTCTGTTTTTTCCATAATTTTTACTATTCCAAGTACAGCTAGTAATGATAATACAATAGCAATTAACATTATTTTGGTAGAAAGTTTTTTCCATGTTTTTATGTTTTCGTCTATAAATAATTTAATTATTTTCATTTTTACCTCCCTCTGTTGCGTCAAAGAATATATCCTCAAGTGTATGACTTTTTGGAATTACTGCTTTTATTTCTACGTCAGAAATAGCTAATTCCTTTACAACTTTAGGTAATTTTTCTGTTGGAAGCACAATATTTAAAATATCTTTATCTATTTTGGTTTCTATATTAAATTTTTCCTTTAATATTTTTACTGTTTTTTCAATATTTTTTACTCTTAATTCAACATGTTCTGTTGTTTCTTCTTTAGGCTGTGATATTTCTTCTACTTTTACTATTTTTCCATTATCTAATACTGCAACTTTATCACACATTTGTTGCATTTCTGCTAAAATATGTGATGATACAAAAACAGCAACACCATCTTTATGAGCAATTTCTTTTAATATATCTCTTAATTTTTTTATTCCCGCTGGATCTAGACCATTTGTAGGTTCATCTAAAATTAATACTTTAGGTTTATGTAATAATGTTAATGCCAAACCTAATCTTTGTTTCATTCCTAATGAATATTTTCCTACTTTATCCCTTTCTCTACCTTTTAATTCTACCATTTCTAAAACTTCATCTATTCTTTTTTTATCTATATTTCTTAGTCTAGCATGAAGTTTTAAATTATCTATACCAGACATATATCTGTACATATCTGGATTTTCAACAATTCCTCCTATACATTCCATAGCCTTTTCGAATTGTTTTTTTGTATCATATCCATTTACTTTTATTATTCCAGAATCACTATCTATTAAATGTAAAATCATTTTTATTGTTGTTGTTTTCCCTGATCCATTTGGTCCTAAAAAACCATATACTTCTCCTTCTTTTACACTTAAACTTATGTTATCAATTATTTTTCTTTTTCCAAATGTTTTACTAACATTTTCTAATTCTAATACAACTTTTGACATGAATATCCCCTTTCTTCTAATATAAATATAAATCAGATGAATTTTGATAATAGTCTAAATAAGAGTATACAATTTTCCATTTTCCATCTACTTTTTGTAATGTTATTTCATCTCCACTTGTAGATTGTATATTTTGTTTTTCTTCTTCTTCATTAGTCTCAGTATTAACATGTTTATATGATGTTTCTAAATTTGAAGAAAATTTAACTACTACTTGGTCTCCATCAAATTCATATTTAGATATTTTATCTATATTTTTTTTGCAATTTGTTATTATTTTGTTTTCATTAGATTGTTTAACAATTTCTAGTACATATTGTGATTGTAATTCTATTGCATCTTCATTTTCTATCATTACATTTTTTAATTCGTTATTTATATTATCTTGAATTTTTTGTTCATTTTCTTCTGATAAATTTTGCATATCTTCAGGTAAAACCATTAAATTGTCTATTAAATTTATATATTCTTCACAAGATGTTTTAATGGCTGTTTTATCCGCTTCTCTTTGTTTTTCAACTCCTTTTAAGTAAGTTATTAAAACTATTAGTACTATTATAGTTAATAATAATCCTTTATTTATTTTTTTCCATATTTTCATAATTTGACTCCTTTCAATGAATTTATGCATTTAATAAATTTAAAATATCTTGGTCTTTTTTGAGTTCATCATCTAAAAATTCATAACAGTTCTTATTTACTTTCATTGCAGCTAAACCTATTTCTTTATCTGCTCTAAGTCTTTTGCTTGCATATTTTATTATAATAGGCTTATTGGTTACAGCAAGCATTACAACTTCTTTATCATCTCTCATTTGCTGTGTTGCAAAATATAAAATTTGTCCTGTTTTCTTTAAACCAGAAATTAGTAATTCTTTATCATTAAGTAATGGTTCTTTTGCATAGCAATATGTCCAGCCTACTTCACTTACAGAATCATATACTACTTCTCTGTCTGCTTTTAGTCTATCACTTACATATTCTAGTACTTCTGGATTGTTGTGAATTGCTGCTAATGCTATTTCTTTATCGTCTTTCATTTCATCTCCTGCAAAGTCAAGTAGTGCTCCTTCTTTTGATACATTTTCTAATACATATTCTCTGTTATGTGCGTTTTCTCTCATTTTTGTAACTTCTATTCTTTCTGGCATTTTCTTCCCCCTTTCTATTATATCTTTTTCTTTGTAATTATATCATTTTATCTTTTGTTTTACTATAAATATTTTATTAATATTTCTTTAAAAATTTTGAAAAAACACTGTACTTTTCTCAAAATTTAGTGTATAATTTTAATAGTTAAATGAATAATATATATTATAAATAATATTATTTATATTGGTCTCACAAGGACCAAACCCGTGTAGACGCAGAGCGTCGCAAAAAGAGCCATTCCAAGAATGGCTCTTTTTTATTATAATCTTTTGCTTTTTAATTGCCTAATAATTCCTAAAATATCTTTTACACTAAAAAAATATTTTTCTGCACTAGTTCGATTGCTAATTCTCTATTTAATTGAACCCTACTATTTTTATATCTTTTATCAATTACTATGGTATGTATCTTCACTTTAACTCTTTTAGAAAAATAAAATATTGCCCAAAATATGTCTTTTCTTTGCTCAAAATTTAAGTTTGAATATTCTCCTCTTTTAGCTACCAAATCAGCAAGATGTATCATACCATCATAGTTAGCTTTTTTTAATCTTTTATTCAAATATTCTAATTCATCGACGATTGAATTATCACTTTCATGTATCGTAAATGAAACATCATATAATTCTGAACTTCCATTCACAAATCCAAAATCACCACTTTCATCAATAAAAATATTAAGTCTTTGTTTTATATTAATCACCTACTTATGATACTTTTTTGTTTCTAAGTTCACTTGCATATTTTAGTGTTATTTCATTTACTTCTCCAGATGATATTCTTGCAATTTCTTGTAATACTTCTTGTTCATTTAATAATTTTACTTTTGTAGATGTTCTTTCATTTTCAACTTTTTTACTTATAAAGTAGTTGTAGTCTGCTATTGCTGCTATTGTAGCTAAATGTGATATACATAATATTTGATGATTTTTTGAAATTGCTTTCATTTTTTCTGCTACTGATTTTGCTGCTTTTCCACTTATTCCTGTATCTATTTCATCAAATATTAATACTGGCATATTGTCTGCTTCTGCTAGTACTTTTTTGATTGCAAGCATAATTCTAGACATTTCTCCTCCTGATGCAATTTTGCTAAGTTCACATTCATTTTCTCCTATGTTTGTTTTTATGAATATTCTTACTTCGTCTTTTCCGTTTTCGAAAAATTCATTTTCTTTGAATTCTACTTTTACATTTATTTTTGCGTTTTTCATTTCTAATTCTAATAATTCTTTGTTTATCTTTTCACTTAGTTCTTTTGCATATTTTGTTCTTATTTCACTTATTTGTGTTCCAATTTTATTTAGTGATTTTTCTAATTCTAGTTGCTCTTTTCTTAATTTTGCATTATATTCTTCTACATTTTCTATCTTTTTAATTTCTTTTTCTACTTCTTCTGCATATTCTAGTATTTCTTGTATGTTATTTCCATATTTTCTTTTTAAGTTATATATTGTATCTATTCTTGTTTCTACTTTTTCTCTTTCTTCTTCGTCAAATTCTATGTCTTCACAATATGAGTTTATGTCTCTTGATATTTCTTGTATTCCATAATAGATGTTTCTTAATTCTTCTATTGTTTGGCTATATTTTGGGTCTATTTCTTCTATTTTTTCTAGTGCTCTTACTGCTGTTCCTATACAGTCAATTGTATTTTCTCCTACTGCTTGTGATGCTTCTCCTAAATTTTTTGCAATTTTTTCTGAGTTCATCATTATTTTTCTTTTTTCTTCTAGTTTCTCTTCTTCTCCATTTTTTAGCTTTGCTTCTTTTATTTCATTTAATTGATATTTTAATAGGTCTAGTTTTCTTTGTTTTTCTTTTTCGTCTCCATAATTGTTTTTTAGTTCTCTTTTTATTTCATTGTATCTTATGTATTTTTCGCTATATGAACTTTTAAGTTGAATGATTTCTTTTCCAATGAAATTATCAAGATATTTTATGTGTGTACTATTGTCAAATAGTTGTTGGTTTTGATTTTGACCATGTATTTCTATATAATTACTCATAAATGTTTTTAGTTCATTTACTGTTACTAGTCTTCCATTTATTTTGCAAGAGTTTCTACCATTACTGTATATTTCTCTTGTAATTATTATGTTTCCATCTATTGAATTTATGTCTTGTGGTTCATACATACAAATTTCCACATAAGAATAGTTTTCTCCTTTTCTTATCATTTCTTTTGAAAATCTTCCACCACAGATTATTTCTAATGAGTCTATTATTAGTGTTTTTCCTGCTCCTGTTTCTCCTGTAAGTACATTCATTCCACTGTTTAAGTTTATTTCTAAATCATCTATTATTCCAATGTTTTTTATGTGTAAATTTGTAATCATAAAAATACTCTCCTTTCAGATAAACAAATATCTGTTCGAAGAGTATTATATATTTTATTTAAAGTTTTGTCAATATTTTTCCAAACTTTTTTTCGCTTTTATATGTTTTTTAATTTAAACTCTAATCCTGTATTTCTTTTTTTGCTATCTACATTATTAATCATATAGTCAACTACTTTGTCATTTCCTATTACTATAAGAAGTTTTTTTGCTCTAGTTATTCCTGTATAAAGCAAGTTTCTGGTTAATAACATTGGCGCTACTTGTGGTATAACCATTATTACAACATCAAATTCACTTCCTTGTGCTTTGTGTATTGTTATACAATAACTATGTTCTATTTGTTCTAAGTCATTAAATTCGTACCAACATACTTTTTCGTCATCAAATTTTATTCTGATATTTTTTTCTTTTTCATTTATGTTTGTTATTGTTCCTGTTTCTCCATTAAATACACCATTTCCAACTTCTAAGCTTTCTCCGTCTTTTCGTTCCCAGTACATGTCATAATTGTTTTTGGTTTGCATTACTCTATCTCCAATTCGAAATGTTGCTCCCATGCTTACCTTTTCTGGCTCTCTATCACGATGTGGATTTAGCTCTTGTTGTAAGGCTTTGTTTAATTCTTTGGTTCCTAACATTCCTTTTTTGGTTGGTGTTAAAACTTGTATATTTTCAAAAAAGTCATAATCTCCAAATTTTTTCAGTCTTCCATTACACAATGATAAAACTTGTTCTAAAATTTTTTCTGGATTGTTTTCTTTTATAAAGAAAAAGTCTTCTTTTGGATTTTCTTCTAAATTTGGATCATCTTTTTGAATAAATTTATTTCCTTCATTTACTCTATGTGCATTTACTATTATTTTACTTTTTGCTGCTTGTCTGAAAATTTGATTTAAATGTACTGTTGGTATTTTTTGAGATGCTATTATGTCTTTTAGTACACTTCCTGGTCCTACTGAGGGTAATTGGTCTGTGTCTCCAACAAGTATTAATTTAGTGCCTAAATAAATGCAACTTAGCAAATAATTCATTATAAACATGTCTACCATTGAAACTTCATCAACAATGATTATATCTGCATCTATTGGTGCTCCTTCATATTCTTTTTCTTTTTTGTAAAAATTTTCTTCATCTACTTTTCCTATTTCTAATAATCTATGTAAAGTTGAGGCTTCTTCTCCTGTTGTTTCTGTTATTCTTTTTGCTGCTCTGCCTGTTGGTGCACATAGTACTATTTTATATTTTTTTTGTTTGTAAATTTCTATTATACTTTTTATTATTGTTGTTTTTCCTGTTCCTGGTCCACCTGTAATTATTGTTACATTATTGTCATTTATCATTTTAATTGCTACTTTTTGTTTATCTGATAATAACATATCTGTTTTTTCTTCTACTAATTTTAATTCTTTTTCTATATTATTAAATTTTTTGGTATTTTTTGCTTCTTTTAGTTTTATTAATCTTTCTGCTATTTTCTTCTCTGCATCATAAAAAGTGTAAAGATATACCCATTGCTGATTATCTCTATCTTCTATAACTATATCATCATTTACTTTTAATGTTATTAATCCTTCTTCTATAACTTCTTTTGATACTCCTAATAATTGTTTTACATATTCAATTAAGTTTTCTTTTAATGTGCAACAATGTCCATTATAGGTTATTTTTATTAGTGCATATTTAATTCCGCTTTTTATTCTTTTTTGATTTTCTTTGTCTATGCCAAGCTTAATTGCCATTTGGTCTATTTGGTTAAAATCTACTCCTCTTGATATATCTATTAATATATATGGATCTGCTTCTATTTCTTCAATTGCATTTATTCCTAACAAATTATAGACTTTTTTGGCACTTTCTGCTCCAATTCCAAATTTTTCTAAGAATCCAACTATTTGCCATACTTCCCAGTTTTCAATAAAACTTTCTGAAATTTCTTTTGCTTTGTCTTTTGTTATTCCTTTTATTTGAGATAGCTTTTCTGGCTCATATTTTAATACATGTATTGTTTCTTCTCCAAATAGTTTTACTATTTTTTTTGCTGTTGCAGGACCTACACCTTTTATATTTCCACTTGCTAAATAGTTTTCTAGTGCTCCTAGTGTTCTTGGCATTATTTTTTCAAATGTTTCTATTTTAAATTGTTCTCCATAGTCTTTGTGTTCAACAAATTTTCCAACAATTTTTAGTGAATCTCCTTTATTTATAAATGGTAAATATCCTACAACTGTAAATTGTTCTTCTTCTGTTTCGAATATTCCAACTGTGTAACTATTTACTTCATTTTGATATATTATTTCTGCTAATACTCCTTCTTTTTCTTCCAAGTTTTAACCTCTTTTCTGCTTTTAATATTTATTAGTGTATCACAATTTTTTTATATTTTCAATTAGTATTAAAATTTTGTTATGTAAATAATTTTTAAAACAAGTTACATCAAAATATTATTCATTAACTGTAAATATTTGGACTCTATCAATATCGAAAGG
>CALXAA010000020.1 GCA_944386165.1 uncultured Clostridia bacterium
AATTTTATATTTTTTATTTGATAAGTAATTATTTTTTTGTTATTTGTTTCTATAATAATTTGTGTAATTTTATTTATATTTGAAAATAATAAAAATAAAATTATATATTTTTTATTTATTATATAATGTCATAATATTTTTTTTAAGTTAATCTTGAATCAGATTTAATTTTCAAAACATATTCTTTATTTGCCTAGCTTTTGATCTATTTTAAAAAATTTTTAGTTTGATATAAATTACAAAGTTTTCCTTTTTTACTTTAATATATTTTTATTATCTAATTGTATTTATTATTTACTTATTATTTAAATTTGACTTATTTAATTTTTATTACTTAATAATTAACAATCTTTATTATAATTTCCTTTTACTCTACAAAAATAAAAAGATCTGTATAATTTTTGAAATTTTTATACCAAAAATTATTACAGACCTTTGTTTAAACTTTTTTGTTATTTTATTTTTCTTCATTTAATTTATTTACAACTTCTTCTACATCAATGCCATGAACTTCACAAGCTTCTTCTAATGTTTCCATTTGTGATGCTGGGCATCCTAAGCAATGCATTCCAATTTCCATTAGAATTTCTGCTTTCTCTGGTGCAACTTGTAATATTTCACCAATTTTAGTATCTTTATTAAATTTCATAACTATTTTCCTTTCTATTAATAACTTTAACTTTTATATTTTACTATAAAATATAAAATAAATCAAGTGATATTTATAAATTTCATGTTATATATATTGTTTTGTACTTTTAAAAAAATTTTTATAAAAATTAAAAAAAACTATGGACAAATTAAAAAAAATGTTGTATTATTTTTATCAGTTAGGTGGTGATATTATTTCTAAACTGTTAATCATTTTTTTTATCTTTTATTTTTTTAATCTTTTAATTTTTTTATATTCAATTTATACTTTTTTCGAAATAAATTTTTTTCATAATTTACAAGGTTCAAAATTAGAATTAAAAAAACAATTATTAGATAATAAGAAATAATATTTTTTATTAGTTATTTTTTATCCTATTTTTCTCTTATTTTTTATATTTTTTAATTTTTTGTGAGGTGATTTTTATAAATAAATTAATTAGAATTTTTTGTTATACATTAATGTCTTGTATAAGTGTTTACAATCTTTTTCGTCCTCTCTATACTTCTACCGAAGTTATTGTGTCCTTAAGTATTCATCCATTCGATATTTGTCAAAAAAATTTAAATGCTTGGAATTTTTTAAAAACAAGCTTTTGGTTTTTACATATTTTTTCTAACATTATTCTTTTTAATTTATTAGATTCTAAATTAAATTCATTTTTAAATAAAATTAAAAATAAAAATATTAATACAAAAAATTATTTTAAAAATAAAGAAAAAAATAATTATATAAAAAATAATCAAAAAATAAATTTATTAATTGGCAAAGATATAAATTCTAATAAAAATATTATTTTATCAGAATCTGGACTGTATCAAAATTTTTTAATAACAGGAACAATTGGAACAGGAAAAACAAGTTCTGCAATGTACCCTTTTACAGAACAATTAATAAAATTTAATTCTATAAATAAAAATCATAAAATTCCCATATTAATATTAGATGTCAAAGGAAATTATTTTAATCAAGTAAAATTATTCTCTAAAAAATATAATCTAGAAAATGATATAATTGAAATTGGATTAAATTCAAAAATAAAATATAATCCATTACACAAACCACATTTAAAAGCATCTGTACTCGCCAACAGATTAAAAACAGTTTTACTATTATTTTCTGAAAATAATTCTGAATCCTTTTGGCTTGATAAGGCAGAACAAATTCTAACAGAAGCTATAAAACTTTGTAGATTATATAATAATAATTATGTTACATTTATTGAATTACACAAATTAATTACTGAACCAAATTATTATAAAGAAAAAATTAAAAAATTAAAAGATTTATTTATTAAATCAAAATTTAATTATCAGCAAATTTACGAATTAAATACTGCTTTGGAATTCTTTGAAAAAGAATTTAATAATTTAGACTCAAGAACATTAGCTATTTTAAAATCTGAAATTACTCGTATAACAAACATTTTTGTTTCTGATTATAAAATATCCAAATTATTTTGCTCACCAAAAAATGAATTAAACTTTAAAGGTTTCGCTTCCATGTTACAGCAAGGAAAAATACTTGTTTTAAATATGAATATTGCAGAATATAAAAATCTATCAAAAATAATAGCTGCATATTTAAAATTAGATTTTCAGTCAGAAGTAATGTATAATTTGTCTCACAATAAAGTACGACCGTCTGCTTTTATTTGTGATGAATATTCAGAATATGTTACAAAAACAGATTCAGATTTTTTCTCTTTGAGTCGAGAAGCCAAGTGTATAAATATTGTTTCTACCCAGAGTTATTCTTCTTTAAAAAACACTTTAAAAGATGATACAGCTGTAAAAGTAATTACTCAAAATTTAATTAATAAAATATGGTTTAGAACCGATGATATTTTTACAATAGAAGAAGCTCAAAAGCAATTAGGAAAAGAGGATAAAACAAAAATATCTTCGACAATTTCTGAAAATGCAAAAGAAACATATTTTAGTTATATTACAAATTCTTTAAATTCTCATAATTCTAGTATTTCTGAAAGCTATAATACATATATACAAAATGAATTTATATTTGATACTAATTTTTTTACACAAAATTTAGAAACCTTCACCTGCCTAGCTTTTTTATCAGACGGTATTAATATACTAAAGCCATCTAAATTACAAATGTTTCCATATTTCAAGAACTAATTATTATTTAAATTATTTATTTTTTATTATTTTTTTATTATTAAAAAAATAAAGATTTGGAGGTTAAATGAAAAAAATTTTTATTTGTACAATTTTAATTATTTTGTTTATTTATTTTTTATCTGGACAAGTATTTGCTGCAACGCCAAAATTAGTTAGTAAATTAAGTGATGCTTTCGAAGAAATAAGAGATTGGATAATTAAAATTTCCACTCCTGCAGCTGCTGTTGCAGTTTGTTCTGGAGCATTAATGAGAAAATTTAGTTTTGGAGATGAGGAAAAAATAAGAACAGGCAAAAAATTAATAACAGGCTCTTTATTTTCTTATGCTTTTATTTTAGCAGCAGATTTAGTTATTTCAGCAATTCAATCACTAATTAGCTAGGAGGATCAATGGAAACTAGTCAAAATATTACTACAATAATAATTGAAACTATTAATACTATTTTACAAAATCTATTTTCTTCTATAGATAATAATTTATATAATATTTTAGATGATATTACTTTTATTAATTCTAACATTATTTCTGATTCTTATTTTGAGAAAATATTAGGAATAAATTCTCAAAATGGAATATTATTAATTTGTAATTCTTTATTATTTGGTTTTACATTATATTATGGAATAAAATATTTATTTTCACATTTCACATATAATCGAGTAGAATCTCCTTTACAATTTTTTTTCAAAATAATTATTTTTGGATTACTTATTAATTTTTCATATTTTTTTATTAATGAAATATTAAATTTTACTTCTAATATTACTTTAGCAATTAGAGGAATTGGTGAAGATTTGTTTAATAAAAATATTTGTTTTTCAGAATTAATTCAAGAAATTAATAATTATATAGTTATTTCTGATTCTTCTCTTAATATTTTTTCTCTAGATGGAATAGTAAAAGTTTCACTTTCTACTTCTTTATTAAATTTAGTTTTCTCTTATTCTTTTAGATATGTAATGGTTAAAATATTTATTTTACTTACACCGTTTTCTATATTATCATTAATTATGGAAAATACTTCTTGGTTTTTTAAAGCTTGGCTGAGAAATATGTTTTCATTATTATTTATTCAAATAATTGTAGCTTTAGTTTTACTTATTTTATTTTCTATGGATTATTCATCTGGAAGTTTATTTACAAAATTTATTTATATAGGTGCAATTTATGTTTTGATAAAAGCAAATTCATTTGTACGTGAATTTTTGGGTGGAGTTTCCACAACTATTTCACAAAATGTGAATAACTTATTTAAAAAATAAAAAAAGGAGATATATTATATATGAAATTTATAATTCCACAAAATTATAATTTTAAAAATAAATTATTTGGTGTATTAGATTATTCAACTGCTATATTAAATATTGTTTGGTATTTAGTAGTATTTGGAATACTTCAATTATTATGTAACAATTGGAATATTAAAATTTTTCTTTTAATATCACTATGTTTTCCTATCACTTTATTTAGTATTTTTGGTTTTTATGGAGAACCTGTTTACTTTGTTATGTCTTATATGTTAAAATACCTGCTAAAACCGAAATTATATTTGTATAAAAAGTTTTGACATTTTACTTGATTTTCTGCCATTAAATGATATAATTCTACTAGACATTTTAATATAACTAAAGGAGGTTTCAGAAATGAAATTAGTACAATCTGATACACCGCTATTATTTTCGGAAACAGTCATTCCAGATATATTTTTTGCAGAATATTTGTCACAAATGCCTGCAAATTGTGTTAAGGTTTACTTATATATTATTTTTCTATCAAAATATCAAAAAGACATAAAGCTAAATGATTTATCAAAAAAATTAGCTTTACCTATAAAAGATATAAATGATTCATTTTCTTACTTAGAAGAAAATGGTCTTATAATAAAAAAAGAAAATGGATATATATTAGCAAATTTACAAGAACAAACACTACATAAGTTATACAAGCCAAATTTAACAATGTCACCTGAAAAAGTCGCAGATATTGCAAAAAATAAAGCTAGAGCCAAAATAATTGAACATATTAATAATACATATTTTTCTGGCATTATGGGACCATCTTGGTATAATAACATTGATTTATGGCTTACAAAATATCATTTTGACGATCAAGTTTTAATTTCTTTATTTGATTATTGTTTTAGGCGTTCTGCTTTAAATATAAAATATGTCCAAACTGTTGCAGAAGCTTGGGGAAGCAATAAAATTCAAACTTGGGAGGATTTAGATTCTTATTATCAAAAGCAAGATGCTATTGTTAAAATAAAGAAAACTATTGCTAAAAAGTTAGGAAAATCAACTCTAACACAATATGAAGAAGCATATATTGAAAAATGGCTACTTGATTATGGATATAACTTAAATATTATAGAAATCGCTTTAAAGCGTAGTGTTTATAAATCAAATCCAACATTTGAATATTTTAATAATATTATTACAAATTGGCATGAAAGAGGCTTAAAAACCCCTGAAGAAGTATATGCATTTATCGAACAACGTGAAAAACAAAGAAAAGATACAAAACAATTAGAGAAAAAAGTCGCTAAAGCTTCTTTTGAACAAAGGCAATATAGTAATTTATCATTTTTATATGCAAATTCTAATATGCAAACAACTAATGAACAAAATTCTTCAAACTCAACAAATGCTACGGTTCCAAA
This sequence comes from uncultured Clostridia bacterium, assembly GCA_944386165.1. GTDB lineage: Bacteria > Bacillota > Clostridia > TANB77 > CAG-508 > CAG-269. The sequence goes on from CALXAA010000020.1 coordinate 5,457, forward strand.
TATTTCAGCCTCAAACATTACAAATGTAAATGTGGAAGGAGATATAAATGTCTAGTAATATTTTAACATCACTTTTAAGTGATTATGAACAAAAAAAACGTAAAGCTGAACTTGATTTTGAAAATAAAAAAAGTGAATTATATAAAAAATTTCCTCGTCTTCAAGAAATTGAAAACGAACTAAATTCTATTGCAATTACTGAGACAAAGAATATATTATTTGGTAATACATCATCATTAAAAACTTTACATTTAAAATTAGATCAATTAAAAAAAGAAAGAGACAAAATAATTGGTGAAAATAATATTTCACAAGAGTTTCTACAACCATCATATGAATGTAATATATGTAAAGATACAGGATATATAAAATCCGGAACATCAGCAACAACTATGTGTTCCTGTCTTAAGCAAAAATTATTAGATATCTCTTATAATAAGTCTAATATTTCAAACTTAAAAAAAGAGAATTTCAATACTTTTAATGAAAATATTTTCTCTGATAAAATTTCTGGTAATTTTCAGATTTCGCCAAGGCAAAATATATTAAATATTAAGAAAAAATGTATTGAATTTATAAATAATTTTGATAATTCAGAAACACATAATCTTTTATTTACTGGTAATACTGGATTAGGAAAAACTTTTATGTCTAATTGTATTGCAAATGAATTAATAAATAAAGGAAAAAATGTATTTTATCAAACAGCACCTGTTTTACTTGAAACAGTTATTGATAATAAGTTTAATAAATATAAAAATTCAAATAATGATGATTTTTATAAAAATATTCTTGAAACTGATTTACTTATTATTGATGATTTAGGTACAGAATGTTTAAATAGTATGAAATTAAGTGAATTATTTACAATTTTAAATACTAGACTTTTAAATCTAAATAATAAAGTTACAAAAACAATTATTTCTACTAATTTGGGAATTGATAATATATTTAATACTTATGAGGAACGAATTGGTTCACGTATTGCAGGATTTTATGATATTTATTACTTTTTTGGTGATGATTTACGTTTTAAAAGAAATTAAATATATGTTTTATACACAAAAAATACTATATTTAGACAATCTAAATATAGTATTTTTATTTATTCTTCTATTTCATTCATGTCTGGTTTTAATGTTTCAATACTTACAACTTTACCACCATCTGTTGTTCTCATTAAAGTAACTCCTTGTGTTGAACGTCCTAAAACACTTATATCCTTAACTTTTAACCTAATTATTGTACCTTTATCTGTTATAAGCATTACATCTTCATCATCTGTTGCAATTCTAACACCAACAAGTTTTCCTGTTTTTGATGTTATTTTATAAGTTACAACTCCCTTGCCACCTCTTAATTGTACTCTATATTCATCAAGTTCTGTTCTTTTTCCAAATCCATTTTCAGTAATAGCAAGTAATGTTGCTTTTCCTCCTGCAATAATAGATTCCATACCAATAACTTCATCATCCTCATCTATTCTAATTCCTATAACTCCTTGTGAAACTCTGCCTATAGGTCTAACTTCTTTTTCGTCAAATGTTATACATAATCCATTTTTGGTAACTAGTACAACATTATCTTCACCATCAGTTAAGCGTACCCCTATAAGTTCGTCATTTTCTTTTAAAGTGATACCTAAAAGTCCCGTAGTTCTTGAAGAATTATACTCAGATAAAGCTGTTTTCTTTATTAATCCTTGTTTTGTAGCCATTAATAAGTATTTGCCTTCAGCAAAATTTTGAATTGGTATAACTGCAGATACTTTCTCTCCTGGATCTAAACTTAACAAATTAACAATTGCTGTTCCTTTGGACGTTCTTCCCGCTTCTGGTATTTCAAATCCTTTTAATTTGTATAACTTACCTCTATTTGTAAAGAATAAAATTATGTCATGTGTTGAAGCAGTGAAAATTTGTTTTACAAAGTCTTCTTCTCTTGTTGAGGCTCCCGCAATTCCTTTACCCCCACGTTTTTGGCTTCTATATGTATCAATTGGCATTCTTTTTATGTATCCAAAATGTGTTAATGTGATTACAGATTGTTCGTCTTTTATTAAATCTTCATCCTCAAAGTCTCCTTGTGTAGCAACTATTTTAGTCTTTCTCTCATCTCCAAATTTATCTCTTATTTCAATAAGTTCTTCTTTAATGATATCAAATACTAATCTTTCACTACCTAGAATTGCTCTTAAATGTGCAATTAATTCCATTAATTGTTTATATTCTTCTTCAATTTTTTCTCTTTGCAAACCAGATAGTGTCTTTAATCTCATGTCTAATATTGCTTGTGCTTGTACATCAGTTAATCCAAATCTTTTCATTAATTTTTCTTTTGCATCATCATAAGAATTACGTATAATATTAATTACTTCATCAATATTATCAATAGCAATTCTTAAACCTTCTAAAATGTGTGCTCTAGCTAGGGCTTTATCTAAATCAAATTGTGTTCTACGTAAAATTATATCTTTTCTGTGTGCTATAAAACAATCTAAGCATTGTCTTAGTGTTAAGATTTTTGGCTCTCCATCTACTAGGGCAAGCATTATTACACCAAATGTATCTTGCATTTGTGTATTTTTATATAATTGGTTTAAAACAATTTTTGCATTAGCATCTCTTTTTAATTCAATTACTATTCTTACTCTATCATTTCTATCAGACTCATCTCTTAGTTCAGAAATACCTTCAATACGTTTTTCTTTACATAAGTGTGCAATATTTTCAATTAAACGCGCTTTATTTACTTGATATGGTAATGATGAAACTATAATTCTTTGCTTGTTTCCACTCATTTCTTCAATTTCAGCTTCAGCTCTCATAACTATTTTGCCTCTACCTGTTGTATAAGCCTCTTTTATTCCTTCTTTTCCTAATATTAGTCCTTCTGTAGGAAAATCTGGTCCTTTTATTATTTTCATTAAGTCTTCATCTGTTACATTATCATCATCAATAATTTTTATAATACCATTTATAAGCTCTGTTAAATTATGTGGTGGTATATTTGTTGCCATTCCTACGGCAATTCCTGATGATCCATTCATTAATAGAGCTGGTATTCTTGTAGGTAATACTGTTGGTTCTTGTAATCTGTCATCATAGTTTGGCATAAAATCAACTGTATTTTTTTCAATATCAACTAACATCTGTTCAGCTATTTTAGACATTCTGGCTTCTGTATATCTCATTGCCGCAGCACCATCGCCATCTATTGAACCAAAATTACCATGTCCATCTATTAGCATATATCTCATTGAGAAGTCTTGTGCCATTCTTACCATTGCATCATATACTGATGCATCACCATGTGGGTGATATCTTCCTAATACAGAACCTACTGTATTGGCACATTTCCTATATGGCTTGTCTGAGGTTATTCCATCTTCATGCATTGCATATAATATTCTTCTATGTACAGGTTTTAACCCATCTCTTACATCAGGTAAAGCCCTAGAAACAATAACACTCATAGCATAGTCTATATAGGCTGTTTTCATCTCTTCTTCAATGTCTCTTTTTATTATTATTCCATCTTGTCTTTCTTCCATTGTTTCTACCTCTTTCTTTTCTTTCTTTGCATTTGTATTATATTATAATAAGTTTCATTTTGCAAGGATTTTGAAGAATTATTTTTATAAATTTCCGTATATACTAGTGCTTTTTTATGATTTTTTTAAAATGTCTAGGGCGAATTCTAATCCATCTTTAAATCCCTCTTTATAGTATAATTCCGCAATAATTCCTTGTTTTATATTCTCTCTTTCTTCTAAAGTAGTGCTTTTTATTTTATTTATTCTCTCATGATATTGTTTATTTATTCTTTCCTCAACAGAATTTTGATTATTTCTATAAATTGGGTCTAAAATTTCATTACTCAACAAATTTATCACCTCTTTATATTTTTGGCTTTATTTTTGATTCTTATTCATTCTAAGCATATGTTTTTTTACTATTTCAATTTGATTTTTTGCATTCATTTATCTGTGTATATTAAATATTCGCTTTTTGCTTATTATATGTTGACAAATTTCGCTATATAATGTTAAAAAAATTTTAGAGGAGATAAAAGTATGCATTATAATCAAGATGATATTGCCACTGGTGAAAGATTACGTGGAATTAGGGAAAGTATGAAAATGACTAGAGAAGAATTTTCTGAAAAAATTGACATTACTGACTCTTTCTTAGGGCAAATTGAAAGAGGAGAACGAGCACTTAGTGTAAAAACATTAAGAAAAGTTGTAAAATACACTGGTGTATCTGCTGATTATTTATTATTTGGCAAAGAAACAAATAATCAAACTTTGCAAAAAATAAATAATATTTTAACAGTAAATTCAGAAGAAACATCTGATTTCATTTATCATATTGTAATGTATTCTAATGAATTTTGTAAAAAAATTACTAATGATAATAAGTAAAATTAAAGGTATTTTTATACCTTTAATTTATTTTTTTTATAAATTCTATTTCACCTTCACTTAAGTTGAAATTATTTCCATTATTTTTTATTAAATTATATACAATTTCTGTTCTACTAATTTCTCTCATAATATTTTCTAAAGGAATTACTTTTTCTAACTTGTCTTGTATTTTATTATATTCTTTAGTCATACCTTCAAAATCTTTATTATTAAAAAAATCATTAAAATTATTTATATAATTTTCAATTTCATAGATAGAATTCTCTTGAAATTTCATTTCGTTTTTCAAACTAGTAGTTACATTATTTAATATAATATCTTTTCCTTTTGTTATTAAATTTTTTACTTGATAACCTATTATCCCTTTTTGCTGTACTTTAACTAATGATTTATCAATTAAATCTGAAACAGTATCTATAATTCCTCCATTACCTATAGCTGTTTCAACTTGTGACATATTTTCAAATTTACCTGTAAAAATACCAGAAACACTTTTTCCAAAATCAATTATTGAATCAACTGCTGTTTGTATACCATCTTTAATGCCATTTTCAAATAAAGCATCTTTAATATTTATAATTTGATTTTCAATCATATCTGGCAAAATTGCTCTTAAGCCAAAATCCAGTCCACTATTTATAACTTTTCCTAAAGTTGTGTCAAAAAAGTTTTTTTGTTCTTTTTCTAAATTTACATTTAATTCAAATTTATTTTCTAATTCATTTTCTAATTCCATAATTTTTCCTCCTATTATTTTTTATTTATTTTTTTACCTTCAATTAATTCTTTTTCAAATTCACTTACTTCAACATTAATTAATATGTGTTCATCTCCTACAAATGTTAAACATTCTCCTCTTCTTAAAGATTTTATTTCTATTTTTTCTTTATCAGAAATATTTGAATATTGAGATAATAATTTTATATTTTCTTCTTCTAAAGAAAAAAATGTTTTTATACTAGAATTATTTAAAATACTTTTTCCATATGCTCCATCTTCTAAACTAAATAAATCAGAAATATCTTGAGTAATTGCTACACTACTTCCTCCATATTTTCTTATAGTTTTAAATATTTTATAAATAAACTTTGCAACTTCTTTATTTGAAGTAACTCCTATTAACCTCCATATCTCATCTAAATAAATAGCTTTTTTTACATTTCTATTAATTTTTATTTTGTCCCAAAATAATTCAACAAATAAATACATTCCATATTTCATGTTATCTTCTCCCAATTCATATACATCTGCAATAATTAATTTTTTATTTAATTCTATATTTGTATAATTATTAAAAAATTTTAATGAACCTTTTATAAAAGGAATTAATTTTATTTTAAATTTTTTTGTTTTTTCATCACTTAAAATATTATAAAAATCTTCTAAAATTGGCATATCTTTTGTCGTTTTAAATTTATTATTTTTATATAAAGATTTATCATTAAAATTAATATTTTTCTTTTTATAAACTTCAATTATTTTTTCTTCTAATATTGCTTTTTCTTCTTCATTTAATTCTCCAAAAATTAAATTAAAAAATCCTATTAATTTTCCAATTTTAGTTGCAAGATATCCATGCTCATTTTCTTCTATACTTTCTTTTCTAATATCAAAAATATTTATAAAATTTTCTGATGTTGTTCCAAGTTTAATTATTGTTCCTTTTAAATTATTTGCTAATTCAATATATTCCCTTTCTGGATCTATTACATATTGTTCAATTCCAAGCAACACATTACGCAAAATAATTGCTTTTGTGTAAAAAGATTTTCCTGCTCCACTTGTTCCAAACACACACATATTAGCATTTTTATATTTTGCTGTATTGTATCTATCAATTAAAACTATAGAATTATTATACATGTTATTTCCAACATAAATTCCTTCATCATCAAATATAGATGATGACATAAAAGGATAAGTACTAACTAAACCAGATGTTAAAATATTCCTTTTCCCTATTAATTTTAAATCTTTATTATTTTCTAATAATGGTAAACATGTTAAAAAAATTTGTTCTTGTCTAAAATTTGATCTTCTTGTTTGCAATCCTTTGCTTTGTAAAATTCCTTCTATTTTATCAATATTATATAATAATTCTTTTTTATCATTAGAAAATAAATTTATATAAATATATAAAAAATATAATTCTTCATTATTAATTTGCATTTCTTTTCTAATATATTTTGCATCATTATAAGTAAATTCTGCAATATCAATATCTTGTCTATTATCATTAAATTGTTTTAATTCATATCCTACATTTCCAATATTATAAGTTAATTCTTTTATTACTTTTTGGGTATCACATTTTTCATAGAAAATTGAAATATTCATATTTATATTTGTTTCTAATATAGATTTTAAAATTAAATCATTATTTTCTCTATAATAATTTACTATAATTATTCCTGAATAAAAATAATCATCGATTTCTAAAAATTTTGGATTATTTAAATTTATATAAGTTGGTGAAAAAAAATCTTTATCTGAAAAAAATCCTTCTTTTAATTTTATATTTTTATTTTTTAATTTTATAATATTAAAAAATTTTTTATATAAATTTTTATTTTTTATATTTAAATTTTTCGAATTATTATTTATTTTTAAAATATTATTTTTATTATTATTTGTTTTTTTATTTTTATTTAAATTATTTTTTAATTTCTCATTTCTATTTTTTATAAATTTCACCTCCTATTTTTCTAAAAATATTTTTGTGTTAAAAAATGAAAATAATATTTTTTTAGTTTCTTCTTTATTACATTCTAAAGTTAAATTTCCACATCTTAATAATCCATCTTTTATTTTAAAATATTTTTCATTTAATTCTTGAAAAATATTTTCTTCATTATTTTCTGTTTTATTATTTATTATTAAATAAATATTTTTTGAAGCTGATTTATTTTTTATATTTTTTTGTTTTATAAATTCAATATAATTATTTGCATATTTATTTATTATTTTATTATTTTCTTTTTTTTGGATTTCTTTTATTTTTTCAATATGATTTGTTAAATCTTCTTTTTTACTTTGAATTAAAATTTGCATATCAAAATTACATGTTTTTAAAAAAGTTTTAAATGATTTTAAAATTGTTTCTTTTTCTAATTGTGTTTTCAGATTAAAATTTATTGGAATTACTTTTAATATTTTTATATATTTATTTTTTTTAATTTTAATAATTCCTCTTTCAAAAATATTTTCTATTGGTATCCATTTTTGTATAGAATTAATTTTTATCACATCCTTTTTTATAATTTTATTTTATAGGAAAATTATTTGAATAAATTTTTGACATAAACTTTAGAATAAAATAAATAATTTTTAGAATTAATTAATTTTTTGATTTTTAAAATGTGATTTTATTATACTATCTTTTTTGTGTTTGTCAAGAAAAACTTATTGACATATTTCGACATCTACTTTAGATGATAAATTCTTAATAAATTACTTTAGAAAAAGTTACCAACAAAATTTTAAAAATTTTTTTAATAAATTGTATAATAAAAAAATTTTTGAACATAATATTGTTGTAAGGTTAATAATAGTTGAGTTAAGAGTGGTAATAGATTATTAATTAGTTTATTACTATTCGAACAAAGATATATATAAGTTTATTTTTATAGATTTATATATGTCGGCGATAAAAATATATTATGTGTATGTAAGCTATATTTTTTATGTTTTATATATGGTTAAATTATATGTAATATATTCGAACTAAGATTATACTTATAATATATGTGATTATTACTAGTCCACTTTTGGATGAATATAGTTTCTACTATTGTATTTATGGTCGAGCAACTGATTAATATATGTGGTATATAGTTTATTTGTATAGTAATATACATTAGATTAAACTATTATGTATATTAGTTTGAGTTAAGATTATTATTAGCTTTATAGATAATAGCTAAGAGATGAGTTTCTCTTAGCTATTAATTTTGTAAAATTTATATATCAAGATTTTTAACAAATTTTGCATTTTTTTCTATAAATTGTCTTCTTGGATCAACATCATCTCCCATTAAAAGAGTAAATGTTTCATCTGCTTTTATTGCATCATCCATAGTTACTTGAATTAATGTTCTTTTTTCTGGGTTCATTGTTGTTTCCCATAATTGCTCTGGGTTCATTTCTCCTAATCCCTTATATCTTTGTATTGATAATGTGTCTCTTGCAACACCTTTTTCTTCAAGTTCAGCAAAAGCTTTATCAAGACCTTCATCTGTATAACAATAAATATCTTCCATACCTTTTTTTGATAATTTATAAAGTGGTGGTTGAGCAAGATAAACATTACCATTTTCAATAAGTGGTCTCATATATCTAAAGAAAAATGTTAACATTAAAGTTCTAATATGTGCACCATCAACATCTGCATCAGCCATAATTATAACTTTTCCATATCTTATTTTAGTAATATCAAAATCTTTTCCAATACCTGCTCCTACTGCAACTATTACAGGATTTAATTTATCATTTCCATAAATTTTGTCTGCTCTTGCTTTTTCAACATTTAGCATTTTTCCCCATAAAGGTAAAATTGCTTGGAATCTTCTATCTCTTCCCTGTTTTGCACTTCCTCCAGCAGAGTCTCCCTCTACTATATATACTTCACATTCTTCAGCATTTTTGCTACTACAATCTGCTAATTTTCCAGGAAGTGTTGTTGTTTCAAGTGCACTTTTTCTTCTAACTAGTTCTCTTGCTTTTCTAGCAGCTTCCCTAGCTCTTGCTGCACTTACACTTTTCTCTAAAATTGATTTTGCAACATTAGGATTTTCTTCTAAAAATGTTGATAATGCATCATTTACCATAGATTGTACAATACCTGTAACTTCACTATTACCTAACTTTGTTTTTGTTTGACCTTCAAATTGTGGTTCTTTAACTTTTATGGAAACTACTGCTGTTATTCCTTCTCTTACATCTTCTCCTTGTAAATTAGCATCTTTTTCTTTTAGTAAATTATGTGTTCTTGCATAATCATTAAATACTTTTGTTAATGCTCTTTTAAATCCTTCAAGATGAGTACCACCTTCTATTGTATTAATATTGTTAACAAATGTATATATATTTTCAGAATAACTTGTTGTATATTGCATTGCAATTTCAACAGGAACTTCTCCATTTTTTTCAATATAAATCGGTTCTTTATGTAAACATTCTTTGTTTTTATTTAAAAATTCTACAAAAGATTTTAAGCCACCTTCAAAACAGAAACTTGATTTTTTTATGTTTTCTGGATCTCTTTGATCTTCAAAATTTATTTTTAAACCTTTAGTTAAAAATGCCATTTCCCTAAATCTTGTTTCTAAAACTTCATAATCAAATTCTTGAGTTTCAAAAATGGTATCATCTGCAACGAATCTTACTTTTGTTCCTGTTTTATTTGATTCTCCAATTTTTTCAAGTTTTTTTACTGTTTTTCCTTTTTCAAAATACATTTGGTATATTCCGCCATCTCTTTGAATTGTTACTTCAACCCAATTAGATAACGCATTTACAACAGATGCACCTACTCCATGTAATCCACCTGAAACTTTGTATCCACTATCTCCACCAAATTTTCCACCAGCATGTAAAACTGTATATACAGTTTCTGCTGTAGATATTTTAGTTTTTGGATGTATTTCTACTGGAATTCCTCTACCATTATCTTCAACACTCATTACATTTCCAGGTTCTATTACAATATTTATTTCTGTACAATATCCTGCTAATGCTTCATCAACACAGTTATCTACAATTTCATAAACCATATGATGTAAACCTCTAACAGATGTACTTCCTATATACATACCAGGTCTTTTTCTTACAGCTTCTAGTCCTTCTAATACTTGGATTTGTTCTGCCCCATATTTATGTTCATACTTCTCCATCTTTTTTCCTACCTTCCTTTACTTTTCCATCAACAACATTATATAAAAAATAATTTGAATTTTCAAGTACAATTTTATCAGTACATGTAATTATTACTTGAATATTTTGGATATTTTTTAGAAAATTTTGCTTTCTATTTTCATCTAATTCTGACATAAAATCATCTAGTAATAAAATTGGATATTCTCCAATTTCATCATAAACAACTTGTAATTCAGATAGTTTTAAAGAAAGCATTGCTGTTCTATGTTGTCCTTGGGATCCATATATATTTACTTGTTTATTATTTAAATAAATGAAAAAATCATCATGATGAACTCCTTTTGTTGTATATCCTTTTATAATATCTAATTTTCTTTTTGATTTTAACTCATTTATAAAATTTTGTCTAGTACTTGCATCAGAAAAATATTTAATTTCTATATTTTCTCTATTTTGAGTAATGTTATAATGAATATTTTTTATTTTATTTTGAATTTTTTCTATAAATTCTTTTCTATATTCATATATCTTTGTTCCATATTCAACTAATTTTTCATCCCATATGTCTAACATATTTTCTTGTTTTTTTTCAAAATTTATTTGTTTCAAATAATTATTACGTTGTTCTAATGTTTTTTTATATAATGTTAATAAATACATATAATTAGGTCTTAACTGACTAATCATAATATCCAAAAATTTCCTTCTATTTTGAGGACCACCTTTTAAAATATCAATATCGTCCGGTGTAAAAATAACCATATTAATATTTCCCAAAAGTTCACTTAATTTTTTTAATTTAATTCCATTTAAATAAATATTTTTTTTATTTCCTATTTCAATTTTTATTTTTCCTTCTCTATCACTTTTTTTAAAATTAATTTCAATAATTGCTTTTTCTTTATCAAATTTAATTAATTCTTTTTCATTATTTGTTCTAAATGACTTTCCAATACTGCCTAAATATATTGATTCAATAATATTGGTTTTTCCTTGTGCATTTTCTCCAAAAAAAACATTAATATTATCATGTAAATTAATTTCTTCACAATCATAATTCCTAAAATTATATAATTTAATACTAGTTATCCACATTTTATTCTCCATTTGTGTATATTTTTAATTTATTTATTACAATTAATTTTATTTTCAAAAAATAAAATTGTCTTATTTTTGATTTTCGTGCGTCGATTTTTCTTGAGATTTCAATTTTATCTGATTTTTTTATAAATAAAATTAATTTTTTTTAATTTTTATTTTAATTTTAAAAATTTTTTCATATTTTTTGCCATTAAGTTATATTATCCAAAAATAAAAACGTCTTATTTTTGATTTTCATGCGTCGATTTTTTTCAAATTAATATAAATAATGGTCAGATACTAAATCTGACCAAATTTTTTTGCAAATTTATTAATCTTTTAATCTTATTGGTAAAATCATATAAATGTATTCACTATTTTCAATAGGTTTTACCAAACATGGTGAAATACTTGTTCCAAATTCTACAAAAACTTCTTCATCATCTATTGCTTTTAAGGTATCTAAAAAATATTTTGGATTAAATCCTGCTTCAATATTTTTTCCTTCTGTAGAAATAAATATCTCTTCTTTTGCTTCTCCTGTCTGGTTTGTACAAGATATTATAATTTTACCTATATCAACAGAAACTTTTACTGGATATTTTTTTTCTTTTTCTATAGATGATGCTGAAATTAAACTAATTCTTTCAAAACTATCTTGTAAACTATTTTTATTTACTCTAATTCTAGTCTCCCAAGTATTTGGTATTACAGATTTATAATTTAAAAATTCTCCATCTAATGTTCTTGAAACTATTTTGCAATTTTCCATTTCAAATAAAGCTTGATTTTTTGCAATTCCTATTTTTACATTATCAAATGAATCTGATAATATTTTAGTTATTTCATTTAAAGTTTTTCCTGGAATTACAGCTTTAAAATTTGATACTTTAACTGGTAAGTAAATACTTCTTAAAGCTAATCTAAAACCATCTACTGCAACAACATTTAACTTATTGTTTTCCACTTCAAATAAACAACCTGTGAATATCTGTCTATTTTCTTCAGTACTAACTGCAAAAATTGTTTTTCTTATCATATTTTTTAACATATTTTGTTCTAAATCAATTGAATTTTCAACTTCTATTTTTGGTAATTCTGGAAATTCATCAGGATTCATTGTTGTAAGTTTATATAAAGCTCCTTCACACTCAATCTCTAATAAATTATTTTCATTTAATGTTATATATATTTCTGAATCAGGTAATTTTCTTATTATTTCACTAAACATTATTGCATTAACAACAGTACTTCCCTGTTCTTTAATTTCACTATCAATAACATATTCTATACCTAATTCCATATCATAAGTAGTTAATTTTATTTGATTATCATTAGTTTGTATAAGTATTCCTTCTAATATTGGGTTAGTAGTTTTAGATGCTACACCTTTTATTACGGAATTTAATGCTTTAAGGAGTGTATCCTTATAACAAACAATTTTCATTTTTAACACCTTTCTTTCAAAATTTTTTGTTTTGTATAATCAATTTATATTAATAATAATATAAATATAATTAGTAGTAGTAGTATTAGGTCCTGTGGATAATGTGGAAAACTATGTGGAAACTTGTAATCCCTAAGTTTTTTTCATGTGTATAACTTAGTGGATAACTTAATAACTTCTCCACAGAAAAAAATTCGAAATGTGGAAAGTTTAGTTTTAAACACTTTTTAAACATAGTTTCCACATTAAGTTGTGGATAATCAATTAAGCCGTTCCGTAAGTAAAGATAATAAATTTGTAACCAAACAAACGATTTGGAGAACAACTTTTCTGAAATAGTTATAAAACCATATTAAAGTCTATTGTTCACCGTTTATGATTATGTTTTTCACACTTTCCACAATTAGTCTTGTGTTATTTTTTTCTTTTATTTCATTTTCAATTTTCTTACAAGCATGCATTACTGTTGAATGATCTCTGTTGCCAAAGTCTTCTCCAATCTTAGGATAAGACATATTTGCTACTTCTCTACATAAATACATTGCTATTTGTCTTGGAAAAGCAATTTCATTTGAACGTTTATTGCTTGATAAATCATTTTTATCAACACTAAAATATTTAGAAACTATTTCCTTAACATAATCTGATGATAATACTTTTTCATTTTCTGCTTTAAATTCATTAATGGTATTTTCTGCCAATTCGATAGTTATTGGACTATGCATTAATGAAGCTCTTGCAATCATTTTATTAAAAACACCTTCTAATTCTCGTATATTAGAATCAATTTTTGTAGCAATATTTGCTAAAATGCTGTCATCAACTGAAATCTTTTCATCTTGAGCTTTTTTTCTTAATATTGCTAAACGAGTTTCATAGTCTGGACATGATATATCTGCAAGTAATCCCCATTCAAATCTTGATTTTAGTCTATCTTCTAATAATTGAATTTCTTTTGGAGGTCTATCACTTGAAATGATTATCTGTTTCTTTTCTTCATACAATTCGTTAAATGTATGGAAAAATTCTTCTTGAACTTGCTTTTTTCCAGCAATGAATTGAATATCATCAATAAGTAATACATCGATTTTTCTATATTGGTTTCTAAATACTTCCATTTTGTTGTCTTTTATTGCATTAATCATTTGATTTGTGAATTTTTCTGAAGTTACATATAAAATTTTATAATTCCTATAATTTTTTAGGATTCTATTTCCAATTGCATGCATTAAATGAGTTTTTCCTAATCCTACTCCACCATATAAAAAAAGTGGATTGTAAGCTTCTGAAGGCTTGTCAGCTACAGCAAGGGCTGCAGCTTGCGCAAATCTGTTATTATTTCCTACAACGAAAGTTTCAAATGTGTATTTTGGATTTAGATTTTTATTTGAAAGCTCAATGTCTGTTTCAAGTTCTTCGTCTTCTTGTTCTGTGGGATTAACATCATCTTTCATTTCCATATTTGTTTTTTCGTCATTGTAAATAATTGTTAATGCTCTTTCCTTATTTGTCAAGTATTTGAAAGTGTTTATAATTAAATCTCCGAATCTTTTACCTAGAAAATTTGCATTGTAATCTGTGTTTGATCTGATTGTGATTCTATCATCATCAACAGATACTATTTTTAAAGGTAAAATCCATGTATCATATGCAATTGAGGATAATTCATCTTTAATAAGTTCTTTTGCTTGTCTAAAAAGTTCTTCATAATCGCTTTGCATATTTAAAACATCCTTTCAAAATAATTATATTAAACATAAGTTATCCACAAAGTTTTCCACAGGTGTGGATAACTTTGTAATATTTATGTAATAAACCTATTATTTTTTACAAACATTTATTTTGAGATAATTTTATAAAATTAGAATTTTTTAAGCTTCTTCTATAATATCAAATTATTACAAAATTCGTCAATAGAATTGTGGATAATTTTTAAAAAATTGTGGATAACTTGATAATTTTATAAAAAAAAATTAAATATTACAAAATTATTACAAAAATGTTATTGTTTTTACGTTATACTATATTTTTTTTGAAAAAGCAAGGATTTAGCAACAAAAACTGAAAAAAATTTAAAATTAACAAAAACTATTGACAAAAGCCTATACTGTGGTGTATAATCGATTTACTTGTTATTTTGTAACAATAATTTCCATAAAAGGAATTAACATATAAGAAATAAATAGGAGGTGCAATAATAATGAAAAGAACATTTCAACCAAAAAATAGACAAGAAAAAAGAGAACATGGATTTATGAAAAGAATGTCAACAAGAGCAGGAAGAAATGTATTAAAAGCAAGAAGAGCAAAAGGAAGAAAAAAAATCTGTGCATAATTAAATTAGCAATGTATAAATTCTAGGAATAAATCCTAGAATTTATAAATAATTGTACCTTAGTATGAAACTAAATAAAGCATTGTGAAAGGGATGTTAGAAAAATGAAACAAACAGAAATGCTAAAAAAAAATTATGAGTTTAAAACAGTTCTAACAAAAGGTCGTTTCTATGTAGGTAAACAATTAAAAGTTGCAATATTAAAAAATAGAAGAGATTTTAAATTACTAGGAATTGCTATAAGTACAAAAAATGGAAAAGCTTTCCAAAGAAATAAAGCAAAAAGATTAATAAGAGAAAGCTATAAAAATTTAGAAAACAAAATAGAAAATGGATATAGCATAGTGATTTTAATAAAAAATGGTATAGATATAAATAATATTAGGTATATAGATGTATTTAATGAATTAAAAGATACTTTTAAAAAAGCTCAAATTATAAATAAAATTTGAGAAAGGAAGAGTATTTAGAAAATGAAGAAAATATGTATATATTTAATTGAGTGGTATCAAAAGCATATATCAAAATATTTAGAAAAAAATAATATAAGATGCAAATATTATCCAACATGTTCCGAATACACCAAACAAGCAATAATAAAATATGGAGTATTCAAAGGAATTTTGTTAGGAGGAAAAAGAATTTTAAAATGTAATCCTTTTTCTAAAGGAGGATATGATCCATTAAAATAGAAAGGGGTATAAAATGATAGCACCATTTGCAAATTTATTTGGATATGTATTAAATTTTATTTACAATATAGTTAATAATTATGGATTAGCAATAATTATTTTTTCAATTTTAATAAAGTTATTGATGATTCCAATTTCAATTAAACAACAAAAAACAATGAAAAAGACTACTAAAATACAAAATAAAATGAAGGAAATACAATTTAAATACAAAAATGATCCAGAAAATTTAAATAGAGCAACAATGGAATTATATAAATCTGAAAATATGAGTCCTTTTAGTGGTTGTTTTAGTGCAATTGTTCAAATAATATTATTATTTGCAGTATTTTATTTAGTTAGATCTCCATTAACATATATGAAAAAAGTTGATAGCGAAGTTTTAAATAAATATACAAAAATAATGCAACAAAACGAATTAAGCACAAATAGTGCTTATCCTGAAATTGAAATAATTAAGGAATTAGATAATATAAAACGATTAAAAGAACAACAAAAAGATAGCAGTAATGTAGAAAATGAAAATTCAGAAAATAATGAAGAAAAAATAGATTTATCAGAAATTAGTGATGAAGAAATTGATTCTTTATATATAAATATGGAATTTTTAGGATTAAATTTAGCACAAGTTCCTACAAATAGTAATGATTGGAAAGTATATATCATTCCAGCTTTATATGTTATAGTATCAATAATATCACTAAGAATATCAAATCCTACTAAAAAGAAAAAGAATAGTGAAGATGATGGAAATAAATCAGAAGAAGAATTTGATCCAATGGCTCAAATGAATAAAAACATGAATTTAATTTTTCCAATTATGTATTTAGCAGTTGCATTGATAGCGCCATTAGGACTTGCTTTATATTGGTTAATGAATAGTCTTTTAATGATAATTGAAAAATTTGCTTTAAATAAAATGTTAAAAGATGAGGAGGAATAACAATGTCAAAAAGTATTATTTCTGAAGGAAAAACAAAACAAGAAGCAATTGACAAAGGATTAAAAATGATAAAATTACCTAAAGAATTATGCGAAATAAAAGTTATAGAAGATAATAAAAAAAGTTTTTTTGATATCTTAGCTCCAAGATTAGTTAAAGTTGAAATTAAAGAAATAGAAGCAAAAAAACCAGAACAGATTGAAATAGAAACAACAGATGAAGAATTACATGTTGCTAAAACAGAAGTAGAAGAGTTTTTAAAAGAATTTTTAGAAAAAGCAAAAATAGAAGCTGAAACAAAAGTTGAAATAAAAGAAAAATGTTTATATGTTTCAATTAATGGAAAAAATGTAGGAAATTTAATAGGGTATAGAGGAGATGCTCTATATGCTTTAGAAAACATATTAAAAGCAATAGCTAATAAAGAATCAGAAAATAGGGTAATAGTAAGGCTTGATATAGAAAATTATAAACAAAAAAGAGTTGAAACATTAAAAGAATTTGCTAAGAAAAAAGCTCTAATAGTAGAAAAAACAGGAAAAATACTTACATTAGAACCAATGAAAGCTTATGAAAGAAAAATAATACATAGTGCTTTACAAGACAACCCAAATGTTGAAACAAGAAGTATTGGACAAGAACCAAAAAGAAGAATAGTTATTACAAAAAAAGATAATTAAATAATAAATCGGAAGTCAAAGTTCGGATTTTAATCAAATGATTAAAAAAAGATTTTGACTTTTATTTATATATTTAAATAATTATAATTAAATTAAATATTTAATTTGATTTATATTTTTTAAAAATAATTAAATAAAATATTTTTGTATAAAATTAATTATAAAAAATAAATTAAATAAATAATTAATTTTAAATAAAAAGTAATTAAAAAATAATAAATAAATAATTAATTAAAAATAAATAATTAAATATTAAAATAATTATTAAAATAAAAAAATATTAAAATAAAAAAATAAAATAAATAATAAATTAAATAAAATATAAAAAAAAATAAATAAAATAAAAAAAATATATTATATAAATTGAAAAAAATGGAAATAAAATAAGGAGGAAAATAAATGAGTACAATTGTAGGTATATCCACAGCACCTGGGATAGGTGGGATTGGAATAATTAGAATGAGTGGAGAAAACACATTTAACATTTTAGACAAAATTTTTGTTCCAAAAAATAAACAACCAATTGAAGACATAAAAGGATATACAATTAAATATGGACATATTATACAAAATGATGAAATAATAGATGAAGTATTAGTATCATATTTTAAAGCACCAAAAAGTTATACAACAGAAAATATGTGTGAAATAAATTCACATGGTGGAAATTTAATAATAAAAAAAATATTAGAAATATGTTTAAAAAATGGAGCAGAAATGGCAGAGCCAGGAGAATTTACAAAAAGAGCATTTCTAAATGGTAGAATTGACTTAGCACAAGCTGAATCTGTAATAGATGTAATAAACGCAAAATCTGAAAGAGAAGTAAAAAGTGGAATAAAACAATTAGAAGGATTTTTATCAAAAGAAATAAAAGAAATAAAACAAGATATTTTGGATGTACTTGTAAATATTGAAGTAACAATAGATTATCCAGAATATGATACACCAGAAGTACAAGAAAAAGAAATAAAAAATATGCTTGAAAAAATTGGAAAAAAATTAACAAAATTAGAAAAATCCTTTGATAATGGAAAAATAATAAAAGATGGAATAAAAACAGCTATAATAGGTAAACCAAATGCAGGAAAATCTTCATTATTAAATGCAATATTAAAAGAAGATAGAGCAATTGTAACAGATATAGCTGGAACTACAAGAGATACAATAGAAGAATTTGTTACAATTAATGGCATTACACTAAAATTAATAGATACAGCTGGTATTAGAGAATCAAAAGATTGTGTTGAAAAAATAGGTATTCAAAAATCAATTGAAGAAGCTAAAGATGCAGATTTAATTATTGCTATTTTTGATAGTTCAAAAGAACTAGATAAAGAAGATTTAGAAATCTTAAAATTAATTAAAAATAAAAAATCAATTATATTATTAAATAAAAGTGATTTAAAAAATGTTTTAGATGAAAATAATGAAATTTTTAAAAATACATCTAAAAATATTTTAAAAATATCAGCATTAAATAAAACTGGATTAGAAGAATTGTATAATAAAATAACAGAAATGTTTAATTTAAATGAAATTAATTTAGATAATGATGTTTTAATAACAAATATAAGACATAAGAATATAATAGCTAAAGCAATAGAAAACGTTAAATTGGCAAATAAAGCGATTTTAGATTCAATGCCTATAGATATCATAGCTATATATATAAAACAAATTCTAGACGATTTAGGAGAAATTACAGGTGAAGTTGTAACTGAAGATATTATTAATGAAATTTTCTCTAAATTTTGTTTAGGAAAATAAAAGAAAGAGGGAATAAAAAAATGAGTTATTATGCAGGAGAATATGATGTAGCAGTAATTGGAGCAGGACATGCTGGCTGTGAGGCAGCACTTGCTGCGGCTAGATTAGGAATGAAAACAGTTGTATTTTCAATAAGTTTAGAGGCTGTTGCTAATATGCCATGTAATCCACACATTGGAGGAAGCTCAAAAGGTCATTTAGTTAGAGAAATAGATGCTTTAGGCGGAGAAATGGCAAAAAATATTGATAAAACAATGATACAAATAAAAATGTTGAACACTTCAAAAGGTCCAGCTGTATATTCTTTAAGAGCACAAGCAGATAGAAAGAAATATCAGATGGAAATGAAGCACACTTTAGAAAAACAAGAAAATTTAGATTTAAAACAAGCGGAAATAGTTGACATAAAATTGGAAAATAATAAAATTAAATCAATTGAAACAGATGTAGGAGCTATATATAATGTAAAAACACTAATTGTTGCAAGTGGAACATATTTAAAAGGGAAAATATTTATTGGGGAATATTCAAAAGAAAGTGGACCAGATGGGGTATTTCCAGCAAATAAACTTTCAGAATCACTAAAAAGAAATGGTATAAAATTAGTAAGATTTAAAACAGGAACACCTGCAAGAATTAATAGAAAAAGTATAGACTTTTCTAAAATGGAAATTCAAAAAGGAGAAAATAATATAATACCATTTTCATTTGAAGATAAAATGAAGAATTTTGATCAAGTAGATTGTTATTTAACATATACTACTGCAGAAACACATAAAATAATTAAAGAAAATTTACATAGATCACCTTTATATGCTGGAGTAATTGAAGGAACAGGACCTAGATATTGTCCTTCAATAGAAGATAAAGTTGTAAGATTTGCAGATAAAGAAAGGCATCAAGTTTTCGTGGAGCCAATAGGATTAGACACTGATGAAATGTATATTCAAGGCATGAGTTCTTCATTACCAGAAGATGTTCAAATTGCTATGTATAGAACATTACCAGGACTAGAACATTGTGAATTTACAAGACCTGCTTATGCTATAGAATATGATTGTATAGATCCAGCTGATTTAAAATTATCACTTGAATATAAAACAATTGATGGATTATTTTTTGCAGGGCAAACAAATGGAACATCTGGATATGAAGAAGCTGCATGTCAAGGATTAATTGCAGGTATAAATGCTACACAAAAAATTAAAGGAAAAGAACCACTAATTCTAGATAGAACAGAAGCATATATTGGGGTACTAATAGATGACATTGTAACAAAAGGAACTAATGAACCATATAGAATGATGACTTCTAGAGCAGAATATAGATTATTATTAAGACAGGATAATGCAGATTTACGTTTAACAGAAAAAGGACATGAAATAGGATTAATTTCAGATGAAAGATATGAAAAATTTTTACAGAAGAAAAAGAAAATTGAAGAAGAAAAGGCAAGACTTGAAAAAACAATAGTAAAACCAACAGAAGAAGTAAATAAATTTCTTAGAGAAGTTGGAACATCTGAATTAACAACAGGATCAAAATTAGCAGAATTATTAAAAAGAACGGAAATTACATATGCTTCACTTGAAGCAATAGATAAAGATAGACCTAAATTACCTGAGCAAGTTAGAGAAGAAGTAGAGATTCAAGTAAAATATGATGGATATATAAAACTTCAAGAAGCTCAAGTTGAAAAATTTAAAAAAATGGAGAAAAAATTAATACCAGAAGATATTGATTATGATGATGTTAAAGGAATTTGCTTAGAAGCTAGACAAAAATTAAAAAAACATATGCCACATTCTATTGGACAAGCATCTAGAATATCTGGAGTATCTCCAGCAGATATATCAGTACTTTTAGTATATTTACAAGCAAGAAAAAAATAAAAATATTAGAAAAAAGGAGAATAAGGCGTTTAAGTCTTAAAAATTGAATATGGAAGAAAAAGAATTTATAGAAAAAATGCAAGAAAAATCAAATATTATGAATATAAATTTTTCTGTGGAGCAATTATCAAAATTTTATAAATATATGTATATGTTAATTGAATGGAATGAAAAAATAAATTTAACAGCAATAACAGATCCAGAAGAAATAATATTAAAACATTTTATAGATTCAATTACAATTTATAAAGATTTACCACATGGAGCAAAAATTGTTGATGTAGGAACTGGAGCAGGATTTCCAGGTATTCCATTAGCAATTATTGATAATAAATTAAAAATAACATTAGTGGATTCATTAAACAAAAGATTAGTATTTTTACAAGAAGTAAAAAAAGAATTAAAATTAGAAAATATAGAGATTATTCATTCAAGAGCAGAAGATTTTGGACAAAATAAAAATTATAGAGAAAAATTTGATATTGCAACATCAAGAGCAGTAGCAAATTTAACTACATTATCTGAATATTTAATACCACTTGTAAAAATAGGAGGAAAATGTATTTGCATGAAAGCTTCAGATATAGAAGAAGAAATTAAACAATCAGAAAAGGCAATAAACATTTTAGGAGGAAAAATAACTAATATAGAAAAATTCAAATTACCACAAAGTGATATAGATAGAACAATAGTTACAATCACAAAAGAAAAAACAACACCAAGCAAATATCCAAGAAAAGCCGGAATGCCAAGTAAAAATCCAATTAAATAATAAAAATGCTCCACAGAAAAATGTGGAGCATTTTTATGCTAAAAAAAAGTTCTTTTTTATTGTAAAAAAGCATTGACTTATAAAAAAATTTTTTATATTATATTAATGTAAAAATAGTATTTATATTTTATAATTAATATAAGAAAGAAGGGAAAAGTAGAAAATGGGGAAAATTATATCAATAGCCAACCAAAAAGGTGGTGTTGGAAAAACAACAACAACAGTTAACTTAAGTACTATTTTAGCCAAAAAAGGTAAAAACATATTATTAATAGATGCTGATCCGCAAGGAAATGCAACAAGCGGATTAGGCGTTACAAAAGAAGTAGAATTATCTGTATATGATGTTTTAATTGGAGAAACTGAAATTGATAAGACTTTACAAGATACTATGATAAAAAACTTAAAAATCTGCCCATCAAACATTAGTTTGGCTGGAGCAGAAGTTCAACTTGTACCAATGATGTCAAGAGAGCAAAGGTTAAAAACTAAATTAGATAAAATAAAGGACAAATATGACTTTATTTTAATAGACTGCCCACCATCATTAGGATTAATAACATTAAATGCATTTACAGCATCAGATAGTGTATTAATACCAATACAATGTGAATATTTTGCACTTGAAGGATTAGGACAACTTCTAAATACTGTAAACTTAGTAAAAAAACATTTAAATAAAGACCTAGATATAGAAGGAGCATTACTTACAATGTATGATGCAAGAACAAATCTTTCAAATCAGGTTGTAAAAGAAGTAAAAAAATATTTTGAAAATAAAGTATATAAAACTGTAATACCTAGAAACGTAAGACTTAGCGAGGCTCCAAGTTATGGTATGCCAATATCATTATATGATCCAAAATCAAAAGGAGCAAAATCATATGAAAAATTCACAAAAGAATTTTTAAAAAATAACTAGAATTAATAAAATTCTAAGGAAAGGAAGGCATAAATATGGCAAAACCAAAAATGACTGGTTTAGGAAAAGGTTTAGATGCACTTTTTGGGGGAGCTCCAATAAATGAAGAACCTAAGCCAAGTGTAACAGAAAATGATATTCAAGATAACGATAATTTAAAAACATTAAAAATAACAGAAGTTGAACCAAACAGAGATCAACCAAGAAAACAATTTAATCAAGAATCATTAGAAGAATTAGCAGAATCAATAAAAGAATATGGAATAATTCAGCCAATTGTTGTAACAAAACAAGAAGGATATTATGGAATTGTTGCAGGAGAAAGAAGATGGAGAGCTGCAAAAATAGCTGGTTTAGAAGAAATTCCTGCAATAATTAGGGATAATGATGAACAAAAAAATAGAGAAATAGCATTAATAGAAAATATACAAAGAGAAGATTTAAACCCATATGAAAAAGCATTAGGAATAAGAAATTTAATGGACAAATATGGACTAACACAAGAAGAAGTGTCAAAAAGAATAGGGAAAAGCAGAAGTGCTGTTTCAAATACTGTAAGAATACTAAACTTAGCTCCAGATGTTTTAGAATTTGTAAAACAGGGAAAACTAACAGAAGGACATTGTAAAGCGCTTGCAGCAATAACAGACCAAAAAAGACAATATGAAATGGCAGTAAGAATGATAGAAAGAGGAGAATCAGTTAGACAAGCAGAACAAAAAAACTTAAGAGCTAAAAAAGAAAAATATTTAGATCCAAAATATAAAATGCTATATGACGATATAGAAGATAAATTTCAAGGATTTTTTGGAACCAAGGTAAAACTTGACCAAGGAAAAAGAAAAGGAAGAATAATAATAGAATATAATGGAAATGCAGATTTGGAAAGAATATTAGATTTAATAAAATAAAAAACAAATAATAATTTTCAAAATATAGAAGATAATATATATAATTAATTTTTAATATTGAATAGGAAAAATATTTTTCACTATTCAATATTATATTTTAATTATTAGCTAAAAAACAAACAAAAAAATTTCAAAAAAGTATTGACAACAAGACTTAATATGTGCTAATATAAGTAATGTCGCTAATATCAGTGATGAAATGGAGAGGTGGTCGAGTTGGTTTATGGCACCAGTCTTGAAAATTGGCGTGCGTTTGTAGCGTACCGTGGGTTCGAATCCCACCCTCTCCGCCAAAAAATATAAAAGTTAGATATATAGATATAAAATATCTAACTTTTATTTATATAAAACAATAATGTAGGTGTACCCAAGTGGTGAAGGGGGCAGTTTGCTAAACTGCTAGGTCATGTAAGTGGCGCGGAGGTTCGAACCCTCTCACCTACGCCAAAGAAAATTAATGCCAGTTCTATTTTTCCTTCTAGGGAAATTTAGGGCTGTTTTTTTATTAAAAAAATGATAAAAGAAAATGCAATTTTTCGCAAAAGGCTATAAAAAAAGTTAGTATAAACTTTTAGTAGGGAAAATTTGATAAAAAAATTGAATAAGAGATACCAATTTGATAGAATATTTTTAT
>CALXAA010000021.1 GCA_944386165.1 uncultured Clostridia bacterium
GAGGGACTTAAGTCCATGCCAGTAACATGCCCTTATAGGGCTAGTCAAAACTACCCGTTGAACGGGTAGTTTTTTTTGGAAAAATAAAGAAATGCTATGATAGCTTTCCCTAAACATATTTAAGCAAAAATCACTTTATTTTGACAAATTGTAACAAAAATTTAATACAAATGTAATAAAATTCTCAAATATGCTGTTCCTTAAGAGTAAGAAAAAAATATAGAAAAAAGGAATATTGACACTAAAAGGAAAGTATGAAAAAATGACCATAATATTAAGGTATATAAACAATGTCAAAACTAGTTTGACACTACCTTATAAATACAGGGGGATTTAAAATGAATATGTTATTTAATCAGAGACAATTTAGTAAGTATTGTTTAAATAAAAAAATTCAATTTAATAGAGTAATTAAAAAAGTTTGTGCTATTTTATTGCTAATTACATTGTTTTTGAATAGTAATATATTAACTATTTGTTCAATTGCTGTAGAGGATTTGAATTTAATGTCAAATTCAAATGCAAGAGAAAAAATTAGTATGAGTCTAAGTTATAACCAACTTACAAATAAAGTACAGAATGAAATTGTTATAACAGGTGTACTAGAAACAGACACACAAGACAGTAAATTATTTGAAAACCCAACTGTATATTTTGAACTACCTGCAGAAGTTGAAAAAACTATAATTAATGATGTTAAAATTCTATATGATGAAGAATTAACATTAGGAGATTATGCAGTAGAAACAAATGAAAAAGGAAATCAGGTTATAAGAATTTCTTTAAAAGGAACGCAAACAAAACATCAAACAGATGGTATTGTAAAAGGAACCAATATTAGAATAGTAGCTAATATTATGTTAAAACAAGATATCATATCAAAAAATACAAATATAATAATGACATGTGGTGAGTCAACATATACTGAAGAAATACAAGTTGTAAATTCTACAGAAATAAAATCATTAGAAAAAGTAGATGAATTGGAAGGTACAAAAACATATGCAAATGGACTTTTAATAGAAACAAAAGCTATTAGAGGAGATACAGTTTTAAATAATGAAGATAACATATATGAATTAGAAATAATAAAATATGAAATAAATGTAACAAATACTACAGACCAAAGAATTGATGATATAAAAATAGTAGCAAATATTCCAGAACATATGACATATGTTTCTCTTAAACCAGGAGACATAGGATATGGAGTTAGCCCAACTCCAACAGAAAAACAACATGAAATAGAAGTTGGAAGTATTGAACCAGGAATGACACAAGAATATTCTTTTGAACTACAAGCATTAGATGATTTAGATACAAGAGACTTAAAAGATAGAGTAATGGAAATATATGTTGATGAATTAGATGAAAGAGTTACAAATGCAGAAGGCTATGATAAAATGACAGCTGAGGAAAGATATGAATTTAGAAAAAAAGTTGTTAGAGAAATTGCACTAGAAATAGATCCAAATTCTACAGAAGAACAAGCCTTAGAATCATTTGAATATATTAATGAAAAAGTTTATGATCCAGATATAGATAAAATAGAAGTAATACGTGATAAAGATATAAATCCAGATTATATTGAAAAAGTAGAAGTAGAAATAAGTACATTAATAAAAGACGAAAATATAAGTTCATACAAAATTACACATGGTATAAAAATAAATGAAATTAATGTAAGAATATCATGTTCAGAATCAAGTAACGCAAGAAATAATTGGGACTGTTATTTAACTTTATATAGAGTTAATGAATTAGTTGGTGCAGTTGAATTAGATAAAGTAAATGCGACAGTAACATTTCAAATACCAGATGTATTTGAAATTGATAAAATATATTCACTAGTAGATGATATGAAAGAGGTAACTTATGAAACAAGTGAAGGTGGACAAGTTACAATAAAAATTGAAGAAATGGATGAAACATATCCACTATTAATTACTTTTAAAACTAAAAATAATATGGAAGACACAGATAATTATTCATATAAGGTAAGACTTTCAGCAAATGTCTCAATAGATGGGGGACTAGGAAATATATATAAATCTAATGAAGTTATAGCAGAAGGCTCAAGGGAAGCTGTAAAAATAACACAAACTTCAGAAAGTAATGGAGAAAAATTAGAATCATTAGATGAGATAACATATGTATATACAATAGAAAATATAGGAAAAGCACCAGAAAGTTTTGGAGGATATACAGTAGTAAATTTTGAAGATTATATTCCAAATATATTAGAAATATTAGAAGTACAATATAATGATAATGAAGTTAGAAATTCTATTGAAGGTGAAGACTATAAACTTGTAACAACAGTAAAACCAGTAAATAGAGTATGGAATGGCATTCAACTAAAAGAAGCAAATGAAAAAGATAGTAATAAAGAACCAAGAATTAGTTTACAATTAAATATAAGAAATGAGGAAACAATTACATTAACAATAAAAACAAGAGTAAAATTAATAGAAGAAGAAGAATATAATGAAATAATAGAAAATAAAGCAACAGTATCTGGTGAGGAAATAAAAACAAGGGAATCAAATATTATTACAAATACAATATTTAAAGAATCTGGAGAAAAAGAAGTTATTGTAAATCCTGGTAATCCTGATTTACCAGAAGATCCATCAACAGACCCAACAATTCCAGATACTCCAAATAAACCAACAACAAAAACACATTCAATAACAGGTTCAGCATGGATAGATGATAATGAAAATGGAAAAATAGACAATGGAGAACAATATGAAAAAGGACTAACAGTTTATTTATATAATTTAGACAAGCAACAATTTTTACAAAATTCAAGAGGAGCAATAATTACAAAAGAAACCAATAGTGATGGTAGATATACATTTGAAGATGTACCAGAAGGAAGATATTATGTAATTGTAGAATTTGATACAAAAAAATATACCATAACAGATTATCAAAAAACAGATGTAAGTGAATTAACAAATTGTGATTTTATACAAAGACAAGTAAAATTACCAGATGGGGAAAAAATAGTAGGTATTACAGATACAATAGAATTAAATAAAAACGCAGAAAACATAGATGTTGGTTTAGTAAAAACAAAAACATTTGACTTAAAGATGGAACAATTTGTTAATAAGATAACAGTAACAAATAGTAAAGGAACAAAAGAATATAATTATAATGATGAAAAATTTGCAAAAATAGAAATTCATTCAAAACAATTTGTAGGTTCAACAGTTGTAATAGAATACAAAATAAGAGTAACAAATGTTGGTGAATTAGCAGGAAGTGTAAATGAAATTGTTGCACAAATACCTGAACAACTAGATTTCCATTCAGAGTTAAATACTGATTGGGTAAAATCTATGTCATATAATTTAAGTAATGTAAGCTATAGAACACAAGAAATACAACCAGGAGAAAGTATAGAAGCAAAATTAGTATTATCTAAAACATTAGATGATAAATCAGCAGGAACATTTACAAATGTAAGCAAAATAGAAATAAGTGAAAACTCTAAACATATACAAGACAAAAATAAAGAAAATGATGCAGATAGCACACAAGTTTTAATTGGTGTATCTACAGGTGTAAAACAAGCAATAGGAATTATTGCAGGAATATTAGGGGGTATAATAATCTTAACAAGTATTTATAAAATTTTAAGAGGAAAAAGAGGAATAAGTAAAAAAACATTTGTGATTATTTTAATGATGTTTATATTTTTAGGATTTAATAAAAGCGTTTTTGCTGTTGAAACAGCTGTTCCGGATCAAACAATTACAAACATAAATCCAGCTACAGGTTTGCCTGAAACAGGTCACGGATGGGATGCTTTTGGCAATGACCTTGGCCCACTAACTCCTGCAGCAATGGCTGAGATTGCAGAATTAAATGCTAATGGTTGGATTGCTGGAAAACAACCATGTCCACTTGGACACGGAGTTATAAGTCATACTTCTACAACTAAATGGAATGAATATCAAGACTTTATTAATGAAGATGGAACTCCAAAAGGAGATATAAGTATATCTGCAACATTAACAATAACAGGACAATCAACATTTTTAGCAAATGTAACAGTAAATGATTGGACAGGAGCACCAGGAGATACAGTTATAACAGTAACATGTACAGGTGGTGGAGGAACTGGAGTTGTACCAGCAGGAGGAGGATCAATATCAATACCTTGTACAGGTGCTGAATTTATATTAGGTGCAACAATAGATGCAGTAAAAACATGTGAAACAACATATATAGAGGTAACTCAAATATCAACATCGGCTGAATATCAGGCTGCTGCACATTATGATGACATACATAGTGCATCTCCATATGGTTGTACAGCATCAAATCCAGTGCAATGGTGTCACTGTGCATGTTATGAGGAGTGTGATGATGTAGAAGTAGAAAATGATGATGGAACTACAAGTGTCAAACAAGAATGTCATATGAACCATGATAATGACCATCTTTATTATAACTTTTATGGATTACCTTTAGGAGGAACTTCATGTAGTTCTACATTTAGAATTACAATACCAATAACATATATATGGGAAGACAGCACAAGTTTTGGACCAGAAAATTTCCCTAAAAAAGTCGAAATAAACAAAATAGATTATGACACAGGAAATGTTTTACCAGGATGTATATTTGAAATAGATGGAAGAACTGTAGCTTCTGGTGAAAAAATAGACATGTTATTTGTAGGAACACATACAATAACAGAAATTCAAACACCATATGGATATAATTATGAAGTAGGAAAAACATATACAGTAAATATATCAGCAAATGACACTTTATTAACGGTTAAAGCAACAAACAAGAAAAATACGGGTAATTTATACTTCCAAAAAGTAGATATGGTAACAAAAGAACCTCTGCCAGGAGTAGTTGTAGAAATATTAGAATTATTGCCGGAAGACAAGCATGGCGCAAATGGAGTAGTAAGATACACAACAGATGAAAATGGAGAAGTAAGAGTATATGACTTATTATTAGATGAAGGAACAGAGGAAAGAACATTTTATATTAGAGAAATTTACAACCCAGCAAATGGATATGTAGTAGATGATGCAGATTATGGAAAAATAATAGATAGTAATGGAAATGAATTAATGGCTATGAATCATCCAGAATATGGAGTTGTTTATGAATTAAAAGTAAAAAGACAAGTTTCAAATGAAACTGGAAAAGTATTAATACAAGCTGTAGATAAATCAACTGGACAAGGGATACAAGGACTAACATTTGATGTATTTGGTCTAATGAGAGAAGACTCAAGTATGACCAGTGGAGGAAAAACATATACAACAGAAGTAGCCGTAGATACTGTTACTTATACAACAAATGTAAATGGACAAATTATTATACCAGACTTTCTTTATACTGAAGATAAAACAGTTATAGTAACTAATACTTCTGGAATAGATGTAGAAGTAAGAGACCAGTTCGGAAATGTAATACAACCAAATCAAAATCAATATTCAGTGGTAGTAAAAGCAAATGATCCAAATGAAGAACAAATAGGAAGTAACATATTCCAAGAAAGCATATTTTCAATAGAAAACGAAATAAAATATGCTAAAGTATCTGGCAATGTATGGAATGATGGCCCATATAACAATCATAATAATCAGAAAGATGATTCTGAACAAGTATTGCCGAAAGTAAAAGTATATTTACATGATCCAGTAAATAATGTAGTACATGAAACATGGACTGATGAAAACGGAAACTATGTATTTGGTATAAGAACAGATAAAACATATGATTTTGGAACAACACCAGGTTCTGATGATGCCAACTATAAAGACACACATGTATTATTAAGAAGAGCAAGTGAATATTGGGTAGAATTTGAATATAATGGTGTAAAATACAGAAATGTAGAATTAAACCCAGACCCAAAAGATACAACTGGTTCAAAAGCATCAGAAGAAATAGCATCTAAAAAACCAGAAGAAGATGCAACAGAAAGAAAACAATTTAATGAAAGATTTTCTAGTATAGATGCAAAAGATAAAATTAACTCAAATGGAGAGTCGACTGGAAAGGTAATAGATTCAGAAGGAACAGAATATCCAGATGAAATAAGTTATCAAAGTGAAGAACAACATAAATCTAGTATACAATATGGAAAAAATATGCAAGATCCAAATGGAGACCCAGAATCTTTTGGTGAAGATATTTATCACATTATAGCAACAACATACAAAAATTATGATTTAAAAACATATTATGATCCAATAAGAAATACAACAGGATATACAGATGAAATAAAAGCCGTAAACCTAGGGCTATATGAAAGAGAACAAGTAGATTTAGAAATAGAAAGTGATTTAGCAAGAATTGATTTAAATGTAAATGGATATAATCATGTTTATAAATATGGAACACTAATAGTTCAAAGTGATGATACTAATTTAGAAGAAAGATTCCAAAACATAAAAAATATGCATTATCAAAGAATGACACACTTATCATCTGTAGTATATATGGCAAACAATGGAACTACAGGGGAAAATGGAAATGCATATGCTGATATCACATATAAGATATACTTAGAAAATAATTCAGATACATTAAAATCAAAAATTAATGAAATAACAGTAAATTACAATAATAACTTAGAATGTATATCATACAATTTTGAAGGAGAAGGAGCAGTCCAAACATCTGATGGTTCAGAAATAAATGACACAATGAAAGAAGTAACACTTAATTTAAATAATTTACCAAATAAAGTAATTAATAATATGAACCAAGAAGTATTAGAAGTTACATTTAGAGCACAAGCAAATGTTTTAGCAGAAATGTTACAAGACACAGTAGTTCTAGAAATAGATGGAACAGAATATCATGGAGTAAAATTTGATTTTATGGCAGAAATAAAATCATATAGCACATATTCAAACAATGAAGAAGACTTACTAGAAAGAAATGAAAATACATTATATGAATATGCTAGTATAGATCAAGATTCAGCACCAAGAAATGCACAAGTAGAGATGGATAATCAAAATAGATTTATAACAGACACATTTGAAGATGACACAACAATAGCTCCAACAATAGTTTTCACAACAGGAAACGAAACTCAAACATATTTATCAGGAACAGTATATGAAGATAAACCAGAAGAAGACAAATTAAAAGAAAATGAAAGAGTAGGAAACGGAATATTTGATGAAAATGAAAGTGTAATGGCAAATGTAAAAGTAGAGTTATTATTAGTACCCGTAGATGCAAATGAAATGTATGACTCTACTATGGCTAGAGATAATATAACATCTAAACATACATATGAAGTATCAAAATTATATAAAACAGACAGTTCAGGTAAACAACCTTTAATTGAAGAAGCCGTAACATATACAGATGAAAATGGAAATTATACATTTGAAGGCATAGTTGCAGATAACTATGTAATTAGATATACATATGGAGAAAACATAAGTGGAGAAGGAAAGAGTACATTAATATATAATAATGGAACACAAGTAAAAGAAGAACCAATAAAAGCAAGAGAATATAAATCAACAATAATAACATCAGATTATATAAGAAAAGCAATAAATACATCAGATGATGGAATACCACATTTAAATGGAGACTGGACAGAAGGAGATACAGAAAAAACTTGGTTTTTAAATGACAATTTAGGAACAAGATATTCAGATGCAGTAGATGATGTTGAATATAGGGCATATTTTGAACAATCTGCAAAACTAAATTATGACAATTTACATGACAGCTCAAAATATGCATATTCAGAAATGGAAGCATATACCCCATATATTAAATTAGGTGTAGAACAATTTAATGACCAAAATGTAGATTCAACATTAGAAACACAAGAAGAGGGAACTACAAATTATGAATATAAGTTACAAAACATTGACTTTGGACTTATAGAAAGACCAATAGTAAGTCTAGAAGTAGACAAACAAACAACAAATCTAAAAGTTTCCTTAGGAAATGGACAAGTATTAATAAATGGAAATCCAAGTGATCCAAATGTAAAATTACCATATGTAAGAACAGGAATAGATGATTTTGTACCAATAGAAATGGATACAGAATTAATTGCAGGAGCTACAATAGAACAAGAATATACAGTTTCAATTTCAAATAATTCAGAATTAGATTATCCAATCTATAAAATAACAAGTGATACAGATGTAGCAAATGAAAGAAATTATTATTATTATGGTGAAAA
Source organism: uncultured Clostridia bacterium (assembly GCA_944386165.1). Classification (GTDB taxonomy): domain Bacteria; phylum Bacillota; class Clostridia; order TANB77; family CAG-508; genus CAG-269. Next base: position 8,213 of record CALXAA010000021.1, read on the forward strand.
AGGAAACAACCCTGTTACAGTAAGAGTTGGATTGATGGGAGACTACTTAACACCTGAAATTGATGTAGATTTAGATGAAATGGAAAGAAAAGGATGGGAAGTTGTAGATGTAAAAGACTTAACAGAACATAAAACTACTGAAGTTTCTGGAGAGAAAACTTATAGATTAATATCACCAGAGGTAGAGAAAAAACTAAAAGACGGAAAATATATAATTTTTACAACAGATTCATATTCAGATGAAAATGATTCATTAGTAAAAATAGGAGAAACAAAATCAATTTCTTATGATGTAAGTAAATATCTTTCTGCAAAAGATGATATGAAATATACAAATGATGTAGAAATACTAGAATACATAGGATATAGCCAAAATAAGGATAAAACAGAAAATAGTTATAACAGAGTAAATGATACAACACCAGGAAATTTAATACCACAACAGGCAAAAGAAACTGATGAAGACAGTGTAAGAACAGCAATAACTCCACCTACAGGAGTTGTAATATCAAAAACATTATATATAACAACAGCAGGAATAGGACTAGTAGTTATAGTTATAGGAGTACTATTTATTAAAAAGAGAATTTTAAATAGATAGACATAAAATAATTTCCAAAATGGCAATAAAATATTGCCGTTTTGGAAATGTTTAATAATTAATTTTACCAAATATGACCAATATTACCATACAAACATTGAAAATTATTTAAATTTATGGTATAATAGAAGTAGGTTTTTGAAAAAGGAGGGGATTTTATGGTAAAAAAGATAGTTTGTATATTTTTGATAGCTTTATTTCTAATAAACAGTTCTCTATTAACTGTTGTTTCAACTGCAGTCGATGATATAAATTCATTAGTTGAAGAGAATATTAATAATGCTGCAAATATTAATGCTACCCAAAATATATCCAAAGATAACAATAAAAAAGAGAAAATAAGTTTACAAACAAGTTACACAAAATTAACAAACAGAATACCCAATGAATTAGTAATAACAGGAATATTAGAAAAAGACACGGAGGACTGTGCCTTATTTAGTAATCCGGTTATTTATTTTGAATTTCCAAAAGAAGTAGAAAAAGTAGTAGTAAATGATGTTAAAGTTTTATATGATGAAGAACTACAACTTAAAGACTATATGATAGAGGAAAATTCAAAAGGTAATAAAGTATTAAAAGTAGAACTAGAAGGAGAACAAACTAAATATCAAACAGATAATATAACAAAAGGAACTAATATAAGAATTGCAACAAATATAATATTAAAACAAGATATAGAAACAGGAGCATCGCCAATTGTAATGACTTGTAATAATGCTACTGCAAATCAAGCAATGCTATTCGTAAATGCAAATGATAATGAAGTTATTGGTCAAATTAATCCAGAAGATGATGAAGGTTCAACTGTATACGCAAATGGATTAATGATTAATACTAAAGCAATAAGAGGAACAGAATTACTAAAAGATGGAAGTACTATACACTCAAATGAAATCATTAAATATGAAATTTCTGTAACTAACACAACTGATAAAAATATAGAAAATGTAAAAATTTTGGGACATATTCCTGAAAATATGACATATGTAGAATATGATGAAGAAGCATTCTCATATTATGCAGAAACATATACATTTTTAACAGATAGTAAAGAAACAAGCGAAGATTGGGCAACATCTTTATACCAAGATGATGATTTACAATATATTTCTAACCCAAATCTAAAAACAAAAGAATTTGACGTTGGAACAATCTATTCAGGAGAAAAGAAAACATTTTATTATGAAGTAGAAGCGAACAAAGTTGAAGAAGATAATACAGAAGTTGATACTAAAATTGAAACAACAATAAATGGAGATAACATTTCAACTTATAACATAAAAAACTATATAACAAATGCAAATTTTGAAACAAGAATAAGAACATATTTTAGTTTATCAGAAAAGAATGCATATGAATATAGTATAATTGTTAAAAACATTTCTGATGAAAAACATGATGCAACAGTAACAATGCAAATTCCTTCAAATATAGAAGTGACAGAAATATCTAAATTAGTTAATAAAAATGAAGGAGATTTAGATTACAAATTTGAGAACGGACTATTAACAGTAAAATATAAAGACATTGAAGGCGGAGATTATAGAGCTTTTGAAGTTAAAGCTAAAGTAAATAATATTTCAGTTAATGAAGAATATAAATATGAATATGAATTGTCAGCAGAAACTAAAGATGAAGACGGAAATATATTTACTTCAAACCAAAGTGTATCAAAGGGCGGAATTGAAGCAATTTCTATTACTCAAAGTTCTGAAAAAAATGGTGAAATATTACATGGATATGATGATGTTACATATGTATTTGAGGTAGAAAATGTAGGATATGTAAGTGAAGAAGAAGGTGGATATACAGATTTTTCATTTGCATTTGAATTACCATATGATTTAAAAATTACATCTGTAACTTATAATACAGATGAGGTAGTTGTAAATTCCAATGAAAATAAATTTGAATATGAAATTACACCAAAAAACAAATATTATGAAAAAGCAGAATTAGATAAAGCAAATACAGATGATCCAAATTCAGAAACAGGTAAATTAGGAATTAGATTTGCTCTACCAATAAGTTTAAGAATGAATGAAAAAAGTATTATAACAATTAAAGCAATGGTAAATTCTTTAGCTGGACAAGATGATGATAAGACAATAGAAAGTAGAGGAGCTGTAATTGGTGATACATTTATCCCACAATTAGCAAATACAGTAACTAATACTTTACAAAATAATGAAGAGCAAACAATAATAATTAATCCAGATGATAGTGAAGCAAATAAAGACCAAGACAATAATGACGGTAATAATGGAGATAATACTCCATCAACATCAACTCCTACAGAACAAGAAAATAAAGTATGGACACTTTCTGGTTTAGCATGGGTAGACAATAACTCAAATGGAAGAAGAGATGAAGGAGAAGATTTAAAAGAGGGCGTAAAAGTATCTTTATTTGATGTACAAAATAATACATTCTTAAAAGATGAAAATGGAAATGTTATTACAGAAGAAACAAACGAAGCAGGTAGATATTCATTTACAAAAGTACCTACAGGAAGATATTATGTAGTATTTGAATTTGATACAGATGAATATAAAATAACAGATTTCCAAAAAACAGGTGTTGTAGAAACAACTAATAATGATGCAATAGAAAAACAAGCTAAAATAGGAAATGAAGTAAAAATAGTAGGTATAACAGACACAATTATATTAGATTCTACAAAAACAAATATAGATATTGGCTTAGTAGAAAATCAAATATTTGATTTAGAAATGGAACAATTTATTACAAAGGTTACAGTAAGCAATAAAAAAGGAAATAAAGAATATACATACGATGATAAAAAATTTGCTAAAATAGAAATTCATTCAAAACAATTTGTTGGTTCAACAGTTGTTATAGAATATAAGATAAAAGTTACAAATGTTGGAGAATTATCAGGTTTTGTATATGAAATGATAGATCAACTTCCACAAGGTTTAGATTTCCATTCAGAATTAAATAGTGGATGGTCAAAATCATTATCAACATTAAGTACTGCCAAATTCTTAAATACAGAAATTAAACCAGGTGAAAGTATAGAAATACCATTAACATTAAGTATAACTCTAGATGAAACTTCTGGAGGTAGTTATGAAAATGTTTCGCAAATTAAATTAACAGATAATAGTAGACATATAGATGAAGCTAATAAAGAAAACAATATAGATAGAACTACAGTATTAATCGCTGTATCTACAGGTTTTCAAATAGCACTTAAATATTTAGGAACATCAATTGCATTAGCAGCATTGGCAGTATTATTCTATATAGCCATAAGAAAGATTAATAATTTTGGCGGAAAAGCAATGTTTACGTTTATCATGATTTGTGCATTAGTAGTAACATTAGATAGAATTCCAATAAGTAATGCTGGTCTTTTAGATGAGGTAAAAGATGTATTTGATGCAGTAAAAGATTATGGACAAAATGCTGTTGATGATTTTAAAGATGCAGCAAATGATATTAAAGATGCTGTTTCAGGTGCATTATCAGGTGGTTCAGATAGTAGTTCATCAAGCAGTTCGTCATCAAGTAGTAGTAGTAGCAGTAGTGCTAGTGTAGATGAATCTGGTTTACCAACAGTAAACTATGACCCACAAGAGGGTGAGACACAAGAAGACTATGATGCTAGAATTGCAGCTGAACAAGCAGCAAGATTACAAGCAGCAAAAGATCAAGCAACAGCAAGATATGGAGCATATGGAATAGATGTAAGTCAATGTGGATCTATAAGTGATGTTAATGCAATGATTGACTCTTGTGTAACAAATTATTTAAATACCACATATGGAGAATCAGGATTAAGTATTCCAGAAGGCTCAACTGCAGATGAAGCAATTGCAGCATATAATCAAAAGAAAGAAGAAGATCTTAATGCTCTTAAAGACAAAATTACAAGTAGTGATGCATTAAAAGATGTTGATGTAGATAGTTTAAACTTAGGAGATATAGACTTAAATGCATTACAAGATTTAGACGAAGATTTAAGCACAATAATTACACAATATCCAGAAGAAAAACAATTTAAAGGAGATCCAGATAGCTATTATGTAGATGCAAATGGTAAAGGACACTTCCAAACATTCGTAGATGAGCAAGGAAACACTGTTGCAGCATGTATAAGTAAAGGTAAAGCTCAAACAAGTCGAGTATTCTTAGACTATGAATTAACAGAATCAGACCTTACATTAACAACAGATGGTGATGGTACATTAAAATGGCAATTTGAAGCAACTTATACACCTACAGAAGATTGGTGTGGTAGAGAGGTACAACAAATGAAAGTTACATTAGGTGATGAAATTGAAAGTAGCGATTTAGACATTCCATCAACAGATAAATTCCCACCAGAGGAAACACCACCAACAGTAATTATTCCACCAAAAGAAACACCACCAAGTGATGATGGAGGAGGAGATACACCAGATGAACCAGACAATCCAGATAATCCACCAGATAACCCACCAGATAACCCACCTGATATAGATATACCAGAAGATGGTAAAGCACAAGTTACAATTGTTAAAAAAGATGTTGATACAGAAGAAGAATTTACAGGAGGATTTAGATTTAGAGTTGTAGAAACAGGACAAGAATTTGAAGCAGGAGAAACAATTACACTAGAACCAAATCAAACATATCACTTAGAAGAAATAGATTCTCCATTTGGATACGACATTTATGAAGAAGATGGAAGTTATAAAACATTTGAAATTAATCTACAAGAACATTTAATTAAAACAACCATTGAATTAAGAAATGCATTATCTCATTTAAGATTATCAGGATATGTATGGGAAGATATGCTTGATGGAAAGAGCAACGAGTTTGATAATGTATTTACAGAAGGTACAGACAAAGGTGTAGAAGGAGTTAAAGTAATATTATACAATGATGGAAACGTTGTAGGAGAGACTTGGACAGATTCAGAAGGTAAATATACATTTGGTGATAGGACAGCAGATTTACACTATACTCCAGACACTATTTTAATAGAAGATTTATTCGCAGGAAAATATCATGTAGAATTTGAATATAATGGTATTAAATATTCAAATGTAGAACCACAATTAGATATTGAGACAGGATCAAAAGCAATTGAGGGAGATACAGTAAGAACAGACTTTAACAATAAATTTACAGTAATTACAACAGACAAAACTGCAATAGATGATAATGGACATACTTCAGGAGGATTTGCAAAAAACGGTGCCGGAGAAGTAACTGCAACAGATATTACATATCAAAGATCTGGAGATTATGCTTCAAGTGTAATATATGGAGATTCTACAATATATGATGGAACAACATATGCAGGAAGTACAACAGATTATTCATCATATGGATTTGAAAAATATCATATAAGATCATCAACAGATGTAGAAGACTTTAGATATAAATTTGAGGACACAGTAGAATTAGTACTTGAAAATGAAGTATATCAAACAAAGGAAATAAAAAATGTAAATTTAGGATTATATGCAAGAGAACAAGTAGACTTAGGTTTAGACAGTGATGTAGCAAGATTTGATCTAGCAGTAAATAATTATCACCATATATACAAATATTCAACAATAGTTGATCCAAATACAGAAGAAACAATGGGAGTAAAATTAAAAGCATTAAAAGAAAATTATTATCAAAGACCTTTACATGAAGCTTCAATAGTATATAGTGCAGATGATGGAACAACAGGAGCAAATGGAAACTTGTATGCTGACATAACATATAAAATATACTTACAAAACAAGTCAAACACATTAAAAGCCAAAATTAATGAACTAACCCTAAATTATGGAAGTCAGCTAACATGTATTTCATATAATTTCGAAGGTGAACCTGCCATAGCAGTAACAGAGCCTGGAGGCACAACAGGTGAAATAAAAGAAATTGATTTAGACTTAAATCAATTAGGAAATAAAACAATAGAAGCAAAAAATAGACAAATATTAGAGGTAACATTTAGAGCAAATGCAGATGTTATTGCAGAAATTTTAAATGATGTAGTTACATTAAAAGAAGGAGATACTGAAATTAAAGGAATAAAATTCGATTTCATGGCAGAAATAAAATCATATTCAACATATGCTAGTGATGATAGTGTATATGCAAGTATAGATAGTAATTCAGCACCAAGAAATGCTAGAGTAGAAACAGATGAACAAAACAGATTTATAACAGATACATTTGAAAATGACACAACAATAGCCCCAACATTTATATTAACCAAAGGAAGTCAAACAGTAATATCAGGAACAGTATATGAAGATAATCCAGAAGAAGATAAACTAAAAGAAAATGAAAGAGTAGGAAACGGAATATTTGATGAAAATGAAAGTGTAATGGCAAATGTAAAAGTAGAATTACTATTAGTACCAGTAGATGCAAATGAAATGTATGATTCTACAATGGCAAGAGACAATATAACATCTAAACATACATATGAATTAGCAAAATTATATAAAACAGATTCTACAGGAACACAAACAGCAATTGGGGATGCTGTAACTTATACAGATGAAAATGGTAACTATACATTTGAAGGAGTAATAGCAGACAACTATGTAATAAGATATACATATGGAGAAAACATAAGTGGAGAAGGAAAGAGTACAGTAATCTATAACAATGGAACACAAGTAAAAGAAGAACCAATAAAAGCAAGAGAATACAAATCAACAGTTATTACATCAGATTATATAAGAAAAGCAATAAATACATCAAATGATGGAATACCACACTTAAATGGAGATTGGTCAGAAGGAGATACAAATCAATCATGGTTCTTAAATGATAACATGGGAACAAGATATTCTGATGCAGTAGATGATGTAGAATATAGAGCATACTTTGAACAAAATGCAAAATTGAATAATGAAAATATAGAAGATAGTTCAAAATATGCATACTCAGAAATGGAAGCATATACACCATATATAAGACTAGGTGTAGAACAATTAAATGATCAAAATATAAAACCAACATTAACAACACAAGAAAATGGAACAATAGACTATGAGTACAAATTACAGAATGTTGACTTTGGATTAATAGAAAGACCAATAGTAGATTTACAAGTAGACAAACAAATAACAGATTTATCAGTAACACTTGCAAATGGTCAAGTACCAATAAAAGGAAATCCAAGTAATTCAGATTCAGAAATTCCATATGTAAGAACAGGAATAGATGACTTTGTACCAATAGAAATGGATACAGAATTAACAGAAGGAGCAACAATAGAAGAAGAATATACAATTTCAGTAAGCAATAATTCTGAATTAGATTATCCGATATATAAAATTACAAGTGATACAGATGTAGCAAATGAGAGAAATTACTATTTCTACGGAGAAAAAGGAAACAATCCAGTAACGGTAAGAATAGGAACATTAGTAGATTACTTAACACCAGAAGTTGATGTTGACTTAGATGAAATGAAGAGAAATGGATGGGAAGTAGCGGAAATAGAAGACTTAATAGAACATAAAACAACTGAAAGTGCAGGAGAAAAAACATATAGGTTAATAACAGAAAATGTAGAAAAAGCTCTAAGAGACGGAAAATACATAATATTTACAACAGACTCATTTGCAGACGAAAATGACTCACTAGTAAAAATAGGAGAAACAAAATCAATTACTTACAACATAAGCAAATTATTAACAACAAGAGATGAAATGAAATATACAAATGATATAGAAATATTGGAATATATAGGATATAGCCAAAACAAAGACAAAAATGAAAACGTATATAATAGAGTAAAAGATACAACACCAGGAAACTTAATACCAGAAAGAGCAAAAGAAGATGATGAAGATAGTGTAAGAACAACAATAACACCACCAACAGGAACTATAATTTCAAAAACACTATATATAATAACATCAGGAATAGGATTAATAACTTTAGTAATAGGAGTACTATTTATTAAAAAGAGAATTTTAAATAGATAGGAATAGATTAGAATAATCGGTCAAAAAATAGCAAGATTTTCTTGCTATTTTTTGTGATATATGAATATTTATTAAAAGGAGGCTATTCCCTAAGAACTTATATCCAAAACAGATTTATTTAGGTAAATTGTTACAAAAAAATAAAAATAATGTAATATTGCTAGAAATTTGAGTTTCCTTAAGAGAATGTAAGAATATAATTTTTTGAAATCTCAAAACATCTCAAAATTTTAATAAATGTGTTGAAAAATAAGGGATTATATGGTATAATAAAAATAGTGCATATAAATAAATTTGAATTAGGAGGGATTGTTCTATGAGAAAAAAAATATGTAGTATTTTAATATTAATAGTAATGCTACTAAACAGTTCATTACTAACATTAGTATCATTAGCTACAGAAGCAACTAATGAAACTACTACTACAGAAACTTATGGCAAAATAAGCATGAGTTTAAGTAGAACGCAATTTACAAATAAAACTCAAAGTGAACTAACAATAACAGGTATACTAGAAAGAACTTCAGAGGATTCAATATTATATGAAAATCCTTTTATTACTTTTGAATTCCCAGAAGAAGTAGAAAAAGTAGTAATAAACAACATAAAACTACTATATGATACTGAATTAAAAATTCATACATTCTTAGTAAATACTAATGAAGAAGGAAAACAAGTAATAGAAGTCCAGTTAGCAGGAAAACAAACAAAAACAGAAGTTGATGAATTAACAAAAGGAACAAATATAGTTATTTCTGCAAATGTCATTTTAAAACAAGATATTGAGACAAAAGACACAGCAATAAAAATGACATGTACAGATGGAGCTGCTACACCAGAACCATTAAAATTATCAGTAGATGTTCCAATTAAAGTTGTAAATTCAACAGAATTAGTTCCACCAGCATCTACAGATGATCCAACACCAACAACAATAGAAAAAAATGGACTAAAATTAAGTATTAAACCAATACATGGTGATAAAACATTAGAAAGTGGTGAAACAATTTATTCTAATGAGATAATAAAATATGAAGTAGACATTACAAATACAACACAATCACCAATAGACAATGTTAAAATTGCAGGACACATTCCAGAAGGAATGGTATATGCAGAATACATGGAAGAAAACTTTGCATATTGGGCAGAAATGTATACAGCATTAGAAACATTAATACCAGATAAAAATGGTGTATACTGGCAAGATGATACATACCAATATACTATTGATGAAAGTTTAAAAACTAAAGAAATAGATGTTGGTACAATTCAAGCTGGAGAAACCAAAACAGTTTCTTATGAAGTAAAAGCAAAAGCTGATACAGACACAAATACAGAAACAAGTATAGACTTTTCTATAAATAATGACAATATTTATACATTCAAAATTAATAATGTTGTTAAACCAAGTGATGTTGAAGTTAGATTAAGACAATATCAAAGCAGAATGAATAAAAACGGATTTGAATATAATATTATTATAAAAAATCTATCAGATGAAGCAAAAAGTGGAACAATCAATTTTGATATACCAGAGAATGTAGAAGTTACAAGTGTAACAGCTATATATGCTGGAGAAGGTGTTGAAGCAGATTATGAAATTAAAGATGGAAAAATATCAATAAAAGTAGATAATATAGAACCTAAATTCTTCAGAGCATTTTCACTTGACACAAAAGTAAATATAACAGAAGAATCTACAGAACACTTATATAAAGTTAAAAATAGTGTAAATTTCCAAAACTCAGATGGAACAATATATAGATCAAATGAATGTGTTGCTACAGGAGGAATTGAATCTGTAAATATTGTTCAAAGTTCTGAAACAAGTGGAGAAAAAATACAAGAACTTAAAGATGAAATAACATACATATTTGAAATAACAAACACAGGATATGTAATAGATGAGTGGGGAGGATATTCTTCAGTAACATTTGAAGATTATATTCCTAATGAATTATCTATACAAAGTGTTGAATATAATAATTTTCATGTTACAGAAGACTATAGTGACGGAACAAGAAAATATAATATTACAGAAGAAAACATTACATGGGGAATGATAGAATTAGGGCAAGCAAATGCAAGAGATAACACAGATAAGGCAAGAATAAAATTAGATTTAAAAATAAAAAATGGTGAAACAATCAAAATAACAATAAAAGCAAAATCTAGAGCATTTGATGCAAAAAAAGATAATATAGAAATTGCAAACTCAGCTTTAGTTAGTGGAGAAGGACTAAAAACAAAACAATCTAATATAATCCAAAACACATTATATCATCCAGATACAACAAACATTATTGATGTAGACTCTGATGGAAACGTTACTGATGGTGAAAACAAACCTAATCAACCACCAACAGAAGACAATAACCCAACAGGAAATTATTCAATATCAGGATTGGTATGGAATGACGAAAATGATAATGGAATTAGAGAAAGTGAAGAAGGAAAAGTTGAAGGTGTAAAAGTTTCATTATATGATTTAAATAACAAAAAATTTGTAACAGATGAAAAAGGTAATCCAATATCACAAACAACAAATAGTGAAGGAACATATGCATTTACAAATATTTCAAGAGGAGAATATTATGTAATATTTGAATATGATACTGATAAGTATAAAGTTACTGAATATCAGAATGTAGATGCTTCTTCTTCACAAAATAATGACGCAATACAAAAACAAGCAAATATAAATGGAGAAGTAAAAACAATAGGTATAACTAATACAATTAACTTAAATACTAACTATACAAATGTAGATTTAGGTTTAAGTGAAAATAAAATATTTGATTTACAAATAGAACAGTTTATACAAAAAATAACAGTAACAAATAGTAAAGGAACAAAAGAATATAATTACAACGATAAAAAATTTGCTAAGATAGAAATACATTCAAAACAAATTATAGGTTCAACAGTTGTAATAGAATATAAAATAAGAGTAACAAATGTTGGAGATTTAGCAGGAAAAGTATATGAAATATTAGAAGAAATTCCAACAGGAATGAATTTCCACTCTGAATTAAATACTGGTTGGACATTATCATTAGGAAATACATATAGTAATGTAAGTTTTGCAAATAGGGATTTACAACCTGGAGAAAGTATAGAAGCAACAATTACTTTAAGTAAAACATTAGATGATTCAGCAGGTGACTTTGTTACAACAGCAAAACTAGGAACTACAGAAAGTTCAAAACATACGGAAGACTCAAACACAGGAAACAACACAGATAAAGTTGAAGTTATTATAGCAGTTGCAACAGGTTTACAAATTGCTTTAAGAGTAATGGGAAGCACAATTTTAGGCTTAGTATGTATAACATTATTAGTATTATTTATGAGGAAAATAATAATGAAAAAGAGATTATTTGTATTATTTATGTTAGTTTTTGCAACATCAATTTTCACATTTAATACAAAAGAATATGCTTATTCAATAGAAGGAACAATGGTAGATGCTCAAGCTCAAGCAGAGGCAATGGTACAAGATGCAGTAATGAATGCAACAGCAGATTATCATGGAGCTACATTTAGTGCAATATTAGCAAATTTCCAAGGAACAGGAACAGGTGTATTTAAAGTATATGACCATGCAGGAAATTTAGTTGGTGAAGGAAAATGTGGTAAACCAGGAGCACACTTCCATGCAGATGAAAACTGTCACCCAGTAGATGAAAATGATCCAACAGGACCTCAAGAATGTGATGGTAGATATTATAGCTGGGATGAAATAGCAGTTCCAGTTGTATACAATGGTCCAACAGGAATAACTATTACAAGTACTACTGTTACAGTTGAAGGTGATGACTTCCCTGAAGGCGCAAATTTAAGTTGGACAAATAAAGGACTAGATTTCTCAATAGGTGGAGATATTCCAGGATCATTCACAGCAGAAGAATCAGAAGCAATGTGGAATGCAATTGCAGGACATATAGATGCATCAAATTTATCAGCATATGATGGAGAAGCAATTGAAAGTATAATATCTGGAGGAACAGGTCTAGATTGTAGTGTTACAGCAACACAATTAGAAGGAAGTGCAGGAGCAACATCATTAAGTGTTACTATTACAAGACAAATTATAATACATATAACAATATGTTTCTCTTGGACAGACCAATTCGTAGTATCACCACAATATAGATGCCCAGGATGTGGTCAAGGACAAGAAACAAGTCAGCCAATAAATGTTACAGAAAATGCTTGTGCTGGTTTAGATTTAGTAGAAAATTTTTCTACAACATTAACATTTACACCAGAAGAATTACCAAAAAGTTTAACAATATTCAAATATGATGAAGAAACAGGAGAAACATTATATGATCCTTCAAATCCAGGAGCTTCAGAATTCAGATTTAGAGTTGAAGGAGATGGACAAACATGGGAAGTAGGAGTTGGAGAAACAATTACAGGATTACATGCAGGAACTTATATAATATATGAAATTGATTCAGCATATGGATATGGAGTTTGGGAAGATAACTATAATACAGGTGCAGGAAATAAGAAAATAGCAGAAGTAACTATAAATTCGGGAGATATTATTGTTATAGTAAATATAGCAAATAAGAAAGAATTCATTAACTTAAAAGGTTATGTATGGGAAGATATGTTAGATTCTAAGAGCAACACATTAGACCATGTATATACAGGCGGAACAGACAAGAGACTTGAAGGTGTAAAAGTAACATTATATGATACAGTAAGAGGAACAAATTTTAGTACATTTACAGATGCAAATGGTGAATATTCATTTGGTTCAAGAAATGCAGATTTATCATATTCAGAAGATACATTAAGAATAGAAGACCTAGATAAATATTACATTGAATTTGAATATAATGGCGTAAAATACAGAAATGTTCAATTAGGTTCAGGTTCTTCATTAGATGTTTCAAGAGCAGCTGAAGAAGATGGTGTAAGAGAAAGCTTTAATAATAAATTCGAAACAATAACTTCTAATACTCAAATGGATTCAAGTGGAAATTCAACAGGTACAGTAGTTAATGCTGGCTCTGCAACCATAACATATAATAAGTCTGGAGATTATGAATCAAAAGTAAATTATGGTAGTCCAGAAGCATATGGTGAAGATGTTTACCATATAATTGCAACATCATTAAATAATTGCAATATTAGTGATTTACTAAATGCTACTATGGCAGCAAATGGAACAAATATAACAAACACAACAACAATTGAAGGACTAAACTTAGGTGTATATCCAAGAGAACAAGTAGATTTAGGATTAGACAGTGATGTAGCAAGATTTGACTTAGCAGTAAATAATTATCACCATATATATAAATATGGAACAATAGTAGATCCAAATACAGAAGAACAAATGGGAGTAAAACTAAAAGCTTTAAAAGACAGTTATTATGAGAGACCATTACATGAATCTACAATTGTATATAGTGCAAATGATGGAACAACAGGAGCAAATGGAAATGTATATGCAGATATTACATATAAAATCTATTTACAAAATAAATCAAATACATTATCTGCTAAAATAAAAGAATTAACATTAAATTACGGAAGTCAATTAACATGTATATCTTACAATTATGAGGGAGAACCAGCAGTAGCCTTAACAGAGCCTGGATCAACAGGAGAAATTAAAGAAATTACTCTTGACCTAACAGCTATTGGAGATAAAGTAATTGAAAGTAAAAATAGACAAATATTAGAAGTAACTTTAAGAGCAGATGCTAAAGTAATTGCAGAAATATTAAATGATGCCATAGCTTTAAAAACAGGAAATGCTGAAGTAAAAGGAATAAAATTCGACTTTATGGCAGAGATAAAAACATATTCAACACTTGCAGAAAATGAACTTGTACCATTACAAAGCTCAGGAGGATTAAGAGCATATGCAAGTATAGACAGTAACTCTGCACCAAGAAATGCTAGAGTAGAAACAGATCCAAATGATAGTAATAGATTCAAAACAGATACATTTGAAAATGATACAACAATAGCACCAACATTTATATTAACAAAAGGAAGTCAAACATCAATAACAGGAACAGTATATGAAGATGGTGCAGAACAAGACAAGCTAAAAGAAAATGAAAGACTAGGAAATGGAATCTATGATGAAAATGAAAGTGTAATGGCAAATGTAAAAGTAGAATTATTACTAGTACCAGTAGCTGCAAATGAAATGTATGATTCTACAATGGCAAGAGATAATGTAACATCTAAACATAATTATGAACTAGCAAAATTATATAAAACAGACAATTCAGGAAATCAAACAGCTATAGGAGATGCAGTAACATATACTGATGAAAATGGTAACTATACATTTGAAGGTGTAGTAGCTGACAACTATGTAATAAGATACACATATGGTGAAAACATAGGTGGAGAAGGAAAGAGCACATTAATCTATAATAATGGTGCACAAGTAAAAGAAGAACCAATAAAAGCGAGAGAATATAAATCAACAATTATAACATCAGACTATATAAGAAAAGCAATAAATACATCAAATGATGGAATACCACACTTAAATGGAGACTGGGCTGAAGGAAATACTGATGTATCATGGTTCTTAAATGACAACATGGGAACAAGATATTCAGATGCAGTAGATGATGTAGAATATAGAGCATATTTCGAAGAAACAGCAAAATTAAACAATGAAAACTTAGATGACAGTTCAAAATATGCATATTCAGAAATGGAAGCATATACACCATATATAAGATTAGGTGTAGAACAATTCAATGATCAAAATGTAGATGCAACATTAACAACACAAGAAAATGGAACAATAGATTATGAATATAAACTACAAAATGTAGACTTTGGATTAATAGAAAGACCAATAGTAGATCTACAAGTAGACAAACAAATTACAGATTTATCAGTAACACTTGCAAATGGTCAAGTACCAATAAAAGGAAATCCAAGTGATCCAAATGAAGAAATTCCATATGTAAGAACAGGAATAGATGATTTTGTACCAATAGAAATGGATACAGAGTTAACAGAAGGAGCAACAATAAGACAAGAATATACAATTTCTATTAGTAACAACTCTGAATTAGATTATCCAATCTATAAAATTACAAGTGACACAGATGTAGCAAATGAAAGAAATTACTACTATTACGGAGAAAAAGGAAATAATCCAGTAACAGTAAGAGTTGGAACATTAGCAGACTACTTAACACCAGAAATAGATGTAGACTTAGATGAAATGAAGAGAAATGGATGGGAAGTAGTAGATATAGATGATTTAACAGCACATAAAACAAATGAAGCTTCAGGAGAAAAGACATATAGATTAATAACAGAAGAAGTAGAAAAGAAGTTAGTAGACGGAAAATATATAATGTTTACAACAGATGCATTTGCAGACGAAAATGATTCACTAGTAAAAATAGGAGAAACAAAATCAATCAAGTATAATGTAAGTAAGTTACTAACAACAAAAGATGAAATGAAATATACAAATGATGTAGAAATACTAGAATATATAGGATATAGTCAAAACAAAGATAAGACAGAAAATAGTTATAATAGAGTAAAAGATACAACACCAGGAAACTTAATACCAGAAAGAGCAAAAGAAGATGATGAGGATAGTGTAAGAACAACAATTACACCACCAACTGGTGTGATAATATCAAAAACACTATATATAACAACAGCAGGATTAGGACTAATAGTTCTAGTAGTAGGAGTACTATTTATTAAAAGAAGAATTTTAAATAAATAAGTATAAGTGGTCAAAAAATAGCAAGAA
This sequence comes from uncultured Clostridia bacterium, assembly GCA_944386165.1. GTDB lineage: Bacteria > Bacillota > Clostridia > TANB77 > CAG-508 > CAG-269. The sequence continues at coordinate 24,555 of CALXAA010000021.1, forward strand.
ATTCTTGCTATTTTTTGCATTTTAGATTAAAATAACTGAAGAATGTAGAAAAAAGGAAGATCTAAAAATGGAGATTAAAACAGGAACAGATATAATTGAAATAAGTAGAATAAAAAAAAGTATAGAAGATACTGATGGTAAATTTATTGAAAGAGTATTTACATCTAAAGAAATAGAATATTGCGAAAAAAAGAATACTCAAAAATATCAACATTATGCAGCAAGATTTGCAGGAAAAGAAGCTGTTTTTAAAGCAATATCTTGTAAATTAGAAAATAAATTTGAAATAAGTTGGCAAGATATTGAAATATTAAATGATAATACAGGAAGACCATATGTAAAAATCTTAAATTCAAATTTAAATAATATAACAAATATAGATATAAGTTTATCTCATTGTAAAGAATATGCTATTGCAAATGTTGTTATAATAATATAAAAAGGAGAAGTTATGGAATTTTTTGATTCACATTCACATTATAATGATGAAAAATTTGATGAAGATAGAGAAGAAATAATAAAAAGAACATATGAAAGCGGAATTACCAAATTTGTATGTGCAGGTTATAATATACAATCTTCTTTATTCTCAGTAGAATTGTCTAAAAAATATGAATATATATATTCAATAATTGGAATATCACCAAATGATATTCCACAAACAAATGAAGAATTGTGGAAAAGTATAGAGGAAATTTCAAAAATTGCAACAAATAATTTGAACAAAAAAATAGTTGCAATTGGTGAAATTGGTTTAGATTATTATTGGAATACAGAAAATAAAGAATTACAAAAAGAGGCATTTATAAAACAAATTGAATTGGCTAATAAATTAGAATTACCAATTGTAATTCATTCTAGAGATGCTTCTGTAGATACAATAGATATAATAAAAAAACACAAGGTAAATAAAGCAGGAATATTTCACTGTTGCCAATTAAATCAAGAAATGATAAGACAAGCTTTAGAATTAGGATATTATATATCATTTGCAGGACCAATTACATTTAAAAACTCAAAAAATGCAGTCACAGTTGTTAATATGGTTCCAATGGACAGAATTTTAATTGAAACAGATAGTCCATATTTAAGTCCTGAGCCTTTACGTGGAAAAAGAAATGATTCAAGAAATGTTAAATATGTTGCTCAAAAAATTGCAGAAATAAAAGGTATTTCTTTGGAAACTGTTGCAAATCAAACTTATAATAATGCTATGAAAATATTTGAAATTAAATAACATTAAAAAGAGAGGATGAAATAAAATATGTTTGATAATTGGGACGAATTAGAAAAAGAAGCAAGTAAATGTAGAAAATGTGGACTTTGTGAAACTAGAAAAAATGTTGTATTTGGAGTTGGAAATAAAAATGCTGATTTAATGTTTATAGGAGAAGGCCCAGGAGCAGATGAAGATGCTCAAGGAATTCCTTTTGTTGGAAAAGCCGGAAAACTTATGAATATGGCATTTGAAATGTTAGGTATAAAAAGGGAAGAGGTTTATATTGCGAATATAGTAAAGTGTAGGCCACCTCAAAATAGAAATCCTAAAGATGATGAAGCAAAAGCCTGTTTAGATTATTTAAGAAATCAAGTAATATTAGTTAAACCGAAAATAATAGTTTTACTAGGAAGTGTTGCTCTAAAAAATATATTAGGACAAGAATATGGAATAACTGCAAGTCGTGGCAAATGGATAGAAAAGAAAGGCATATTATATATGCCAACATGGCACCCTGCAGCACTTTTAAGAGATGAAACTAAAAAAATAGATTTTATTAGAGATTTAAAAGAAGTAAAAAGGAGAATGTAGTAAAAATGGAAGAAATAAATGAAAAAGCAAATTATTGTTTAAACTGCCCTGTTAAACCATGTTCAAATAAAGGTTGTCCATTAAATAATAACATACCAGCATTTATAAAAGCAATAAAAGAAAAAGATTTAAAAAAAGCATATGAAATTCTGTCAGAAACTACAGTACTAGAGTCTGTATGTGGAAGAATTTGTCCACACATGAAACAATGTGAAGGGTCTTGTGTTAGAGGAATAAAAGGTTTACCTGTTAGTATTGGAGATTTAGAAGCATATGTTGGAGATAAGGCTATTGAAAATGATTATAAAATTCCAATGTCAAATAATACAAAAATAGATAAAAAAGTGGCAATTGTGGGTGGAGGACCAGCAGGGCTAACAGCAGCAGCATTTTTATTAAGAAATGGAGTTTCTGTTACAATTTATGAAAAATATAATTATCTTGGAGGACTTTTAGTTCACGGAATTCCTGAATTTAGATTGCCTAAAGATATTGTTAAAAAAACAATTCAAAAAATAATTGATTTAGGCTTAGAAGTAAAATATAATTTTGAACTTGGAAAAAATTTAAAATTACAAGAATTAGAAAAAGATTATGATGCAGTATTTCTAGCTTATGGAGCAAATATTACAACTAAAATGGGAGTTGATGGAGAAAACTTATTTGGAGTTTTTGGTGGAAATCAACTTCTAGAATATAAAAATCATCCTGATTATAAAGGAAAAAAAGTGGCAGTAATTGGTGGCGGAAATGTTGCAATGGATTGTGCAAGAACAATAAAAAGACTTAATGCAGAAAGTGTTAAGGTAATTTATAGAAGAGCAGAAGAACAAATGCCAGCAGAAGCAAAAGAAGTTCAAGAAGCAAAAGATGAAGGTATAGAATTTTTATTTCAAAATAATATTGTAAAAATAATAGGTAAAGATAAAGTTGAAAAATTAGAATTAATAAAAACTGAATTGGTTCAAAAAGAAGGAGAAACTAGAAAAGTTCCTGTTAATATAGAAAATTCAAATTATATAATTGATATAGATTATGTAATAATGGCTTTAGGATCTATGCCAGAAAGTTTCACAAACGATTTAGGGCTTAAATTAGATAAACATGGTTATATTATAATAGATGAAAATAATCAGACTTCAAATAAGAAAATATTTGCTGGTGGTGATATAGCAGGAGGAAAAGGTACTGTTGCTTGGGCAGCACGTTCAGGAAGAGATTCAGCCAAAAAAATTATTGAATATTTAAAAAAGGACTAAATAAATTAGTCCTTTTTTAAAAAAGATAGGGATATCTTTTTTGTAGAAAATTAGTTATCTTTAGTATTATATCATATGTAAAACTTCATCTTTTGTGAAGTCATATGTATATCAAAATCATAAGTATATAAAATCTTTTGTATAATTTTATCTTTTGTGTATTTATCTTTTGTATATTTGTCTTTCGTAAATTAATCTTTTGTAAAATTGTCTTTTGTAAAATTTACTTTTTAAATTTATCTTTTGTATTTAAAAATTTTTTATCTTTTGTAACTTAAAAATCTTTTGTTAATTATTTAATTTATCTCCTGTTACGAAGTTAATTAATGCTCTAAACCAAGAAACAACTTTATGAGTTTTCTTAATTTCAAGAGCAGTTTCGGTGCCACCATTTTCAAGCACGTTAGATTTATGTTCTAGTTGTGACATCTTTTCTGTATAGTAATCATCAAAGAAAGTATAATCATCAGTTCTACCGATAATCTCTCCATAATGATCTAGTTTTTTTCTGTAATTATCAAGCTCTTCTAAATTAGTTATTGCTTTAAATGCTTTATCAAAATATCCTTTAATAATTGCATTTTGAGCTTTTAAATAATATGTTGAAATTTTATTTTTTAAAGCATCTTGTTTTGCTACTATTTTATCAACTTTAGAACTTCTTTCATCAAAAGAATTAAATTTATTATTTAATTTTAAGATTTCTTCTTCTAATTCTAAAATCTGATCACAACATAATTCTACTTCATTATAAGTTTTTGCTGAAGTTAATTCTGAAAAAGCTTCTTTAAATTTATCATTACTTGTGAATGTACTGTCAAATAAAATTGTATCACCTGTAAAATATGTTAATTGTTCAATTAAATTACATTCTAAAGGATAATATGATGGGCTAATTGTTTCAAAAGAAATTCCAAAATATTTTACAGCTTCTTTTTTTATTCCAATTACTTTAGAAGTAGCATATTGAACTGCAGCTTCATTTAATCCCATACCAACAATTTTTAATGCATCAAAATTACATAATCCCATTCTAAGTAAATTGTTCTTCTTGTCTTTAATTTCTTGTATGTAATGTATACATTCATGTATTGCAAATTCTTCTAAATCTTCTGTAGCTACTTTAGCATTAAAATATATTGAAGTATTTTTATAAAAATAATTAGCTTCTGCCATTCCTTCAGGCATTGTAGCTCTATACATTGTTAAACTAGATAGTTTTGCAAATAAATCTGCTTCATTAAAACAAAGTTCTGGAAATGTTTCACAAAGCTTTGAAGCAATGTTGTGAGCTATTTTATTAACTGTAATTGTATCTAATATATCAACAACTTTAATACCATCTTTTCTTAAGTCAGATTCAATGCTCATTGTATCCTCCAGTTCTTTATTTTGACATATAATAATTAATTTCGTCAAATTTATTATACAATAATTTGCTTAAAAAGTGTATTACAATAATATTAAATTTATATTACAAAAATATTACAAAAAAACACTAAAATTAATTAGTGTTTTAGTCTTGTTCTACTTCTTTAAAAATGTCATCTTCGAAAAATTCTGTTATAGTTATTTGAAAACCTTCACAGATATGAAGTAAAGTATCAAGTTTTATTAATTCTGTTCTTTTACTCATAAATGCGGCAAGTGTAGACATTGGAACACCAGAGGCCTTAAATAAAGCCCAAAGGCTCATTCCGTTTTTCTTTTGATAATATTTAATTCTCTCCCTTACTGCATCAGATAGATACATTTTAATCACCTCTATTAATTCAATTTATTTGAGTATAGCAAGAAAATTTTTAAAATTAGTGTACTCAACAAGACTAAAAATATACATTC
>CALXAA010000022.1 GCA_944386165.1 uncultured Clostridia bacterium
CTGGGTCTATTATTGTATTTGTTATGTTGTAATTTCCTGTTGCTTCATCTTTTACTATTGATGATTCATATCCTTCTGGTACTTGGCTTTCTGTTACACTATATGTGTATTCATATCCTTCTGCATCATATTTTTCTAAGTTGCTGAATGTATATGTGTTGTCGCTCCAAACTGGTGTTACACCACTTACTGTTTCTGTTTTTCCATTTGCTGTTCTTGTTAATGTTAATGTTATTTCTTCTGCATTATTGTGTGGTTTTCCACCATCTATCCATGTTTTTGTTCCACTTACTGTTTTGTCTTCTGGGTCTATTATTGTATTTGTTATGTTGTAATTTCCTGTTGCTTCATCTTTTACTATTGATGATTCATATCCTTCTACTTCAGCTTCTGTTACACTATATGTGTATTCATATCCTTCTGCATCATATGTTGGTAATTTACTGAATGTATATGTGTTGTTGTTCCATTCTGGTGTTGCACTTACTATTTCTGATTTTCCATTTGCTGTTCTTGTTAGTGTTAATGTTATTTCTCTAGCATTATCATGTGATTTTTCACCATCTATCCATGTTTTTGTTCCACTTACACTTGTGTCAGGATTTATTGGTACTGTATTATCAAAATCATCATCTGTTGGTCCATTTGGAACTGTTGCAGTAGCAACATTATATATAAAGTCTAAATTTGTAATATCAGTTTCTGTTACTGTATAATAAGCTTTTATTTCTACAGGTGTATCATTTGGTGCTAAACTATCTATAGTTGCTATTGTAGAAACTCCAGTTTCGTCATTAATTTCTTTTACTTCATTATTTACTGTAACTTTTAAAGAATCTGTTACTAAAATATTTTTTAATGTAGTATTTCCTGTATTGTCTACAGTAATTGTATATTCAATAACATCTCCTGGCCTTACTTTTGTTGTTTCTGCTGGATTATTATTTACTGCTGTTGCAGTTTTTTCTACTTTTATTCCTGGTTTTTCTTCCTCTGGTGTTGTTTCTTCTGGTTCGCTTGGTGTTGGGTCTTCTCCTGGTACTGTTGCAGTTGCTATATTACTTATTGTTGCTTGTGCATCAATATCTCCTTGTGTTACTGTGTATTTTGCATATAATTCTACTGTTTCTCCTACACCTAAGCTTTCTATTTCTGTTATTTCTGTTGTATATTCTTTGTCTGAATATACTGTTAAATTAGATGTTCCATTTGATGTTGTAATTGTGTCCACTACAGGTATTTTTTCTAATGTTACATTTCCTGTATTCTTTACTGTTATTGTGTAGTTTATTGTTTCTCCTGCTTTTACGTTTTCTGTTTTATCTGCTTCTTTTACCACACTTACTTGAGGTGTTTCTTCAACTGGTGTTACTTCTTCATCTTCGTCTTCAACTTTTTCTGGTTCTTCAGGATTTTCAGGATCTGTTGGCATATCTCCTGTAACAACTACTTTATTAGTAATTGTTTGTTCAGAATTTCCTTGAATGTCTTTTTCTTGAGTTACAGTATAAGTTGCTGTAATTGTTTTAGTTTCTCCTACAGCTAAAGTTGCAATTTGTAAATCTTTAGAATCAACATTTATGCCTTCAAGTTGTTCATCAACAACTACATTTGTTAAATCTACACTACCTGTGTTTGTTACAGTTATTGAGTATTCAATAATGTCTCCTACTTTAACTTTAGCATCTTTTCCAATGCTTACTCCATCTCTTTTTATGTCTACAACGTCTTTTACAACTTCTACATCAGCTGTTGGAACTTCATTTTCGTCTGTTTCACTTCCACCAACTGTTGCTATATTTTTAATTTCTTTATTGATGTCATCAATTTTTACTGTAAATTGTACTGTTGCTTTTCCGCCGTCTTGTGCAGCTGGTACATTTACACCAGACCAGAATAATGTTGTTTTTCCAGTTTCTTCATCTTTAGAAATTTTTGCTCCTTCTGCAGACACAAGTGATGTTCCTTCTGGTACAGTATCATAAATTAATGTTTCACCAGAAATGTCTCCTGTGTTTTCTACAGTTAGAGTGTATATAATTTTGTCTCCCTCTTTAGCTATTTGAACTTCTTTTCCATCTCTTTTTATTACACTTGATTTTTCATTTTTTATAATTGCAGTATGTGTTTCTTCACTTTCTTCACCATTTGCTATAGCTGTGTTTAATATTGTTCCTTCAAAGTAGTCATTTACTCTAACAGTAAATGATACTTCTACTGTTTGGTTTGGTTCTACTGTAACAATCCATTTAAGTCCTAATACAGCATTATTATTTTCATCTAATATTTTTTCTGGTTCTTTAATTTCATCACCAGCATTTAATGATTCAAATGTTGTATTTTCTGGAATTTTGTCTGTTACTTCTATATTTTCTACTGCTTTTGTTCCATTATTAGTTATTGCTATTACATATGTAATTGTATCTCCAGCATATACAAGATTTGGGCTTTCTGCTCTTGTATTTTTTACATATTTTTCTACTGTTAAATCTGGAGCTTCTACATCAATATTAGCTACTGTTGATGCAATAGCAATTTCAGTTGGAGTCCACCAATCCCAATAACTTCTTGATACTAATCTTTCTTCTTCTTCAACTCTTGTTATTGTTGTTTCTCCAACTTCATTTACATCTGTTCCTGTTGTAACTTGTGTGTTACTTGTGTTTTCATTGTTATCATTGTTTCCTGTTGTTTGATTATTATTAGTGTTTTCCTCTGTTGTTTCAGAATTGTCTTGTTCTTGTTGTGTGTCTTCTTCATTATCTGCATTTCCAGGTTCTTCTGCTGAATTATCATCTTGTTCCTGAGTATTTCCAGGTTGTTCATCATTATTTTCACCTGTTTGGCCTTCTTCAGCAATTTGATTTCCATCAACAGCTTCAGTTTCACCTCTATCAGCTAAAAAGATACCTGCTAAAATTCCTGCAATAAATAATAGTGCGATTATTACTACTATTGCAATTATTGTCTTTTTTCTCAAGGTACTTGATTTACCTGTCATTTTTATTCCCCCTAAAAATTTTTTATTACTATATTTCTTTTGCTTTTAATATTAATCTTTCTTTATTTCCATTTGTACATGTTATTAGAGTAACTTCTCTTATCTGCTCATCTTTAGGTAATAAAATTGATACATCATTAGGATCTGTTACAAAAATATCATAAATTGAATATTGTATCGTTTGACCAGTTAAATCTGTTAATTCTACAATGTCTCCAATTTTTAATTTTTTTGTTTTTCCAAACATTGTTCCATCTTTATTATTATGACCGGCTATTGATAAATTTCCATAGTCATTAACGTTTTCTCCCCAATATTTTATTATTGATAATTTCATTGGCACTTTTGCACTTTCAGGATCAATATTTTCTATTTCTAAAATTGGGTATTCTATGCCAATTTTATCGATTTTTACTATTCCTATTACTTTGTATCCTTTATATTCTAATTCTATTTGTTTTTGCACTTGTTCTTCTTGATTTTCTGTACTTTCTGTATTTGTAAAATCTATATTACTAAATGCTTCTACAAATTCTCGACTTTCTTTTTCGTTTATTTGATTACTACCATATTTATATATTATCATTGCTAGTATGATAATTGCTGAGATTAATAACACAATAAAAATTACTTTATATATTTTTATTTCTATACTATTTTTCTGCATTTTTTTTGCTTACTTTTTTCATTCTTACGAATACAATAATTAACGCAATTACTATTATTGCTAATATTATAATTAGTGCTATGCTGTCATATGTAATAGGTAATCTTGTTGTTTCTTGTGTTACTTTTTCTTCTATAACTACATTTGGTTTGTAATCTTCATAAGCTGTTAAAAATTGTACATCAACTACTTCTTGTTCTCCATCAACTTTTTTTAGTAATACTACATATTTGTCGTCTTTAGTTGATTGTTCTGGTTGGTTAATTGTCATGTTTTCAACTTCTTGCCATTTGGCTTCTTGAACTAATTTTGAATATAAATTGTAGAATTCTTCTGCTGTTTGTACTTTTTGGTACATGTCTAAATTGTTATATTCGTTATTGATTTGTTCAGCTAGTTTCATTAATGTATCAAATTCTGTAGAGTCAGATGTTTTTACTCTTTGATAATAATATGTAGCATCTTTGCTGTCTGTGATTTTTATATATCCTACTTTTGCTATTTCTTTTACTCCGTTAACATCTTCTTCTCTTATTGGTTCTGTTTTTTCTGCTGCTTCTTCAGTATCTGCAATTTCAACAGATATTCTTTTTGTTATTGATTCTACTGAATCAATTTTTTCTTTGCTGATTGATTTTGTTAAATCTAATTGAATTCCTTTTAGAATTAAATTTTCGTTTTCGTCTTTTGCCCACATATAAATTGCTTGATTAGATAATTTTTCATAAGTGTCAGCATCTATAAATGCTACTTGATTTTCACCCAAATCTGTGATTGAATTAATATATACTAGATCCATAACTTCTGGATTTGCATTATTTGATAATGCGTATTTGAATTTTTTATCTGTGTAATCTTTTATATAAATAATGTATTCTGTTTTTGTATTTCCTTCTGCATCTGTTATTGTTGTAGATACTACAGATAAATTATCATTAGTTGCAAACACCGCTATTGGTATTAGTGCTACAAATAAGATTATAGCAAGAACGCTTAATAGCTTGATGCTAAGTTTGTTCATTTTATAATCCTCCTTTTTTTTATTTTACGCCCACATTATATTATATTTTTTTCCATTTGTAAATACTATTTACAAAATTTGTCGAAATTATGTAAATTTCACTTGTTTAGGTTGATTATTCCATAAAAACATTTTTATCATTTTTAAATTTTCATTCATATTATATAATAGTTTTTTATTGAAAGGAAAATTTTTATGAACTTAAGAATTTACACAATTCAGATAAAATATAAATTCATTTATAAATTTATAATCCCATTAATTCCATATAAACTTTTAACACTAATATTGCTTTTCTGAATTTTCTTTCTTATATTTTTGAATGTATCTCTTGCATATAAATTTGCTTCAAGTAGATCTTTTTCATTATATTTTTGATAATCTTCTCTCCAAATTATATCTTTTCTTCCTGTTTCAATTTCAAAATCATTTATTATTATTCCTTGAAATCTAATAGAATCTAGTTTCATATCTCCTTCTATATTTATAATTATTGCTTCATCAAAAATTTTGTACTGATTTAAAAGTTCTTTGTTAAAGTCCATATTTAATATTATTTGAGATTTCATTAAGCTTTTGTTCTTATTGTTTGATACTATTATTAATATTCCTTCTTTTTCATGTATATCTTTTTCTATTTTTCTTAGTTTATCAATATGATTTGTTACTACTACTAATTTCTTATATTGTTTTGCTAGTATTTTAATTAATTCTATAGATAGTTCTGTTATTTCATTTACAGTTATTGCCATTTCTGTTTCTGCTTTTATTATCTCCTTTTTACTTATTATGTAATTTAAAATATCTATAGCCATATGTTTTTCAAGCCATCTTCCATCAAAAATTTTTATATCATTTGAATATAATGTATTTACTAATTTTTCACATTTCCATAAAGTTTTATCTAGTATTACAGTATTTACATCATTTTTGAAAATTTTATTTATCAATTTTTTTATATTTTTTTCTTTTTCTAAATCACACCAAATTTTAATATTATCATTTTGTATTTCAATCTTTTTGCCAAATAATTTATGCTTATCCATTTTTTCTATATAAAAAGTTTTTATTTTAACCACCTCACCAAATAATATGATAATTAAATTTGAAATATTCCTTGTTTTTTTGTGGATTTTATGGCATAATAAATATATTGAATTTGAAAAGAGGATGTTTTTTAAATGAACCACAATTTAGAGAAATTAGAGTATGATAAAATATTAGAAAAATTATCACATTTTTGTAAAACTTATATAGGAAAAAGATTTGCTAAAGAATTACTTCCTTCACAAGATATTAAAGAAGTTCAAAATAATTTAAATGAGACTAATCAAGGTGTTGTGCTTATTCAACGAAACAGTTGTCCTCCTATTGAGGAAATTGCTGATATAACTGTATATTTAAAAATATTAGATAGTTTTGGAACTTTAAGTGTAAAAGCTTTAATTGAACTACAAAATATATTACAAATAGCAGAAGATTTAAAAAATTATTTTTCGCAAGATTTTTTAGCCACATCAGATTTTTCAGCTCTTGAGCCATATTTTAATAACTTATATACTAATCCAAGTATTGTAGCCACTTTGTCAAAATCTATAATTGATGAAGATAATATTGCAGATTCTGCTTCAAGTAAACTTAATGACATTAGAAAAAAAGAAAAAAGAATTGAACAAGATATAAAATCAAAATTAAATGGAATTTTACATTCTTCAACTTATTCAAAATATATGAGAGAAAATCTTGTTACAATACGTAGTGGTCGTTTTGTAATTCCTGTTAAAGAAGAATATCGTTCTTATATTAAGGGATTTGTTCATGATATTTCAAGTAGTGGTTCTACAGTATTTATAGAACCAATAGCTGTATTTGATTTAAATAATGAACTTTCAAATTTACACATTGAAGAAGAACAGGAAATTGAAAGAATTTTACAAAATTTAAGTAGTTTATTTTACCCTTATACAAAAGAATTAGAAAATAATGTTAATATAATTGGTAAATTAGACTTTATTTTTGGAAAAGCTAGATTTTCAATCGATTTAAATTGTTCAACTCCAGAAATTAATACTTTAAAAATAATTAACTTAATTAATGCACGTCATCCATTAATAGATCAGAATAAAGTTGTACCTATTTCTATAGAGCTTGGAAAAGATTTTAGAACACTAATTATAACAGGTCCAAATACGGGTGGAAAAACAGTAACATTAAAAACAATTGGCTTACTTTCTGCAATGGCATGTAGTGGTTTAAATATTCCAGCAGATGAACATTCAAGTGTTTATGTATTTGATAATATTTTTGCAGATATTGGTGATGAACAAAGTATAAGTGAATCTTTAAGTACTTTTTCGTCACATATGAGCAATATTGTTAATATAACAAATTCAGCAACTAAAAATAGTTTAATTCTTGTGGATGAATTAGGTTCTGGTACAGACCCATTAGAAGGTGCAAATCTTGCAATTAGTATTTTGCAATATTTTTCAGAATTAGGAGCTATAACTGTTGCTACTTCACATTATCAAGAATTAAAAAAATATGCTTTAGTTACTCCGAATTTTAAAAATGCAAGTGTTGAATTTGATATAGAAAATTTGCGTCCAACTTACAAATTATTAATAGGAATTCCCGGTAAAAGTAATGCTTTTGCTATAAGTAGAAAATTAGGTTTGAGTGAAAAAATTATCGAAAGAGCCTCAAGCATGATTGATCAAGATTCAGTTAATTTAGAAGATTTATTAAAAAACATATATGATACAAAATCAGAAATTGAAAAAGAAAAAGAATTAACTAAAAAAGCTTTAGAAGAAGCAGAAGAATTAAAAAATAGTTTATTAACAAAAAATGATGACATTATAAATAATAGAAAAGAATTAATTTCTAAAGCAAAACAAGAGGCTAAGCAAATTTTATTAGATGCAAAAGAAACTGCAAATTCTATTATTAAAAATATTAATTCAAGTAATTCTGCATCTAATGCTAATAAATTAAGAAATGAATTAAATGAGAAAATATCAAATTTAAATATTGAAAAGCACCAAGTAGAATCAAATGAGCCTATTTCTAAAGATGAAATTAAACCAGGTTTAAGTGTTTTTGTAACAAACTATAATTCTGATGGAATTGTTTTATCTAATATTTCAAAAGATAATGAAGTTCAAGTTCAAATTGGAGCTATGAAACTTAAAGTAAATATTAAATTTTTGCAAGCAAAAAAATCATCAGATAAAAATAGTAAAAATTATGAATATACAAAACGTTCTGATAATTTAAAATCAAAATCTGTAAGTTCTGAAATTAATTTACTTGGGTTAACTGTTGATGAAGCTATTCCTCTTGTTGATAAATATTTAGATGATTGTTTTATGGCAAAGCTTTCACCAGTTCGAATTGTTCATGGAAAAGGTACTGGAGCTTTACGTAATGGAATTCAAAAATATTTAAAAACAAATAAATATGTTGATTCTTTTAGACCAGGAACTTTTGGTGAAGGTGAAATGGGTGTTACTGTAGTAAATTTAAAAATTTGATAAAAAGCGACAAGTTCTAAAAGTCTTGTCGCTCTTTCTTATTTTTTCTCTATAATTTCATTTTGATTTTTGTAAATTGAATTTGCTGGAACTACTCCTCTTACAGAAGAAAGTGGATAAATATTTGTATGTGCTCCTATTATAGAGCCAGGATTTAAAATACTTCCACATCCTACTTCTACTTCATCACCCATCATTGCTCCTACTTTTTTTAGTCCAGTTTCAATTTTTTCTTTTCCGTTTTTTATAATAACAAGTTTTTTGTCTGATTTTACATTTGATGTTATTGATCCAGCTCCCATATGTGCTTTATATCCTAATATTGAATCTCCTACATAGTTATAATGTGGTACTTGAACATTGTCAAATAGAATAACATTTTTTAGTTCAGTAGAGTTTCCTACAACAGCATTATTTCCAACTATTGCATTTCCTCTTATAAATGCACAATGTCTTACTTCTGCATTTTCTCCTATTATTGCTGGTCCTTTTATATATGCTGTTGGATAAATGGTTGCTGATTTTGCAATCCAAATGTTTTCTCCTTTTTGTTCATAAATATTTTTATCTAAATTATTTCCTATTTCAATAATAAATTTGCTAATTTCTGGTAGAACTTCCCATGGATATTCGAATTTTTCTAATAAGTTTTTTGCTATTGTATGTTCTAAATTATATAGATTTTTTATTTTACATCCTTCCATTTTTATAAGTTCCTTTCAAATTTGTTAATTTTCCTTTTTTTCTCTATTCCAAAATTTTTCATAAAGTTCTTTTGCAGTTTTTGGACTATCTACACCTTCTTTATTTTTAACAGGTGCAAAATCATCTTCTCTTTTTCCTCTTAAAATCGCTATGTCATCAAAAAATTCAAATGCGTCAAATATGAATGATTCAAATTTATATGAATTTGGTTCTTGTGGAATAATTTCTTTTCCGTCTAAATCTATATATGAATTCTTTTTAAATGCACTATGATACATAAGTATTTCTTTACTTATTTTTTCTATTGCTTCAATTGTGTATAAGTTACACATTATATGTGATTCTCCGAATTTAAGTTCTCCATCACTATCTGTTTCTTCTGCCATGTTTTCTGGAAGCTCAGTATATTCTATTACTTTTGGGTGTCCATTCATTTTGCAGAATACTCCAACTTTTTCATGTGGATTTGCTTTTACAACTGATTTTGATGCTATTTGTACACCTTGTGAAATTGCCATTCCAAGTAAAGTTACATCAACCATTTTTAATAATGCATTATCTACTGATCCTATAAATACCCATTTTATTCCTTTTTCTTTCATATCTGTTAAGCATCCACTTCTTCTTAATGATGAATATGTTCCTCCATTTCCATCTGATGCTTCTTTTATTTTGTAATCTTTTCCCATCATTAGTTTTCCGTTTGTGTCTACAATTGGAAGTTCGCTTTGTGTAAATATTTTTACATAATTTTTGTCATATCCAAAATAATTGTTTTTTTCTAAGAATTTAACTGTCTCTTCATTATTTTCTTTACTTGTCATTATGTACCAATTTATTGTTACTCCATATTTTTGGTTTGCTTCTTTTAAGTTATCTACTAAAATTTCAAATAAATATTTTCCTTTTCCATATACATCTAATTTAAATGTTCCTTTTGGGCCATTATGTCCTAATCTTGTTCCTTGACCTCCTGCCATTGTTACTACAGCATATTGATTGTTTTTTACAACTTTTTTCCCTAATCTATCAAATTTTTCTTTTTGTTCTTTTGTAAGTTTTGCTTTGTCTAAATATTTTAAAGCTTCAATTTTACTTTCTTTGAATTCTACTGTTTTTTTGGTACTATTATATAATTCTGTTATTTGATGTAAGTCTATTTTTTGTATTTGTTTAATTAATTGCTCTGCTTTTTCATCATTAAGTTTTTCAAGAAATTTTATAATATGTTCTTGATTGTATTCTTTAAGTAAGTCTATCGTTTCCTGTCTTTTATCCATGTTAATTCTCCTTTATTTTGAGTTTCCCTATTTTATTATATGTTTCTTAACGTTCCTATTCTATCATAAATTTTTTTTTTTTGCAAGATTTATCATATTTATTAAGAATTACCATATATATTAGTAAAAGTTTAGTTTGTCTTAAACAAAAGTAATTTTAGAATTGTATAGGAGGTATTTAAATGGAAAATGTAGGCTTATATCAAGATATAGCCAAACGAACTGATGGAGATATTTATATTGGAGTAGTTGGCCCTGTAAGAACTGGTAAATCTACCTTTATAAAAAAATTTATGGATTTATTGGTAATTCCTAATATTGATAATGAATATAAAAAGGAAAGAGCTAAAGATGAACTTCCTCAAAGTGCAGGAGGTCGTACTATTATGACTACTGAGCCAAAGTTCGTGCCTAATGAGGCTGTGGAAATTACAATAGATAAAAATTTAAAGTTAAAAACTCGTTTAGTAGATTGCGTTGGATATTTAGTTGATAATGCTATTGGATATTTAGAAGATGATATGCCAAGAATGGTTAAAACTCCTTGGTCTGAGGAAGAGATTCCTTTTGAAACTGCTGCTGAAATTGGAACTAAAAAAGTTATTGAAGAACATTCAACAATCGGAATTTTGATTACAACAGATGGTTCAATAACAGATATTCCTCGTGATGATTATGTTAAAGCTGAAGAAAGAGTTGTTAGTGAGCTTCGTGCATTACATAAACCTTTTATAATTTTATTAAACTGTGCAAATCCTTCTTCACCAGAAGCAAGAGGGCTTTCAGTTCAGCTTTCTGATAAATATAATACAAAAGTTATTCCAATAAATTGTGAAGAACTTACTGCAGAAGATATTAATTCAATGTTTGCTAGTCTTCTTTACGAATTTCCTGTTGAAGAAATAAAAATTAACTTTCCAAAATGGATTGATGGATTAGATTATACTCATCCTCTTAAGGCAAAATTGTTTGAACAAATAAAAAATGCTTTTACAGATGTTTCTGCTTTAAAAGATGTATCTAATTGCATTACAGCAATTGAGTCAACAGATATTATATCTAAAACTTTTGTTGAAAATATAATGCTTGGTACCGGAAAAGTTTATATTACAATTAATTTAAAAGATGAATTGTTTTATAATGTTCTTTCTGAAATAACTGGTATGGAAATTACAAATGAAGGTGAATTATTCTCTATTATGAGTGATTTAGCATGTACCAAGAAAAAATATGATAAAATTGCTGGTGCTTTAGAAGAAGTAAAATCAAAAGGTTATGGAATTGTTACACCATCTATTGATGAACTTGTTTTAGAAGAACCTGAAATGGTTAAACAAGGCTCTAGATTTGGAGTTAGACTTCGTGCAACAGCACCTTCAATACATTTAATTCGTGCTAATATAGAAACAGAAGTATCTCCAATTGTTGGTTCTGAAAAGCAATCTGAAGAATTAGTTAATTACTTACTTTCTGGATTTGAAAATGATCCTACAAGTATTTGGAGTTCAAATATTTTTGGAAAGAGCTTACACGAACTTGTTAATGAAGGTTTACAAACTAAACTTGCTAAAATGCCTGAAGAAGCTCAAATGAAATTACAAGAAACTCTAGAGCGTATTGTAAATGAGGGTTCTGGTGGTTTAATTTGCATTATTTTATAAAATTTTTTCACAAATATAAAAGAACTAAGTTGTATAGTTGTAGGCTACAACCTAGTTCTTTTTATTTAATTATTCTCTTATTTCATATCCTTCCAAATTTGGCTCTTCGAAAACTTCATCACTTACATTATCAAATTCATATTCTCTTTCTGCTGTACTTGTACCATTTGAAGATTTAACATATAGTCCTGTATCTTTTTCTATATATATTTCATTATTTTCTGTACTGTTTAAAAATATTGATTCTGGTATATCTGTTATTAAATAACATTCTTTTCCATTGTATTCTGTTTTTTCTATTTTCATCATTATACTTCCTACAAATGTTTGAAAATCATTTGCTGTATCAAAAAAATTAACTACACCAAACATTATTGTTGAACCAGTATCTAATTCTGCTACATTTGAATCTTCTGTATCGTAATATCTATTTATTTTTCCGTCTTTTTCATATGATGAAATTTTAGAAACTTTTCCATTTTGGTTTCTTTCCATTATTATTGCTATTTTACCATCTTTTTGGTAATAGTCAATATTCATTGTTGTTCCACTATCATCTGATTCTGATGATTTTATATGATAATTTGTACTATTAAGATATTGTGCTACATTTTCTTGTAAATTTTTAATAATTATAAAATTTCTGATTGTATGTATTAAAAGCAATATAACTAAAGCTAATATAACTAAAAGAATTATGATTAATATAAGTTTTTTCTTCTTCATAAAAACCCCTCCTTTTCTTATGTTCAAATATAAAAGGTTTTATATTCATAAAATAATTATACCATAATTTTCTATTTATGTAAAGAGGAGACAAAACACTTTGATTGTCTCCTAAATATTATTTTTTAACAGCAGTTTTTCTTTTTATTATTCTTTTTGCAACACCATAATAATATTAGAGATATTATCAATAATATTATTAATGTTATTAATAGTACAATTACTGCACCTATTGTTAGAGCTGCAACTATTCCAACTAAACTCTGAGCTAATACTCCAATAAAAAAGAATAATATTAAAGATATAATTGTTGTTATAATATATAAACATGTGCAATCTTTCTTTTTGCATTCTTTTTTACAATATATATCATATTCTGGTTCCATATTTTATCACATTCCTTTCTGAAGTATTCCAGTACTACCTTGTACTAATATATATTATGAAAACTTCTATTTTTTGCCACAAAAAATATTAATCTTGTAATTTTTATTTAAATGTAGTATAATAGCATTATTCAATAAAAAAGAAAGGACAATTTGAGTTGAAAATTTTAAGTATAGATACAGCAAGCAATTTATGTACAGTAGCAATTTTAGATGATAACAAATGTAAAGAAGAAATTATTGTAGATGATGCAAGAAATCATTCAGAAAAAATAATGCCTGTAATTGAAGAAGCTTTTACAAAAACAAATTTAAAATTAACAGATATGGATTTAATTGTATGTGACAAAGGTCCTGGCTCTTTTACTGGAATTAGAATTGGTGTTGGAACAGTACTTGCTTTTCAAGATAGTTTAAATATTCCATGTATAGGAATTTCTTCTTTAGAATCTTTAGCTTACAATGTTGAAAATAGTGGAATAATTTGTTCTCTTATAGATGCCAAAAATGATAATGTCTATTTTGGATTATTTGAAAAAGGAACTACTTATAAAAAAATTGAACAATTTAGTTTTAAAACAATTTATGAAGCTATTTCTATATTAGAAAAATATAATAATATTACTTTTGTAGGAGATGGCTCTGTTACTTATAAAGAGCTTTTAAAAAACAAATTTAAAAATTGTATTTTTTGTAATAAAAACAATTTAAGTAGTTTTTCTTTAGGATTAGCCGGATTAAATGCATACAAAAATAATATAGATACTAGTTTAATGCCATTATATTTAAGAAAATCTCAAGCAGAAAGATCATTAGAAGAAAAATCTAATTAACAAAAGATAATTTGGTAAGAATTAATTTATAATAGAAAGAATGTGATTAAATATGGAAATAACTGAAATGTCTTTAAATGATTTAGAACTAATGAAAAATACTTTATATTCTGATTTTGATAATTTTTGGAGTTATAATGTTTTAAAACAAGAATTAGAGAATGATAAAACAAAGTATATAATTGCAAAAGAAAAAAATGAAGTAGTTGGTTTTGCTGGAATTTCAGTTATTTTTGATGAAGCAACTTTAAATAATATTGTTGTAAAAAAATCTTGTAGAAAAAGAGGAATTGGAGGAGAACTATTAGAAACATTAATAGATTTATGTTCTGATTTAAAATTAAAATCATTTACTCTTGAAGTTAATGTTGAAAACACTCCTGCAATAAAACTTTATGAAAAATTTGGTTTTAAAAACCTTGGTATTAGGAAAAAATATTATAATAATTCTACAGATGCATATATTATGACTAAATATGATTTATAAAAAATGTCCCTTAAGTTTGAATTTTAAGGGACATTTTTTATTTAATGTTAATTATACAAATTTTTCGATTTTTAAAATTGTTCTTCCACTTTTGGTTTGACCAACTAGTTCTTTAATAACAAATCTTCCTTTTCCTCTAATTGTAATAATATCTCCTGCTTTTATTTGTTTAGTTTTTTTGGTTTCAACTTGAAAATTTATAAATACTCTTTCCATATTTATAATTTCTAAGGCTTTATTTCTAGAACATCTGGCAAGTTCTGATATAACATTATCTAATCTTAATGAAGAAACAATTATTTCTAGCTCTTCTTTTCTAACTTCAACTTTTCGTAAATCTTGTATATTTTCAATTGTAATTGTTGATTTTGAAAAACGTGTTAGTTCTCCTAAATTCTCTAATAAGAACTTAGTAATTTCTTTGCTTACTATTATATCTGCTCCATCACTTTCTACTATTATATCTCCTATTTTTTCTCTTTTTACTCCTAATTTCATTACTCCACCTAGATAATCTCTATGTGTATATTTTCCATTTAAATCGTCTGGTAATTTAATTCTTATTATTTGTACAATATTTACTAAGTTTTTTTCTACTACTTGTTCGTTAAATTTTTCTGGATAAAAGACAAATATTTTTCTTTCTGCATCTTCATAACCACCATAAGATATATAATTTTTTATTTCTTGCTTTTTTATAAATTTTTGTACTAATTCAACTTGTGCCATATCTAAAAAATCTGTATATTCTATTTTATTTTTTTTATTAGCATTTTCTGCTTTGTCTAAAATTTGTGCTAATAACATCTTTTCGTCTTTATTTTTGTATTCACTTAAAAGTTCTCTATTCATTTTTATTTCCTTTATTGCTTAAAATTCTTTTACTATTTCTTCTTTATCTGTTACTCCAATAAATGTTTTTGTTGGCATTCCTTTTTTAAAAATCATCATTGTTGGTATACTCATAATATTATATTTTGTTGCTAATTCTCTGTTTTGGTCTACATCAACTTTTACAAATTTAACATTTGTATATTCTTCTGCCATTTTGTCAATTATCCCTGCCATCATTTTACATGGCATACACCATGTTGCAAAAAAATCAACAAATACACAGCCTTCAGATTTTAATACCTCGTTTTCAAATTCTTCAGTATTTTTTATTTCTAAAATTTCCATTTAAATTTCCTCCTTGTCTATAATTTTTTTACATATTGTATAACACTTAATCCTGCAATCATCCCATCATTTACTGCTTTTGAAATTTGCAAAGTTCCTCCTATACAATCTCCACAAGCAAAAATTCCACTTATGTTTGTTTCCATATTTTCGTCTACCTTTATTTTATTATCATTTAACATTATTCCTAATTTTCTTGCGAAATCACTACTATCTGCTGTTCCTTGTGCAATAAATACTCCATCTATTGGCAAATTTGTTCCATCATTAAATTCTATTTTTTCAATTTTGTCATTTCCTTCAAATTCTTTTATTGGCTTAGAGTTTATTTCTACATTTTCTCCTCTAATTTCTGGCTTTTCTGCTCCATTTGTTAATATTATAAGTTTGCTTACAATATTAATTAAATC
Source organism: uncultured Clostridia bacterium (assembly GCA_944386165.1). Lineage (GTDB taxonomy): Bacteria > Bacillota > Clostridia > TANB77 > CAG-508 > CAG-269. The sequence goes on from CALXAA010000022.1 coordinate 15,893, forward strand.
ATTTGCTTCAGATACTGCATAATTTCCACTTCCAACAACTGCTACTGTTTTATTTTTATAAAAGAATCCGTCACATATTGCACAATAACTAATTCCTTTTCCCTCAAATTCTTTTATTCCTTTTATTTTTGGGGCATTTTTCTTTATTCCTGTTGCTAAAATAACTGATTTTGTAGAATAAGTTTTTATATTAGTTACTATATTATAACCATTATCTTTAAATTCTATTTTTATTACTTCTTCATTTTTTACATCTATTCCGAGGTTTTCTGCTTGTTTTATTCCATTAAAATAAAGTTTATCTCCAGATATGCCTCCTATAAAACCATAATAGTTTTCAATATTTTTTGTTCTTTGTAATGCTGATTCTCCATTGTGAATTATAAGTGTTTCTAAATTACCCCTTTTAGCATAGATACCAGCAGTTATTCCTGCTGGACCTGCCCCTATAATAATAGTATCATACATATTTTTTCCTCTTTAAACATTTTTATTTTTATACATTTGTAATGCATCTTTTAAGCTAATTTTGCTTCCATAATTTAATATTGCTTGTGAATATATTTTTATTGATATTTTAGCAACTATAAATATTGTTATTGCTAATACTGCAATTGATATTAATATTTCACTTGTTGTTGCAATTCCCATCATTACTCTAAATGGCATGCAAAATGGTGATGAAATAGGAAGAATAGCTGCTACTTGGTTTAGCTCACTTGTTGGGTTCATCATGGTAAAATATGATAAGTAAAATCCTATTATAACTATAATTGCTACTGGTCCATTTGCTGATTGTACATCTTCTGGTTTGCTTACTGTTGAACCTGTAAGTGCATATAATAATGCATAAACAGCATATCCCAATATAAAATATATTAATGTTATAAATCCTAAAAATGGTGTTACATTATCAAAATCTATAATTCCATCTAATATTCCTTCTTCTAAAAATAATGCATTAGAAATTAATGCTGTTGCTATGATTGCAACTATTTGTATAATTCCTACTATTCCTATACCAATTGTTTTTCCAAGCACTATAGTTTTTGGTGTTGTAGATGTTACAAGTGTTTCTATTATTTTTGATGTTTTTTCTGTTGTAATTGAACTTGATACTTGATAAGCACAGAAATATATTGCGTAAAATAATACTATAGAAATTAACATTATGGCTATTGGATTTCCTTGTACTTCTTGATTTTCTGTTTGTTTCATTTCAAATGTAAAGTTTGGAGACATACTTTGAATTTGTTCTGGTGTTAATCCTAATTTTGATATTTGTAAATTAGTATATAAGCTTGATAAAGTATTTACTATGCTTTCTGGAACTGCTTCTATCATTGTTAAGTTCTTAACTATATATTCTATGTTTATTTGATTATCTTTATTACTAATAATTATTGCTTCATCTATTTCTGCATTTTCTACTTTTGTTTTAATATCTTCAAAACTTAAATTTTCATTTGTAATTGTAAAATTATAGCCTAAATCTATTTCATTTAAATTTGTTAATGTATTTTCAAAAATATTTTCTGAGTCTACAATTAACATATTTGTTCCTGCTGTTGATGAGTCTTCATTAGTAAATAATTTAATTATATTAGGTATATTAAATCCTATAACAATAAATAATAGAATAATTAAATTTGATATAATAAAAGATTTTCTTTTAACCATATCTTTTATTGTAAATTTTGCAACTATAAATAAATCTCTCATATTACTCACCAACCTTTTCTATAAATATGTCATTTAAACTTGGTCTCTTTAATTCAAATTTATTAATTTTAATGTTATTATTTACTAAATTTTTCATTAAAGTATATGCTTTTTCTTCGTCATCAATTGCTATTTCATAATTGCGGTCTACTTGTTTTAATATTTGCATATTTAATTTTTCAATTTCTTTTGATATGTCTTTTTCTGTATCTATTTCTAATCTGTTGGCTTTGTATGAATTTTTTATTTCTTGTAAATTTCCTTTAAGTACTGTTTTTCCTTTGTTAATAATAACTATGTCCTTACAAAATTCTTCTATAGAAGTCATTTGATGGCTAGACATTACAATGTATTTGCCTTTTTCTACTAATTCTAATATTACTTCTCTTAACATTTCTGTATTTACTGGGTCTAATCCACTAAAAGGTTCATCTAAAACAATTAATTCTGGATTGTGTAAAATAGATATTATAAATTGTATTTTCTGTTGATTTCCTTTTGATAATTTTTCAGCAAGCATATTTTTGTACTCTTCTACTTTTAATCTTCCCATCCAATAATCTATTTCTTTAGTTGCTTCTTCTTTTTTCATACCTTTTAATTCTGCAAAAAACAATAATTGTTCATATATTTTTGTTTTAGGGTATATTCCTCTTTCTTCTGGTAGATATCCAAAATTAATGTTTTTTCTTTCTACTGTTTTCCCATTCCATGTAATATTTCCTGAATCTTTTTTTAATATACCAAGTATCATTCTTATTGTTGTTGATTTTCCTGCCCCATTTGTTCCAAGTAAGCCAAAAACTCCTGGTTCATTAATTTCAAAACTGATATTATCTACTGCTAATTTGCTTCCAAAATGTTTACTAACATTTTCAACCTTTAATCCCACTTTATTTCCTCCTTTTATATTACAATATAATCTTTACTAGATTCAGTTAATGGTTCACTTCCACCTTTACCTATTAATACTGTATCTTCTATTCTAACTCCAAATTTCCCTGCAATGTAAATTCCAGGTTCATCTGTTACAACCATGTTTTCTTTTAGTAAATTTTCTGATTTTATACTGATGGTTGGGGCTTCATGTATATCTAACCCAACACCATGTCCTAAAGCATGTATTAAGTCAAAATTGTTTAACCTAAAGTCATTGTCTACCATTTTTGCTAATAGTTTAGTGTTGAAGTTTTCTTTCATATCATTTAGTGTTTGTATTTGATTTTTTAATACTAAGTCATATATCGGCTTTATATCATTTGGGATTTCTCCAATGAAAAATGTTCGTGTCATATCTGAACAATATCCATTAATTTTGCATCCCATATCTATTGTGATTATGTCTTTTTCTTGTATTTGCCTTTCTGTTGGTATTGCATGTGGTTTAGAAGTGTTTTCTCCTGAGGCAACAATTGTTTCAAATGATGTACCTTCTGAATGTTTATAATAATAGTCATCTATTTCTCTTGCAATTTGTTTTTCTGTCATTCCTGGTTTTATGTAATTTAATATATATGTGTAACATTCATCTGTAATTTTACATGCTTTTTTTATGGATTCTATTTCATCTTCGTCTTTAATCATTCTTTGTTTTTCAATCATTCCTTCTGTTTCTACTAAACTGTTTATTTTGAATTTGTGCATATATTCTTTGTATTTTGCATATGTTACATAATTTTCTTCAAATCCAACTTTTTCACAAAACATAAAGAAATTTTCATAGTCGTCTATTGTTAAACCCATCATGTCATATACAACTATTTCATCAAATAAAGTTAGTGTATTATGTACATCTTCTATATATCTTCCATCTGTTATAAATATATTTTCTTTTCTTGTTACTAATAGTAATCCTTCTGCTTTTATGTTTGTTAAATATCTTATATTTACTGGATTTGAAACTATCATTCCTTGTAAGTCCATACTTAATAGTTTGTTTCTTAACCATTGCATTTTTCCATTCATATTAATTCAATTCCTTTCAATGACCTTTTTTATTTTATTTATACATTCCAAGTGTAAAAATTGTTAAAAGTATTCTTGCTAAAACATTAAATGGTACAAAAATACTTATAAATGTTGCTATTACTATAAATGGTCCAAATGGTATATATTCATCTTTTTTCTTTATTTTTGTTATTATGAGAATTATACCTAATATTCCACCAATTAAAAATGACATTATAGATATTGCTATAATATTTGATAAACCAAAATATAGTCCTAATGCTCCCATTAATTTAACATCTCCAAAGCCTAATGCTTCTTTTCCAAAAATTAAGCCTCCTATTAATGTTATAATTAAAAATATTCCTCCTCCTGCAATCATTCCAAATAACATATCTATTGTTATTGCTACATTTGACATTCCATATAAAAATGCTATTATAAGGCCAAATTCAAACATTGTTAAATTTAATCTATTTGGTATAATTTGTTGCTTAAAGTCAATTACAAATGCGGATAATAACATTGGTGTTAGTATTAAATATTTTATTAAATTTAAATTTCCTATAATCGTGTTTTGAATTCCATATCTGTATAATAAGGCAAGATATATTGCCATTGTTATTAGCATTAATTTATAGTTTGCTTTTGGATTTATTTTATGCTCTTGGAATATCTCTTTTGTAAATACTTTTTTATATTCTGGCAATCTTTTGTTCATCCAATCTACAAATTGCCCAACAAATAATCCTAGTAATCCCACTATAATGTAAAAAACTATATGTGTATCATTTATATACATTTTCTATTGTATGGATAAAATTATTTTTTATCCATAACTCCTCCTTTGTTTATTTTTTCGAAATATTTTTTCTTTAAAAAATTTTCTATTGGTCTTTTTAGTCTTGTTATCCATATATCTCTTTCTGCTATTGGATCTACTAATATTGAAAACATTTTGCATCTGTTTCCACCTAAAACATCTGTAAATAATTGGTCTCCAACTACTGCTATATTTTCTGGCTTTTCTTGTAGTCTTTTTTTGGCTTTTATTAAACCTGATTTTAATGGTTTTTTTGCAAAATATATATATTTTATTTCTAGTTTTTTTGATATTTCTTCTACTTTTTTCTTTTTATTTGTATTTGTTACTATAAAAAATTTTATGCCGTTTTTCTTTAGTTCATTTACCCATTCTATTGTCCCTTTTGGCATATTTCTTTCATAATCTATTAATGTGTTGTCTAAATCTAGTATTAGTGCATTTATATTGTTTTTGCTTAGAAAATCTGTTGTTATTTCTCTTGCATTTTTAAAATACGCATCTGGATATAATATCAATGTTTTTTCTCCTTTTTTTTTCAAATTATATAACATTATGTGTAAAGTTTCAAGTAAATTTATAAATATTTTGAATATTTTGGGGTCGGTTCCCGTCATACAAAAAATGACCGACCACAAAGGTCGGCACCAACTATCCTAATATCTTTTTTATTTCTTCATTTCTTTTTACTTTTTGTGTTGTAGTTTTTATTAATTCTTCATCTGTAAATATCATGTTTTTGATGTATTTGTATGGTGGGAATGTTTTGTTTATTTCTTTGATTTTTTCCCACATAATTTTCTTTAATTCTTCTTCTGATTTTCCTTTATATTTTTCTTCTGCTACTTGTTTGTCATAAACGATTTTAACTGATATTTTTAAGTCATTTTTGTCTTTTACATCAGGCATTCCATAAACAATACATTCTTTTACTAAGTCTATTCTTTTTATTATTGTTTCTATTTCATCTGGGAATACTTTTTTTCCGTTTTTTAGAACTATCATATCTTTTTGACGTCCTGTTAAGAAGATAAATCCATCTTTATCTCTATATGCTAAGTCTCCAGTGTAAAACCATCCATCTTTTAGAACTTTATTAGTTGCTTCTTCATTTTCATAATAACCTAACATTACATTTGGTCCTTTTACTCTTATTTCCCCAATTCCATTTTCATCTTTATTTACAATTTCTAGTTCTACATTTCCCATTGGAAAACCTATTGAGCCAAATTTTCTTTTTTTGAAATTTTCTGCAGCTATTACTGGTGCTGTTTCTGTTAAACCATATCCTTGAACAAGTTCTATTCCTATTTCATTAAAACCTTGTGCTACTTTTTTGTCTAATGGTGCTCCTCCTGAAATAATGAATCTCATTTTTCCTCCCAGAGCATCAATTACTTCTTTAAATAATTTTCTTCTTACATCAATTCCTATTTTTAGTAGAAAATTACTTACTTTTTTGGCTTTGTTTATAAGTTTTGTTTTTCCTTTTTTCTCTATTTCTTTTTCAATGTTTTTATAGATTGCTTCAACTAAAAGTGGAACTCCTACAAATATAGAAATTTCATATTCTTTTAAATTTTGTGCTACATATCTTAGTCCATCTGGGAATGATGTTTGTGCTCCTACTGCAATCATTACTATCATACATGTTGATCCGAATATATGGTGAAATGGTAAAAATGCTAAGTTGTGGTCTGTTGAACGTATATCTTCAACTAATAACATTGCATATACATTTGATGCAACATTATATTGTGATAACATGACTGCTTTAGATTTTGATGTTGTTCCTGATGTGAATAATAATATTGCCATTTTGTCATTATCTATTTCATTGTTTACAAAATCAAGATTACCTGATTTTAAGATTTTTTCTCCTTCTTCTTTTAATGTCCAAAAATTATCATATCCTTCTTGTTTTGTCATACATATATATTTAGTTAAATTTGTTTTGTTGTTCTTTTCTATTGCTTTTATATTTTCTATATATTTTTCGTCAAATACAACAACATCTGCTTTGCTTCTTTCTAAGCAACTTTCTAATTCTTCTACTTGTAATTCTTTGTCTAGTGGAATAGATATTATACCTCCTAGTAGATTTGCAAGATGTGCTACAACCCATTCATATCTATTTCTTCCTACAATTGCTATTCTTTTTCCTTTTAATCCTAGTTCATATAGTTTTGTTCCCAAACTGTTTACATCTTCAAGTAACTTTTTATATGTAATGTTTTCATATTCTGCTTTTTCTTTGTCTTTTTTGTGTTTTATTACAAATGCAATGTTGTCTGAGAATTTTTTTACAGAATTATATAATATTTCTTTTATATTTTTACAATCAACTGATTCAAAATATTTCTCCATTTTTTATTTTTCCTTTCTGAAAACTTACTAATCTAGTTTTCAAAACTAGATTATCACTTTTTATATATTCTGTCAATAAGCTGACTGTTTTTTCAAGAAAAATTTTTTCTTTATTTCACCAAAAAAATATATTTTATTTAATTGCATATTTTCTGGTTTTAATATATAATATGGTGAGTATATTCAAAGGAGAAATTTTAATGGAACATTGGACTGTTGATGATTATAGGAATTTTACAAATGGAAATAAGAAAAGAAGTAAATATAGAGCAAATAAAACTTCTATAGATGGTCATACTTTTGATAGTAAAAAAGAGGCTGATTATTATTGTGAATTAAAATTAAGACTTCAAGCTAAAGAAATAACTGGTTTTTGTTTACAGCCAACTTTTATGCTTGCACCTGGTCTTAAATATAAAGCAGATTTTATTGTTTTTAATTCTGATAATTCTTATGATGTTATTGATGTTAAAGGTGTTAAAACTAAAGAGTATATTGCTAAAAAGAAGGTTTTTGAAGATAAGTTTAATATAAAAATAAAAGAAATATAGCTAACACTTTCATGTTAGCTATTATTTTTATTATTTACCTTTTCTTCAACTGCATTTGGTTCTTGTAAAATTTCATTTTTTTCTTCTTCTGTTATGTATTCATATTTTACCATTTTGTCTAGGACTTGGTTTTGTCTTTGTTTAGCTAAATCTAAATGGTCTGTTGGGCAATATGCTGAAGGTGCATTAGGTATTCCTGCAAGCATACTAGCTTCATTTCTATTCATGTCCTTTGGCTCTTTACCATAATATCCTAGTGAAGCATCTCTTACACAATAATATCCATCCCCAAAATAACTTGTATTTACATATAATTCTAAAATTGTATCTTTATCTAGATTTTTTTCAAGTTCAAATGCCATAAATATTTCTGCTATTTTTCTTAATGCTGATTTTTCTTGTGTAAAATATATGTTTTTGGCTAATTGTTGTGTTATGGTGCTTCCTCCTTCTCTAAGTTCAAAAGATTTTATATTAACAAATACTGCTCTTGCTAATGCAATTGGATCTATTGCACCATGATTATAAAATCTTCTATCTTCAACAGCAATAACTGCATCTTTATAAAATTCTGGCAAATCTTCTAATTTTGTATAATCTTCATCAGATTGAATTTCTGCGACTTTATCTTTTACACTTGTTTCATTAAGTGCTGTTTCATATATTTTATGGCCTTTATTTATTAATATTCCGCCTGCAATTAATATTGCTATCAATGCTAGAATTAATATTGCTAAAATTATTCTTTTAAATATTTTCATATAATCACCCTATTTTAATTTTACTACATTTTATGCGACAAATAAATACTTTTTATCTTAATTTTTTCTTATTTTTTTAATTTGGTACCGGTTCTTTTTTGTCCCGTTTTTGTCTGGGTAATTTGGTGCCGGTTCTTTTTTGTCCCTTTGGGCAATTTGGTACCGGTTCTTTTTTGTCCCTTTTTTGTCCCATAGTAATTTTATATTCCTGCATCATTTAATGCCTTTTGTGCAAACCATTCTGATAAATTTGTTTCTGAAATTGTTCTATTATTTTCATCTAGTTGTTTTAGTTGATTTTCTAAATACTTATCTAATCTTTCTCTATAAACTTCTACTCCATGCTCATCATTATCATTATTTATTTCATAGTATTTAAAATCTGTTTCTTTTAGTCTTATTAATTCACTTGTTATGTCTGTTGAATTCAATGTTATTAGATAATCTAAATCTATTTTTCCTGTTTCTATAAATCTATCAACATTGTTTTTGGCTATGATTTTATCTATGTTTGCAAAATTTATTATGCAATACATTGTGACAATAATTATAAAGTATGATTTTGATAAATTAATGTTTTCTTTAATTATATAAATTGCTGTTGGTATAAGCAATATAATTTCTGTAATTAATGTGAAGTCTACTAATATTCTAAGTCTTGTATCTCCATATTGAGTTTGATACATAATCATTCTTGCAAAAGATGAGATTATTATTAGTAATGTGAAAACTAGCATTATTATACACATTGTTTTTTTGAATTTCTTTTGTTTTTCATTTTCTTCTAGGTTTTTATTTGTTGCTTTTAATATTACAACTAAATTGATAAGTGATACTATCATTAGTTGGAAAAATCCTTGTCTTGCAAATTTGGAATATATTATATTTTCTGTTGTTAGTAAAGATTTTATTTCTACAAAGCAAAATATTAGATATACAATGTTTAAAGCAACTAGTATCATTCTTATTGTTAAACTTTCTTTTTTCTCTACTTTTTCTGTTTCTTCAAATTCTTTTAATACATTATATTTTGAAAGTAGGTCAATAAAAAATGCAGATATGTAGAAAAACAAAAATATAATTAATAATATTCTAATTACTAATGTTGGTATACTTATTTTTGTAATCCACCTTAATATATTTCCGATAATTTCTGCAAAGTCATCATCTGCTGAAGAAAGTAAAGCAAGTACTATAATTAATATAATTCCTGTAAAAAATACTGCTTTTACAATGTTTGCTTTATTTGTTTTTTCTTTTGTTTTGGATTTTATATTCAATTTTTCTATAATTGCAAATTTTAGATTTTTAAAAACTTCTCCAAATTCATTTAATGGCTCTATAACCATTGCAATAACTTTATAAATAATTGCTTTTAATTCAAATTTTGAGGTTGTTGTAAATATTACCATCATTACATATAGTACTGGAATAATTATTATGTTTAAAGTTCTAAATACTTCATTATTAAATATAAAATATGTACTTGATAATAATATAATTGGTATAGATAATAGTAATGCTTTTGGATTTTTTGCTTTTTCTTTTATTATTCTCATTGTAATTATTAATAATGGTATTGTAAATAAAATCCCTGAAAAGCCTATTCTTTGATTCCAAAATAATATTGAATGCCATATACTTAATATTGATGCTCCTATAAAAATTTCCATTTTTTTAATTCCTTTCTTTAATTAAACTAAATGCATTATATTACTATAATTATTTTTTGTCAATATTTTTTTATTGTTTTTCGATATTTTGTTAAGCAAGAAAAAAAGGGACAAAAAAGAACCGGCACCAAATTGACCTTGTTAAACAAAAAAAGGACAAAAAAGAACCGGCACCAAATTGACCAAAAAGAAAGAAGCAGAAGTTGACCTCACAACTTTTGCTTCTCTTGTACTTAGCAGTATTTACTTGCTAAGGTGGAGTGTTTTACTTATTACCATACCTTATAAAAGATGTGGTCTTCCATTACTACCTTTACAGCAATGCTGTTCCTCATCTCCAACTCAGACTCACTCGTCCAAGTCGGATTGTAGAAAAACAGTGCTCCTCCTGAGGCATACTTCTCGGCATCCAGACCTTTTGCAATTGCTTCTTGACGAAGCTTCTGCTCTGTGGGATCTTCTCCTTGAAGAGCCCGTCTGGCAGCTTCTTTGCAACTATCCGGAATGCTTTCAAAGTTTACAACTTCTCCGAAAGCATATACTTCTCCTCCTTTTACAGAGGAGAACTGGCCCTTCTGGGTTATAACATCTCTTATCGTATTAGGGTATATTTCTGATGCTACCCTATTTAAAATAGTTGCCCCTACAGCAATCTGTCCTTCAATAGACTGATTGCCAGCTTCGGCAAATATTATTCTCGATAAAAGTTTATAATCAGCTTCTGTATAGGGCATCGAATTCTCTTCAGAGAATTCCTCAACTGTCCTTGACTCAGTATTTTGGGTCTCTACAATAGCTTTTTGCTTTTCTGCCTCCTCCATTTGACGCACAATTTCTTGTGCGACCAAGTCGTTGTACTGATCTTCGTTGCTCCCATAAGGGAGAGTTACCGTTTCTACCTCTTCAACAGTTGTGGATTGGTTATCCATAACTTGAGGCACCTCATTTGCAGAAGCTTTCACCTCTGTTGTTTTCGCAACAACTTGTGCTCTTACAGTTGTTACTACAAACAAAGCCGTGGCTACTGCCAAATAGTTTGCTCGTACACGGGCTTTCCGTGCATGCTTGCCACTATAATGAATAGTGACTTCCTTTTCTTCGTACAATGGAATACACTCCTTTCAAATGTATATATATAATTATACAACTTTTTTCCTTTTTTTTCAAGTAATCTATTGTTTTCTTCCTACATAATAGTTCTTTTTGCCTCTTTTTACAATTATATAATAATTGTCTATAAACATATCCTCTGAAATTGTTAAATTTAAGTCTGTTACTTTGTTTCCATTTATTGAGATTGCACCACTTGAGATAAATTCTCTTGCTTCTCTTTTACTGTTTGCTGCTCCAACGTTTATAACCATATCTACTATACTTATATTGGAATTAACATCTTTCATGTCTTGTTCATCAAATAAATCTGATATGTCTTGTTTGCTTAAATCATCAAATTTATTATTGAACAAACTTTGTGCTAATTTTTCTGCTCTTTCATATTCTTCTTTACCATGTAAAAATGTTATTATTTCTCTTGCTAAAGCCTTATGTGCTTCTCTTAATTCTGGGTGTTCATTATTTTTCTTTTCATATTCTTCTATTTCTTCTTTTGAAAGAAATGTGTAAATTTTTAGATAATTTATTACCATTGAGTCTTCAACATTTACAAAGAATTGGTATAATTTATAGCTTGATGTTTTTGTTTTGTCTAGCCATAAAGCATTTCCTTCGCTCTTTCCAAATTTCTTTCCTTGTGAATCTGTAACTAAAGGCATTGTAAATCCATATACTTCATCTCCTGTTGATTTTCTAATTAGATCTATTCCTGCTGTAATATTTCCCCATTGGTCAGATCCTGCACATTGTAAGTCTACACCTTTATGTTCATGTAAGTATTTGAAGTCTAATGCTTGTAATATCATGTATGAAAATTCAGTATATGTTATTCCTGATTCTAGTCTTCTTCTTATTATGTCTTTGTCTAACATATAATTTACATTAAAATATTTTCCATAATCTCTTAAGAAGTCTATTACATTTATGTCTTTATACCAATCATTATTGTTTACTACTTCAAATCCAAATATTTTTTCTACTTGTTTTTTTAAGCTTTCGAAATTGTTTTTTACTTGTTCTTTGCTTATCATTGCTCTTTCTGTTGTTGGTCTTGGGTCACCTATCATTCCAGTTCCTCCACCAACTAATAGTATTGGATGATGTCCTGCTTCTTTTAGTCTTTTTGATATTAAAAAACTTGATAAATGTCCTACATGTAAGCTGTCTGCTGTAGGGTCTGTTCCTATGTAAAATGTTAATCCACCTTTATTTAATTTTTCTTCTAATTCTGGACTTGATATGTCTTTTATAAGTCCTCTCCATTTTAAATCTTCTACTAATGTCATAATTTTTCTCTCCTTTTCGGTATATATTTTACTCTAAAATAGTATAATTTTCAAGCTTTTATAAAATTTTTTGTAAAACGAAGGAGGAAGCAAGGGTGTTAACCTCACTTCCTCCTTCGTTACTTACTCACCATAGGTGAGAATGTAAGTTTTGGTATACCTGTGTTCAGGCTTGAAATTCCTGTGATAGACTGCACGTCCATGGTCGTCGAAAATAGTCAAAATATACGTTTCTACCCCCTGAATGTCATCAAACAAATCAAACGGCCAAATTACATATTCCAGCCTACTGAGCAGCAGTGCCCCATTCCTACTCTCCATCCAGACTCCCAATTGGTCATTGGTAAGTCCTCGACTGAAGTTTTGCGAAAAGCTTTTCTTAAAAACTTCATGGAGCGTATTTGCTGTGCAGCAGAACTGTACATCATTCTCTTTTATGTGTTCAAAGAGAACCTGCTTGAAGGTCCGTTCATTGACCTTCAAAGGAATTTCTTTGCCCTGCAAAGGGTAACCCAAAATACCACTCATAAGCAACCTCCTTTTGATGTTCATTATGAGTACTTCAACTAGGAGCTCTTGGCTCCAAATACTTTTCTATTATATCACCTTTTTTTCAAAAAATCTAGATATTTCGTGAATATTATAAAAAAATGTTAATTTTTTACTTT
>CALXAA010000023.1 GCA_944386165.1 uncultured Clostridia bacterium
ATAATATATCAAACAGATGATGGATTGACAAAAATAGATGTTAGAGTCGAAAATGAAACAGTATGGTTATCACAACAGCAAATGGCAGAGTTATATGAGACAACTAAACAAAATATTATTTTACAAATAAAAAACATTTTTGATGAAGAGGATAATAACTATTTAAGTGAAGAAAATCCATATTTAGAAGGCATATTAATATCAGTGTCTAATGTTGTAAAAGAAAAACGAACAATAAATTTGGAAATTACAAAATATAAATCAAGTCTAGGTTCAGTAACTAACCAATATGAAGCAACATACAAAAACAATAAATGGGATATAAAGTTAAAAACTGTTAGTGTAAGTTAAGCAAATAAAAAACCCGTGGTGCAAGTTTCCTTGCACCACGGGTTTAGCAATCTCTACAGAAATTGCTTAATTGTTATTTATGTTTCTTTTTTGGATGTTTCTGCTTAGGTTTCGATTTTTTCGAATTACGCTCAAGAGCTCTTCTTTCAGCTCTTGAGAGTGGACTTGCCTGGTTAAATTTAGATTCTTGGCTTTTTTGTCTTGTGGGATTTATATTAAAAGACTCAAATAAAATATCTTTCATATTCAAGACATCATTAACCGCATCATTAACCCGCATGTTCGGATATTCTTTCATAAAAGTGGAAACCATTTCATAGATTAGTTTTGGATCTTCCATGCTCCTTTCTTTTTTATCAATTATCTCTTCAAATTCTCTCATACTAAATTTCATCCCTTTCATAGAAACACATAGTGATGAAAGAGTTTTTTAAACTATAACTCCTTCTAGGACTAAGCTTTGATTGCTATCAAAAATATCAAAAGAATGCTGAATATTGGTAAGCTTCACTTTGATAATTTGTCCATAATAGTAGTTATCGTCATTATTTTTTAATTGAACGATACCACTATCATTTAACAGCATTGCTGTTCCTTCTTGAGTATATATGCAAGGAAGAGGCTCATGTTTTGATTGCGTAATCAAATCTTTAGCCTTTTTTTGCCTCAAGGAATTCAGTACTTTTAACAACATGAATTCTCTTTTAATAACAGTTTCTTTTGGAATCTGTTCAAAGGAATGACCATATACACATGGAGTGTCATCATACACATTCACTTGAACATAGTATAAGTCCATTTTCTCAATAAGTTTCAATTCCTCTCTGAAATTTTCTTCATTTTCGCCAGGATACCCTAACATAATATTTGTTATAATATGTTTGTTAGACAATTCCTTTAGGATGCTTAGGACTTCTTCGACTGTACTGGAGAGTCTCATGTTTCTCCTTACACGTGGAATCAATGACTGAATTTCCAATTGTAAATTGAAGCATTTGGTCGAATTCTTAATAAACTCTACAAGTTCATTGTTTGAGACTAATTCATCAATGCACAGTCCAGCAATAGTTAATCCTGTAATCTCAGGCATATTTTCAATATGCCTCAGTAAGTCAATGAGAGTTACTTTTTCAGGAAGATCCAAGCCATACTCTGTCGAGTTTTCTGCAAGCAAATTTATATACCTATAATTGTTTGCTACAGCATAGCCTATATCTTGAAGAACTCGGTCAATAGGCTTACTTCTGAGTGGCATATTCATATACCCCTTTTTGCAAAAACCACAGTTTCGCAAGCAGCCTGACTGAATACGGACACTATTGTAGAAGCTAATAGGACAATTCTTATCAGCCGAAGGATCATAATGAAAATATGACGACAAATCTTCAACCATTAATCTTCTCCGAAATACTCCATCCACAAAAGGATATCGTTTTTTCAAATCGACAACTTCTGAAGCACAACCTCCTATAAAAAGTTTTAGTTTGGGGTTTTTTGTTTTCATTCCCTTAAAGAAAGCCATTGTTTGAGGAATATCCTCGAAACTCTCTGTGGACATTCCACAGAAACGAGAGATAATAATATCTGCTGAGAAGATATTATCGGTTTTTTCATTTTTACTTAACCGTAAAAAACGGAAAAAATCCTCGCCTTCTATGGAGCAACCATTGTTCGAATAATAAACTTTCATAAATAACAACATCTCCTTAAACCTTAAAAATTTTTTTTCGGTCGTTATGATATACATAACATGTTACCATTATAACATAATTTCAAATATCTGTAAAGATAGGAGAAAATATCAAAAAATATTTGAAAAATTGAAATAAATCAATTAAAATTTAAATGAGAAAAATATAAGAAAGAAGGGCTATATATGGTAAAAGATTTATTTAATTTAGATGGAAAAGTTGCAATAGTTACAGGAGCAAGTAGAGGACTTGGAAAAGGTATGGCAATAGCTTTAGCACAAGCAGGAGCAAATGTAGTTGGAGTTGGTCAAAGTGATATGACATTAACCAAAGAAGAAATAAACAAAGCGGGAAAAGAATTTTTTGAAATAAAAGTAGATTTAACAACTACAGAAAAAGTAGATGAAATAGTGGAAAAAACAATAGAAAAATTTGGTAGAGTTGATATTTTAGTAAATAATGCAGGAACAATAAGAAGACAAGATGCAATCCAATATACAGAAAAAGATTGGGATGATATACTAAATTTAAACTTAAAAACAGTATTTTTCTTGTCTCAAAGAGTTGCAAAAGAATTTATAAAACAAAAATATTGTAAATTGGAATTTATATTGACATAAATAAAAAAGCAATATATAATAGAAAACAAGCTGATTTTTTTATGTCAGTCTAGTCTAAAACCACACTTAACTAAGGAGGTTTATTATGAGGAGCGAGCTGAAAATTTTTGGTTTTTCGCTTAGTCAACGGGCGGAAATTTCCAAAGGAAAAAAATTTGGATTAACACAAAAGCAAATTAATTTGTATGCAAAGCCTGAATTTAATCAGAAACAGATGGAGGTAATTCGCCAAGGACTCGAGCAAGGATTAAGCTGTGAACAAGTACTTGTTTATGCAGATTCAAAATTTGATGAAAAACAAATGGAAGTAATCCGTTTGAGTTTTGAATCAGGCTTAACCTATAACAGCATATTAATTTATGCAAAGCCTGATGTATTTGATGGAAAGCAAATGTATGAAATCTTTAAAGGGTTTGACGAAATGTTAAGCAAAGAGCAGGTAATGCTTTATGCAAAGCCTGAATACGATTTTTTGCAAATGGAAGCTATTCGGCTTGGAATCAAATCAGGACTAAGCAAAGAACAGATAGAGTTTTATGCTCAACCAGAAGTATTTAATGGAGAGCAGATGCTTGAAATTTATGAAGGATTTAAATCAAAATTAAATCTGGAAAAAATAAAATTTTTTGCAAATACTGAGTATAATGGGGAAAAAATGAAAGAGCTTCGTAAAGGATTTGAAAATGGACTTAATTGGGATCAAATAAGACTATGTGCATCAATAAAGACAGATTTTCTGCAAATTCGTGAAATTCGTAAAGGATTTGAAGAAAACTTAAGTTGGGAACAAGTAGCATTATATGCAAATACTAAGTTTAGTTATATGCAAATGAACTTAATTAGAACTCTGCTGAAAACTTTAACAACAGAGCAAGTTAGAACATTTGCAAAAACAGATTATAACTATTTGCAAATGTTAGAATTTGAAAAAGGATTTGAACAAGGACTAACTTTTGAACAAGTAAAAGAATATGCAAATCCGGAATATAATTTTGTGAATATGATGTTAAGGAGAAAGATGATTTTATTAGGAAAAAAAGAAAAGTAAAACTCATAAAGACTGGCAAAGAGATAGTTACCAAATTCAATAACTAAATCTAATGGCAAGGAGAAGAAGTAACACAATATCTTTTTCTCCTTGCTTTTTTATAAAAAAATATTGAAGATTTTCAAAAATTAAATTATAATAAAAAAAGAAAAACAAAAGGTGGAGGAAATACAGTGGAAGAAAATAATAAAAATATAAAAAACGAAAGTCAAGAAGAAACCCAAAGAAAGAGAATGTATGAAGCATTAAAGAGATTTTTTAAGACTGATATGCAAATAAAAGAAGCTATGTCAAAACTAGCACCTAGTGAATTAGATAATAAAGAAAATGGAATAGAATATACTGATAAAATGTATAAATTTTTTCAAGTAACAGAAAAACAACTTTTTAGTATTATTCAAGATTTCAGATTAGGACAAAATGTCAGTCAAGCTGTTAGAGAGTTTTTTGATAAAAATCAGGATAAATTTTTAAAAACTGCATATAGTAACCCCAATATACAAGATTTATATAGAAATCAAGTTTCAAATATGGACGAAAAATTAATTGAAGAAGTTAAATATAGTCTTATAGGATATGTACCATCTAGACAAATAAATTTATCAGCACTTATATCAAAATCTAAAACTGTAAATGAATTATTACATGTAATACATTCATATATAGTTAATAATGAAAATATAATGGAAGCAATGCCAATTATAGATTCTAAGAGTAATGGTGTAAGCGGAGATAAAATGACATTATATGGTGAGCCAACAGAATTGTCTCAAAAATTGTTTAATGAAATACCAGAAGATTTAGATTGTGGAATTACAGACATAATTTCAATGCAAGACAGAATATTGATGATGATTAGAGATAGAGGGCATGCATTAACAATAGATATAGATAATACAGATGCAAAAGGCAATATTTTAGTAAAATATTTTGTACCAAAATTATGTAATGAAGAAATGATAAAAAAACTACCAGGAGTTGGTAAAATAAGCCCAAATGGCGCAAGCGGTATGTTTGCTTGTAAAAAAGAAGAATTGTTTAAAGATTTATTTGGTTTTATAGATAAAGTACCAACAGATGCAGATATTCCAGAGATAGACTTTTCTAAATTTAATTATGATGCACAACCAAATCAACAAAAAGAAGATCAATTTATTTTTTACAGAGAAGATGCAAAAGAAATTGCTATGCGGAGCAAGAATGGGAAGATTAGGAAAATTACAAGAAAAGATTAAAAATGGTATAAATTTTTTAAGAAATAAAACAAAAGAAAAAGGAGAAAATGGAAGAAATGACAGATAGTCAAGAGATTAATGATATAGCAAAAGAAACTATATATGTGTTAAAAAATTTTAACCCAACTTTTACATCTAAGATTTCAAAGCGAATTTTAAAAGATTTAGAAGAGTTGGCAAAAACTTCAAAAAAAGAAGTAAAAATTGACAAAACCAAGAGCTTAAAAGATCAAAATATTTTACCAGAAACTAAAGATATGATTGCATTGTTATATTATAATTATATAGCTTTGCCAGAAGAAAAAAAAGAAATAATACAAAAATGGAATGAAAATGAAGCAAGATATCAAGAAAAATTAAGAAGAAAATATAATTTAGACAATGTATTTAAAAAAGAAAATACTAAAGAAAATAACAGTACTTCAATGATAGAATATAAGAAAAACATATTTCAAAGAATTTTTGAAAAAATAAAGGAAATAATAAAACTTAAATAAAAAAAGAGCAGCCTAAAAATCAGGCTGCCAATTTTTGTTCTATTATTCTATTTTTCTAGCCACAACTGCAAACCTTCCATCTTTAACATGATATGAACAAGTAGATAAAGTCATTAATTGATCACCATATTTTGCTGTTGCATCAATATCATATAAAGACTCCTTTTTTGCATTATAAATAAAATCGTTATACTCTTGCTCAGTTTCAGCATTTACAAAAAAGTAATATCTAAAAACATTTTTTTCAGATTTATAATATACCCTTGATTTAAAAACTGAAATAATTTCATATTCTGAATCATCCAATTCTGTAGTAAAACGAATTTTAGGATGTTCTTCAAAAAAAGATTTGTTAGAATATTTTAGTAATTCCTGAAACATTGTACCATTATTTAAATTATGACCATATATTAACAAATTACTACTTGGAATTTGCCAATCATAATCTTTGCTTAGAAATATAGAACCATTTTTTGACTTTTGCTTTTTGTAATTATGAGTCATATAATATTCATTATCTAAGCCTTGTAAAACAGGATAATTAATACTAGTATCAGGTATTTCTAACCAACCTACAATATCTGAATTTTGAGTTTTAAGCTCTTTTACTTTTATCATTCTTTCAGTTTCTTGTGGCTGTGTTTCAACAGGAGTTTCTTCAATATTTGAATTCATTTCTTCTTTTGAAGAATTAGTAATAATTTCATCATAATTAATATTATCAAGCAATTTACTTTCTTCAATAGCTTCTTTTTTTAATAACATGGAGTTTATGATATATAGAGAAGATAAAACAATTAATAAGGCAAGAAAAATACTTATAATTATTTTTTTCATAATAGCTCCAATTTAAATTCTTAAGGTATAGGAAATATTCCTATACCTTAAAATTATGCTATATTTTTAGAATTTTTGTTTTTTTTTGTAAATTGTTATTAGTGCAATTGTAGATAAAAATATTGTTAATTCTGCTAAACCTAGATAATTTTCAGCACCAGTTTTTGGTGTTTCATCTTTTTCATTTTTATCAACTTCTGGTACAGGTTCTGGAGTAGTTTCTGGAACATTTTCTTCAGCTTCAACTACTGATATTTTTGCATATATATTTGTGTCTGTAGTTATAGCAGTATTAAAGTCAAAAGCATTAGCAAAATTCGAATCAGTAAAGAAACCATCAATTACTTGATTTTCAGCCAATTTAATATGAGATTTTAGTAAATCTGCAGTAATTTTTTCTCCAGAATTTACAGTTATTTTATAAGTTACATCATTAGCGAAAATAGTAACAATAACTTGTGTTACATCTGCATTTGCTGTTGCTTTATCTGGAACTTTAGTTTCAGAAATAATGTTATTAGCTGAATCTGTTAAAACAACTTTATTTCCAGCTAAAACAACTTTGTTTGTTGTATCTGGTGAATTAGTAATAGTAAATTCTGTTAGATGTCCATTTTCAGCAGCACGTACAACATTTTCATTTGATTCAGTAGTAAGTGTACCATTCATCACTAATGTAGGATTATTAGTTGCTGAAGCACCTTTATCAATTTCTATACCATTATTTTCATTAGTACCATTAATTCCTAAATGTACCTTTTTTACTTCAAGATTACCACCATTAACAAGGACACCACCATATTTAAATCCTGAAATAGAAACATTATCTAAAATTATTTTAGCACCATCATAAGACTGTACACCATATTTAGGACCGTTTTTTAAATTTATATCTTTTAAAGTAAGCTTAGCATCAGAAAATTGTGCTGTAAACATAGTTTGATTTCCTGAAGTTGATGTCCAATCATTTGAACCAACAACATTATGACCATTACCATCTATAACTAATTCTTTAGCAATTACTATAGGTTTTGTTACAGTTATATCATTTTGTAATGTAATTGTTGCCCCTGGATCTGCACTTTGTATTTCACTATTTAAAGATTCTTCATCATTTACTGGTGTTGCAGCATTACTAAAACTAGGCATTAAAAAAAAGGCAAAAAATAATGCTACAAAAAATAAAATAAAATTTAATATTTTTTTCATCTTTATTACATTCCTTTCCTAAGGCAAAATATTGTAAAAATATTTTTTTACTTTTTCACCTTATTTACAAAATAGTTTTTACTTTTTTTAATAAAATATAATATAAAAAAATTTCCAACAAATTTTTATTATTAGAAAAATTTACTAGTAACAAAAAATGTCGAAATTTAAAAAATATATTTACATTAAAAAATTAATAAGATATAATATACTTGATAAAGTTTTACGGGGGAAAAAATGAAAATATTAAATTTTTTAAATAACAAAGGAAAAAAAGAAACAAAATTACTAAATGAAAAAAATAGTAAAGAATTACGAAATATTTTTTCTAAAGTGGAAGAAACTATAGGAATAGCAGATTTAGAACAGAATATTGAATACATTAATCATGGAAAAGAAAAAAACTTAAAAGAATTATTTCATTATGAAGAAAATGAAATGATATATAAAGATATTTTAAAACAATGTTTAAAAGAAGATTATTATGCTGGAGATATAAAACTAATAATACAAGCAAAACCAAATGAAAAAAGTATATTTATGTATAAAAATAATAATCAACTATTTTTCTTTATCAAAGACTTACAAAAATACACAGATACCAACCACAAACTACAAGAAGAATTAAAGAAAAAGAATGAAACACTAAGGTCAAAAGATTTATTTATAGCAAATCTTTCACATGAAATAAGAACACCAATGAATATTATAATTGCAATGATATACTTTTTAAAATTCACAAGTTTAGATAATAACCAACTTGAATACATAAAAAAACTAGAAGACTCATCAAACATGTTATTAGAAATTGTAAATAATATTCTAGCATTATCAAACAACAATAAATATGACACATTAAATCCAAAGAGCAACTTTAATTTAAAAGAATTATTAGATAATATAAATGAAATATTTGAAGACAAAATAAAAAGCAAAGACCTAAAATGGTATATGGAGAGAAATTTAAATGACGATATCTATGTATATGGAGATAGAAGTAGATTATCACAATTACTTATCAATCTAATCAACAATGCTATAAAATATACAGACAGAGGATATATAGAGCTTGATGTAAAACAAGCAGAAGAAACAAAAACATCATATAAAATTCAATTTTGTGTAAAAGATACAGGAAGAGGAATAAAAAAAGAAGACACTGTAAAAATATTCAAAGAATTTACTCAAGTTGATGACCCAACAACAAAAACTCAAGATGGTTCAGGAATGGGATTAGCAATAGCAAAACAAATAGTAGAAGAAATGAATGGTAAAATATGGGTAGAAAGTAATTATGGATTAGGAAGTAAATTTTATTTTTACATAAATATTGAAAAAGGAAGAGAAGAAGTACAAGAAACACCAAAAGAAGAACCAAAAACAGAAACAATAAATGTCCCAAAAACTGTAGTTACAACTAATAATAGAATATTATTAGTTGAAGACAATGAAATAAATATAGAAATAACAGTAAGATTACTAAAAGAACTGGATGTTGAATGTACAGTAGCCAAAAATGGTGTAGACGCAATAAAAATAATAGAAGAAAAAGGAAAAGATTATTTTTCATTAATTTTAATGGATATACATATGCCAAGGTACAATGGTTATGAAATATCAAAAATAATGAAATCTGACTTAGGAGTAGAAGTGCCAATTATTGCGCTTACAGCTACAAATATTACAGATGAAATAATAAAAGAAAACCAAAATTATATTTCAAGCTATATTCAAAAACCAATAATGCCTGTACAATTCAAAAAAAGCATACAAGAATTCCTAAACAAAGGACAAGATACAAGCCATAAATTTTCATTTATAGATTCTTATGATGAATTTATGCAAAGAATAAATTATGATGAACAAATGAAAAACAAACTAATAACAATGTTGTATCAAGAATTTTCAGACATAAGGTATAAAATAACTAATTTAACAAAAGAAGAACAAAAAGAATATTTACATACACTAAAAGGAGCGCTAGCTAGCTTAGGAATAAAAGAAATTTCGAATGAAGTAAAATACATTGAAGAAAATATTGAAAGCCCAAATCTTGATAACATGTTAAACAATTTATTAAACAAATTAGATAAAATATTTGAAGAAATAAAAAATAGTAACATACTAAAAATTGACAAAACAATAATGTTAGTAACAACAGATGAAAATAAAAGTTCAAAATTTAAAACAAACTTTTCTAAATTCTTTAATATAATAATAGTAAAAAATCTAAAAGAATTAGAAATTATTTTACAAGCCAAAAAAGTAGATGCAGTTATTGTAGATGAATTTGACATAGTACAAAATATAATAGTACTAATTCAATTCCTAAAAAATAAATATAAAGAAATACCAATACTAGTATTAAACCAAAACAAAAATACAGAATTAAAAGAAGAAATTCTTAACATAAATGTAGACTCATATAACGAATCAGAATTTGATGAAGAAAACTTAGTTTGGAACATCAAAAAAATGATTAGCAAAAAAGAAGAAGAAATAAAAATGAAAGCAGACTTAAAGAAATATAATAATGAAGTAGAAAATGTATACGGATTTTTATATGATAGTTTAGTAAACTTAACATCTTTAAAAAGTAAAGAAACTGGACAACACATTTTAAGAACAAAAGAATATATGAAAGTTATGTTAAGAAAATATGAAGAATTCTATAAAGAAGGCCTTTTTGCTAGTGACACAGAAATAGAAAATATTGCAACAGCAGCAACATTACACGATATAGGAAAAATAGGAATACCAGATAATATATTAAATAAACCAGGAAAATTAACAGATGAAGAATATGAAATAATGAAAAAACACACAATTATTGGTAGAGAAACACTAGAGTCTACATATAGTGACAAACTTTCAAGTGAAGTTTTAGAATATGCAAAAGACATTACATTACATCATCATGAAAAATATAATGGAAAAGGATACCCAGAAGGGCTAAAAGGAGATGAAATCACAGTTATTTCAAGGATTATGGCAGTAATAGATGTTTACGATGCTCTAGCAAATGACAGAGTATATAAAAAAGCAATGCCAAAAAATGAAGTAGAAGACTTTATCATCTCAAGATCAGGAATAGACTTTGATCCAAAAATAATAAATATATTCCTAATTGCAAAAGACGAATTAGCAAGAATTAATGAAAACTATAAAGATAATACACAAAAATAATATAAAACCTGTTAAAGAAACTAAGCTAGCTTAGTTTCTTTAACGTGTGAAATTTGTACTTTCTATAATGTGGCAAAATGGAAAAAATTTTCTTGCGAAAAAAGAAAAAAAGTGTCAAAAAATAATTGACATGAAAAAAAAATATTTGTATAATAAAGATGTTTAAGCAAAAGAAATATAAAGAAACGAAAGGAACATAAAATTATGAAAAAATATATTTTTACAATGTTAGCAATTGGAGTAATTTTAGGAGGAATACTAATCTATAACACTATAAAAATAAACGACGAAGAAAAAATAGATTTCTACAGTTCAGGATATATTTTAGAATCAAATTCAGCATCAGAAGTAGAAGTAAAACCAGAAGAAGGAACAGAAGCAACACAAAATACACAAGGTGTAAGTAGATATTATTTTTCAGAAAACACTACATATAAAGAAAAATATAATGAAAAAGCTATATTTAAAGATACAGAAGGAGAAAGTGTAAAAGTAAATTTAGACAATTTTGTTCATTACACAAATGGTTCAATTAGTTCTTTAAAAAACGGAGTAATTTTAAATTTAGACGAAATAGAAGATGATCCAATAACATATTATAACATAAAAAAAGGTAGTGTATTAGTAAAAAAACAAGATAAATACACAATAAAAAATCTAGAAAAAGAATTATCATTTGATAAAATAATTTGGAAAATCTCACCTCAAAAATATATAATTCTAGCAAACCCATTAACATTAGTATTCAATGATGGAACAACAAAAGAAATAAATGGCTATGTAGAAATAGAATATTTAGACAATGAAATAATAAAAATATATAACCAAGAAGCAACATATCAAACAATATCATCAAACTCTTCAATAGAAATAGGAGACATAAAAATAAATTTATCAAGCAAAATAATAAGCAAAGCAAATGAAAACAAAATGTCACTAGAAAACATGGTAATAGACTCAGATGATAATGTAACAATAGTTGATTTAACACAAGAAGAAGAAAAAGAAGAAAATACACAAAGCACAGATTCAACAGAAAGTACAGACAATAATGCAGGAAATACATCAAGCACAAACAATAACCAAACAACAAATAATACAGAACAAACAAACAACAATACAAATAGTACAGAATCAACAACAAACCAAGACAATGATAATGTAGTTATAGACGATAATACTACAGAATCAACAGATAATCCTAATGATGATTCAAATATTACAGATGATGATTCAAATATTACAGATGATGATTTTGAAGAAGAAACAATTGTTGAGCCACCAACAATGAAAGTAGAAAAACTTGAAGTAAACTCAATTAGAGTAGATGCAACAATAACAATTTCTGATGAAAACAGCTTACTAACAGGAGACACAATAGTAAGAATACAAAAAAATAGTACTGGAAAAATAGTATATGAAATAGCAGAACCTTTAGGAAACTATAGCATAGACATATCAACATCAGTATTAGAACCAAACACAGAATATTCATTAATAGTAGAAGCACCATACCAAATTGATGAAATGAATTACACAAAAAATTTCATTTCAAAAATATTTAGAACAACATCATTAGGAATAAGCCTAGAAAAAGACATAATAACAAATGATAGTTTACAAGTTCTAGTAAACAAATCAAAAAGTGGTAATGTAAAAAAACTAACAGTACAATTATTAGACCAAAATGACAGTGAGTTACAATCTCAAGATATAGAATTCTTAAGTACAGTAACAGAAGACCAAAGTCAAGTAGTAAACTTCATGGGATTAACATCAAATACCACATACAAAGTAAAAGTAACAGATATTCAATATGAATCACAAATAATAACAAGCGGAGCAGATATTATCCAAACATATAAAACATTAAAAGAAAAACCAGAAATAAATGGTACAGAATTTGAGATAAATAAAAGAGACGGAAACTTTAAATTAAGATTAAAAAATGTAGTAGACCCAGATTCATCAATACAAAAATATAGATTTGAAATATTTGATACAAGAACAATAGAAGTTGATGAAGAAGGAAATCTAATTTTCCAAGAAGCAAGCCCAGTAACAACAATAGAAACAACAGATAGAGAACTAACATTAAAAATAGATGATGTAACAATATTCAGAAAAATAGGATATGCATTTAGAGTAGTAGCAATTGGAAATGACAACGAAAAAGAAGTAGAATGTGCTAGTGAATACAGTAATGTATTTAAAATGGATGGAGAAGAATTCCCAACAGTAAGATTTGAACAAACAGAAGTAACATTTGAAAGAATAATAGGAAATATTATAGTAGAAGATAAAGGACAGACAATACAACTTACAGATGATACACTATTTACAGTAACATATCAAGACTCAGTTGGAACAATAAGAACATTTACATCACAAGGAAGTTACACAATACCTGTAGATGTAAACAACTTAAGAGCAAATGAAACATATCAATTCTCTGTATATACTACAGTAGATTTAAATGACGGTAATGGTCCAATAGAACAATGCTATATAGGAGGAATACTAATAAAAACAGCAGAGCCAAACAATCTAGTAGCAAATTTCACACAAAATGGACAAGATGTTAAGAAAACATTTAGTGTAAGTTTAGAATTAGGAAAAGAAACAGAAACACAATCAGACCTAGAATTAGACACACTTACAGAAATGGAAATAAGTATATACTCAGGACAAGTTGATGAAAACAATTTACCAACAGGAACATTATTAAGAACAATAAAAGTTGTAGATAACAACTTAGATGAATATGAAAGTGAAATAAAAGATAAATACTACAAGAAAAAAGTAGAAATAACACCAGAATTTTTCAATGCACAAAATAATGACTTTACCGAAAAATTCTATACAATAGTTGTAAGAAATGCTGTAGATTATACAGATTACAAAAATGCATTACCAATACTAAATAATGCAATTCAAATAACAACAAATGGAACAATTCCAGATTTACCATCAGATGTAAACAATGCATTAAATGTAACAGTTATTAGAAATAGAGATGCAGAAAATGTAAGAGATGACTTAAATTCAAGCACAATAGTAGGATATAATGTAAGAGCATTATATGACAACACAGATTTATATGCAAAAACAATAATATATAAAGCATTTAACGCAGAAACAAATGAATTGATAAAAACAATTGAAGTACCAGTAGGTGTAGACGGAGTTATACCAGAAGCAACATTTGATGTACTAGATGGAACAGACATAAATACAAAAGATACTGATGAACTAAGAAGAGGAAATAAATATTACTTCACATATGAAGCAATGTTAGACCTAAATAAAGATGGAGAAGCAGAAACAAAATATCCATTTGAGGAAGAAGAAGTAGAACTAAAATCAAAAACACAAGCACCAGAAAAACAAGAACCTCAAATAATAATGTATCATTCTACATCAGCAACAAGTACTATGACATTTAAATATACATGTAAAGATGTTGACAATGCAATTACAGGAGATAACCTATTCTATGCAAAAATAGGAAGTACAATAGTAAGTAGAATGCCAATAGAAAAATCAGCAACATATAAAGAAGTAACATTTACAGGCCTATCAAAAGGAACACTTGAAATATATATAAATTACAACATAATGAAAACAGATTTAACACAAGAAAAAATATTAATTAATCATAAATTTGATGCTAAAAATTATATAAATCAAGTAAAATATAAAGTATCATTAGACTCTACAAAGGTATTAATTGAATTAATAGACTCAAATTCACAATTAAACAATATTGCTTCAGTAAAAGTAATATTATCAGAAGTAGGTGGAGATACAAAAGTCGAAAAAGATTTTACATCAATACCAAGTAGTAATATAGTAGCAATTAACCTTAATGATTTAGGTGAATTACTAAAAAAACAAACTCAAGTGCAAGTAATAGCATATTATAATACAGGAACAAGTGGATTTGATTTTGAAGATGGACATTATGTAGTACTAAAAAAAGCTAATATAACAGATAATATAGAATATTACACAATTAACTCATCTAATAGACTTGTTGAAGGAACGAGCTTAAGAGATAATATGTTTGACTTAACATTAACAGATAATCAATTACAACTTGTAAATCCTTCAAACAATAAAAATATAACAACAGAAGTTGTTTACACAGAAAACGGTATAAAATATCAAGGAAATGTTATAATTCCTCAACAAGTAAATACAGAAAAATTAAAGTGTGAAGGAAGTAACACAATAAGATTTGATTTAATAATACCAGGAATAAGTCTACAAGACACAAGTGGAAATTGGACAATACAAACAGAATTAGATAATGCATCATTTACAGCAGACTTATTAATTGATAAAGATACAACTATTGTAGATGACACAATATATGTAGACATATATGAAACAGATCAAAACGGAATTAAAGAAGACTTCTTGAAAAGACTAACATTAAAAGTAAGTGACTTTAGCAAAAAAATTACAATTTCAGATTTAACACCAAAAACATATTACTTTATGAAATTTAAAACACAAATCGAATTAGACACAGGAGAAATAATTGATAAAGACTTGTATGATATAGATTTCCAAGTATCAGGAAGAGCATATTATTTCACAACATTAGCAGATGTAGGAATATCAGACATAAAAGTAACATATGAACCAAAATCTTATGAAGAAAAATACATCAATATTGAGTACTCATTAGAAAGAATAACTGGATATACAAGAATTGAATATGAATTATATCATTATAATAAATTAACACAAGAATATGAGCCATATGGAACAATTAATCCAGACCAAATATTTGAAAAAAATATGCAAAAGAAAGTTGCAATAAATCCAGGAAGTAACTTTATATTTGGAGATAAATACAAAATTGTTATAAAACCACTAGTAGAATATGTACCATTAGATAGTCCAGATGAAATGCAATTATTAGAACTAGGAACAAAAGAACAAGAATTTACATTTGATAAATTAACAAGTCCAATTATAGCACTTAATGGTTCAAGACAAGACGACAAAAAAATACTATTTAGAGTAACAGTATATGATTATGACAAAGTAATAAGTGGTAATAAATACAAAATAAAAATTGTAGATGAAGAATATAATGATGTAACACCAGAACAATATAAAGACAAAGAATTTGATGTAAATACATTAAATCAACAAATAGAATTAGAAAATGCATCAGATTCAAAGAGCTATACATTACAAGTTACAACATCATTAGACTTAGAAAATACAAATAATCCGGAAAAATTCCAAACATATCTAAAAGACTATACAGTATATGAAATAAACGAATTTGGAATTTCAGTAGGAACAATTACACCAGCAAAAAATGGAAACAAGGTAGAATTAATATTTAACAATAGTTATAAATTAACAGATATAAACACAATAAAATATTCTATATATAATACAAATGGATATGCAATAAATGGAGAAGAACCATTCGTACCAAAGCAATTTGTAATAGATGGCAGTGATTCAGTAAATGAATACTATACATATGTATTAAATACTGAATTTGACAAAGCAGGAATATATGTTATAGAAATGCAATTCATTAAAGATGGAATAGTTGTTGTTGAAGAAACAGTAGAATATGTATATGAGGAAGATTAGAAGGGAGGTAAATGGCTTTGAGAAAGTTAATGGCGGGAAACAAATTAAATTTTGTTTCCTTAACAATCATAATAATTGCAATAATATCTATTTTAGTAGTAATATTATTTCAAGCATTAAAAATAACCAAAACATCTTATAACATTGAATCTCAAAGTGCCTTCCTATATGATAATGAATATAATCCAATAGAAGTAGAAGGCACTGCAAAAATAATGTTAAAATGGGATGGTAATTATTATCTTGAAACAGAAGATAAATCAACTTACAATTTAGGCAAACAAGTTGTTTTAAATAACTCAAACTTAAAACAAGTAGATTTATATGGAACAGTTTATCAAGTAAAAACAGATGGAAGTGTTTTAAAACTATCTGGAAACACAAAAGTAACAGACTTTAACCAAGATAATTTATTTAAACTAGCAGACAGATTATATGCAATAACATCAAACTCAATAATAAATGAAACAGGAAAATTAAACACACAAAAATATTTAATAATAAATATAGACAAAGCAGGAAATACATATTTATTAAACAATGAACTAAATGCAAAAACAATAAACCCAATGATAATACAAACACCTACATTTGAATTTGATGTAGCAAATGAAAAACTAATTTACAATGAAAGTGAAATAGACTTAAAGAAAATAATAGGAAGTACAAACCAATATCAAGAAGTAGAAAATATAGAAATTGCAGCAGAAGATGAAGAACAAGAAAATAATCAAAACCCAATAGAAAATAATAATATCAACAATAATAATACACAAATAAATAATAATAACAATAATCAAAACATACAAAACAATAATAATACAAATAATAATATTGATATAGATATTGACAATAATAATAACAATAATAACAATAATAACAATAATGCAAATATAGACGTTCCAGATGATGAAGAAAAAGAAAAAGTAGAACTTGCAAAAAGTGCTAGCATAAGAGGAATAACCCCTACATCAGTAGGATTAATTGCAAGTTACAACATACAAGATCCAGAAAGTAAATATCAAACAGTATCATTAGAGATAGATGGAGATATAAGTAAAACAATAGCACTTAACAAAAATGAAACATCATATACAGTTACAGGACTTACACCAGATTCAGACTACAGAGTAACACTAGTAACAACACAAATTGTAAATGGACAATCTGTAGAAACAATAGAAGACATAATTACAATAAAAACAGAACCATTAGACATTAATTTAAAAGTAACAAGAATAACAACAAGTAAAGTTTACTTTAATATTAAAATAGACAAAAACTATGTATTTGACAGTAGTGATGTAAGTTTATATGTAGATGGAGATTTAAAACAAACAATAAAAGTAGACATTGATGCAGCAACATCTGAAAATGGTTACACAGCAAGTTTTGATTATGTATATGGAGACTTGAGTGTAATAAAACTTGAAAATATAGTTTATGATGGAGAAATCCAGAACATAGATGTGAGTACAAAATTTAAAAATTAAAATAAGGAAGGAAAGATAAAAAAATGGAATCAATTTTAGTAGCAACATTAGATTGTATAGGAACAATGATAGGTTTTATGTTTTTAGGATTTGGAATAGGAATAGGAATTCTAGGTTCAAAAGTTGCAGAAGCAGTAGGAAGAAATCCAGAAACAAAAAGTGATATTGTACATTCAGTTATGACTATATTAATAGTTATTGCAATATTTTTACTTATATTATTTGCTTTTGTATTTTTATTATTATTCTATAATCCATTAGTTGTATAGGAGAAAAAAATGATAGGAAGTATAATAATAGCCATTTTAGCTTTAATTATAACATTCATATTTACAGTATTTATTTTTAAAAATGTAATAAAAAGAATAAATGACAGTGCAAAAAGATACTTTATAGAAAAATTACAAGCATACAATTATTTAATAGATGAAAAAGAAGAACATATTCAAACATTAAATAATCAGCTAAGAGAAAAAGAAAACTTAATGACAAGAATGCAACAAACTAGTGAAGTAAATGAAGTATTTAATAGTAGCATTGAAGAAAAATTAGAAGAAATGCGTATTTTTAAAGCTAAAATGGAGAAGAATAAACAAGAAGAACTCGTATATAATATCCCTACACCAAAATTCAGAGAAGAAACATTCTTTAGAACCTATAAAGAAATGAAACAAAACTTTAATGTAGATAGTACAAAAGTTATAAAAGAATTTTTACAAAAACATCCAGAAACAAAAGATGATCAAATATATAACGAGTTAAAAACATTTAGAGAACAATTTACACCAAAAGCATTATATGAAATGCTAACATTAAGTAATAAAGAACAATATCAAATTATAAAAGAAGTAATATCAAGTGAAGCAAACAAATTATTAAAATTTGAAAGCAAATTTAATAAAGACAAATTTACAACAACCAAATTAATAGACGAATTAGATGAGCTATTAAAAAAATATAATCCAAACATATATATATATGTTGGACAAACAGATATAAGTTATAACAAATTAGACAGAAGAATAAAAACCAAATTTTATAAAAACATGTCTGAAGGAGTAATTATATATTACAAAGGAAAAATATATGATTATAGTATATAAAAATTACAAAAGCAATGTTTTCCAAATAATAAACTAGGAAGGAAATAAAAAATGAGTACACATATTGAAAATTTAGTAAATAAAAAAATAGAGCAAATAAAAAATAAAGAAAATGTTTTTGACTCTGGAAAAGTAATAAATGTTAAAGACTATATAATAGAAGTAACAGGATTAGAAAATGTAGGATTTTTCGAAAAAGTAATAATATGGGAAAAAGGAATGGGATATATAAACCAAATAAAAGAACATTCTGTTATAGTTGCAATAGTTAAGCAAAATGCACCAATCCAAGTTGGAGATATAGTAAATGCAACAGGAGAGCAATTTAAAGCAATATTTGCTGAAGAAGGACTAGGAAGAATAGTAGATTTATTTGGAATAGATTTATTAACAGGTAGAGCTTTTGAAAAATTTAAATATATAAACATAGAAAACCCAACTATTCCAATTATGGACAGAAGAGCAGTAAAAAGACCAATGCTTACAGGAATAGCAGGAATAGATTTAATATATCCAATAGGAAAAGGTCAAAGACAACTTATAATAGGAGACAAAAGAACTGGAAAAACACAAATAGCACTAGATGCTATTGTAAACCAAGGCAAAGAAATGAGAAAAACTGGTGATGACATTGTATGTGTTTATATAGCAGTAGGAAAAACCAAAAAAGAAATAAAAAATATATATAATGAATTATTAAAAAGAAATGCATTATCATATACAACAATGTGTGTTTCAACAAATGACGAAACACCACCAGTTGCAAGTTTAACACCATATGTAGGATTATCTATTGCAGAAGAATACATGCACCAAGGAAAAGATGTATTAGTAGTAATAGATGACCTAAAAAAACATGCAGATATATATAGAGAAATAAGCCTAATTTCTGGAAGAACACCAGGAAGAGAAGCATATCCAGCAGACATCTTTTACTTACATGCAAGACTATTAGAAAAAGGATGTCAATACAAAAATGGAGGTTCAATAACAATTCTTCCTATAGTTGAAACCAAAGGAGGAGACATTACAGATTATATATCTACAAATATAATATCTATAACAGATGGACAAATTGTTTTATCTGAAAAAGAATATAGTAGAGGAAACAAACCAGCAATAAACTATGGTGTTTCTGTTTCAAGATTAGGAGGAGCAGTACAAGATGAAGAAATGAAAAAACTTGGAGCAGTAATAAGAAGAAAATTTCTAAGTTACTTAGAAACAAAAGAAGTATATGAATTAGCAAACATGGACGAAATGAGTGAAGAATTAAGAAACAAAATGAAACAAGGAAGAAAAATACAAGAAGCACTAAAACAACAAAAATTCAGTCCATTATCACCAAGTGAAATACAAGAAAGATTTGAACCTTTTAAAGACTAGGGGAAGGATGAGAGCATAAGATGAAAATAAAAAATGTTGTAAAAGTTATGAATTTCCATTCTTTATTAAAAGTTGATAAAGCCAGAAGAACAGCAGAAAAATACTTTAGTTACGAAAGAGAACTAACAGAATTTGCTGATAACATATTAAACAATAGAAATTTATTATTAGACAAAAAAGTATTAAGCTTAAACAGAATGAAAAAACCACTAAACATTTATATAGGAAATGACATGGGATTTTGTGGAAACTTAAACAGTAGTGTAAAAAAAGCAGAAAGAGACAATAAATGTCAAAAAATAATAATAGGAAAAAAAGTAAAAAGTAATGATCCAAGTATAATTTTACAAATAAACAAAGACGAATATGCAAATTATACTGGACAAATTGAAGAAATTTTATATGACACAATAGTAAACAAGAATAACAGTGAAATAAACTTAATTTACAATCATTACTATAATGTAGGACAAATAGAACTAATAAAGAAAAAAATATTACCATTAGATAATCTAAAAACAACAAAAACACATAAAGAAGATTTTACAATAGAAGGAGACATAAACGAAATTTTAACAAATGTTATAGTTTTATATCTATCATATGAAATTAAAGTAGCAATAGAAAATACTTATGCCTCAGAAAATATAACAAGGCAGATGTTAACACAAGAGTCTTTAAAAAAGTTAGATGAAATAGAAATAGAAGAACAAAGAAAAGAAAAGAAAGCAATTAAACAAAAGAGTTTTAAAAAAGTTATAGACAACTTCATAAAACTAAAAAATATTGAAGAATAAAACTTGTAGCAATTAAGAAAGGATTGTTAAAACAATGAAAAAAAACGTAGGAAAAATAATAGAGGTATCAGAATTAAGTGTTAAGGTATTATTATATGACCAAAACATAAGAATTAAAGATGTTTTACAATGTGAACTAGAAGGTCAAATATACAAATTTGAGATAATAGAAATAGATTCAAATATTGCACAAGCTATACCATATTCAAGAGTTGCTGGACTAAAAAAAGGAATAGATGTAGATTTACAAGAAGGAGGAATTCAAATAGAATATTCTTCTAAAATTCTTGGAAAAATATACAATCCATTTGGAGAAACAATTGATGACCAACCAAATGATAGTCTAAGAAAAAGAAATATATATGATAGAAATCTATCAGTTGAAGAAATATCAATTGATAACCAGCCATTATGGACAGGTATAAAAGCACTAGACTTTTTCTCTCCATTGCAAAAAGGATACAAAATGGGATTACTAGGAGGAGCTGGTGTAGGAAAAACAGTACTAATAAAAGAAATAATAAACAATGTATACAAAAAATTCAGATCAAATGCAATCTTTTGTGGTATAGGAGAACGTTCACGTGAAGGAAAAGAACTTTATGATGAAATGCAAGCAGATAACTTACTAGAAAAAATGTCAATGGTATTTGGACAAATGGGTGAAAGTCCATGTCAAAGATCAAAAGCAATATACTCTGGACTAACACTTGCAGAATATTTAAGAGACGAACAAAACCAAGATGTATTATTATTTGTGGACAACATATATCGTTTCATACAAGCAGAATCAGAAATCTCTACAGAAATGAAAAGAATACCAATAGAAAACGGATATCCAACAACAATGGCAACAGACATAAGTGAAGTAGAAGAAAGAATAAACTCAACAAATAAAGGATCAATAACATCATTCCAAGCAATATATATACCAGCAGATGATATAACTGATGAAGCCGTACAATCTGTAACAACACACTTAGACGGACAAATAGTACTAGACAGAAAAGTTGCAGAAAAAGGATTATACCCAGCAATAAATGTATTCAAATCAACAAGTAAAGCAATAGACCCAGAAAAAGTTGGAGAAAAACACTATAACCTAGTACAAGAAACACTAAGATATCTATCAAGATATCAAGAACTAGAAGAAATAATAGCAGTACTAGGAATAGATGAACTATCAGATGAAGACAAAAATATATTCTATCGTTCAAGAAAACTAAGAAACTATTTCACACAACCAATGTTTGTATCAGAAAACTTTACAGGAATAAAAGGTGAAATGGTAGATATTGCAGACACATTACAAGATGTTGAAGACATATTAAATGGTAAATATGATGATATAGATGAAGAAAAATTATTATATAGAGGTAAGCTAAATGGCTAAAAAAAGAACATTTGAAGAAAATATAGAAGAAAATAACAATGATAAAATGATAGTAAAAATTTTAAGTTTAGAAAATGGCTTAAGACAATATGATGATATAGATTTTATAAGAATAACAAGTGAAGACTATAACCTATTAATAATGAAAGATTACTTACCAGTTATTGGAGAAATTAAAGGAAGCATAGAATTACAAAATTCTGAAAGAGAATCTATAAAATTAGATAATATAATAGCATATTATATGAGTTCACACAATGAATTTAAGCTATTTATAAAATAAACTGAAAGGAGATAATGTTAGTATATATGCTAACATTTATTAAATAATGGAAGCAATTCTATACAATTTAGGAAACATATTAACACCAATAATAATATTTTTAGGAATAGTACTATTTATTGGAATAATTATATATATAATAACTGCAAAATTTGATATACACAAAAAATCAATAAGATATTGTGGACTATTAAGTGGATTTAATAACAAGCAAATTATTATATTATCTGCAATAATGATAAGAACATTTCTAGAACTATATTTAGTCTTTAGATATGAAGAAAATGTATATATATATTTAGCAATGATATTTTTCGTAGACTTAGTATATATAGTATTATTGCATAAAAATATATTATTTGAATTAATAAATATAATAGCTCAAATAATAATATTATACTTAATTAACACATTAAAAGAATATAGCATAGAAATAATAGACCAAATGTATTTAACACAAGTAATAATTGTCCTAATGATATTTATAACACTATACTCAATATATTTTGCACTAAAAAACTTTGATAATCTACTATCAGAGAAAAAAAATACCAAGGTAGTAAAAACATCATCTAAGTCAACATCATCTAGGTCTGCTAAAAAAATAGATACAGAAAAAACACAAAGTGAAAAAGTACAAGTAGAAAAAAAGCAAATTGTCAAAAAACAAAAAGAACCACCTAAAGCAAAAACATCAAAAAAAGCCAAAAAACCGGGAAAACATTATAAACAAGAAGGATGATAATAAATGAGCAAAAAAAAATCAAATAAAATAAGTGAATTCTTAAAAGGAATATGTCTAATATTATTACTAATAGCAGTAATATTAGGAATAAATGTATATTTAACAAAATTAAATACACAAGATACAGTAGAGGAACAATTTTACCAATACTTTGGAGGAGTAAAGACAGAATATGATGGAGTAATGTCAATCACTAAAAAGGGAGAAATAACAGAATTAAGAACAAAAGAAGGAGCAATAAACTTAGACTCAACACCAGTATATTATAAAAACTCAAGTAAAGTATTATTCCCAGAAACAATGGCAAAAGTAGAAGGTTCAAATAATGGTAAAATGACCAAAATAGAAAGATTTTCTACTCTAGAAAAAGAAGAAGAAAGTATATACTTAGTTAGAAAAAAAGAAAGAAAGCTATTAGAAAACTCATTTTTATGGGACGGAAGCGATATGTACTTTTTCTTAGGAAATGCAACATTAAGTGTAAATAATGAAACTTATGAATTAAGCCCATTCTCATATATAATCGCTAGTTATAAAAATGGTGTAGAAATATATAACTATCAAAAAGACGAATACAAAATAATAGAATCCAAAGATAGTATCTATGTAACAACAGATAACTACACAATAGATACAACAACAGATGTATTAAAATATGGAGAAAAAGAACAATTACTATTAAAAAACATAGATAAATTACAAGCAGAGTAAAAATGGTTGAATGTCAATAGTTGGGGTGGAAAACTTTAAAAAGTTTTCTGCCTCAGCTTTTTTAGTGCATTAAAAAAATAACACAGAAAATAACTGAAAATATGTAATTTTAAGTACGTTTAATAAACCAATTTACAAGAGTTATAAAAAATTAAATTTTGTAACAAAACAGAAAAATTGTCATAAAATGTAATATAAAAATTAAAAAGGAGGAAAAAAATGTTTACGCGTAGATACAAAAAATGTTACTGCATGAACAATTCAAGTTATAATACATGTAATTCATCAGAGAATATGATTGAAGACAAATGCAATAATATATGCTCAAACAATTGTTGTGATGAAATGACAAATGATTGTGAATGTGGATTTGACGAAGAATATGAAATGGGAGTATTTCCAGAAAACCCAATGTTAGCACAAAGTTATGTACCATGGCAATATATGGATAAAACTTTCAAACCATGTGTAGGATTAAAGATGGGAACAATATTTCCAGAACTAGTAAGTCCTTATACACCTTGTCAATCAATGAGGACAAATGAATTTTTAGAGGCAACAAATACGATAGGGGAGGGATGTAACAATGCAAGAAGAAGATAACAGAAACTGTGGTTGTATGTACAATATGATGAATACAAATTATACATCAAATTCAAATAATGATATGTCAGATTGTGAATGTGATAAATTCAACCAAACAAGAGAAGAAATGATGGAAAGAATAAAATGTTTGAATTTTGCAATTATAGAATTAGGATTATATCTTGATACACATGTTGATGATGAAAGAGCAATATGTTTACACAGAAAATATTGCAAAGAATATAGAGAATTAACAGACAAATATCAAAAAATATATGGACCTTTAACAATTCACTTCCCATGTAACAAATGGAGATGGATTGAAGAACCATGGCCATGGGAAAGGGGGAATTTTTAAACTATGTGGACTTATAACAAAGTGTTAGAATATCCAATAAATATAAAGTGCGCAGACCCACGTCTTGCAAAAGTAATAATTAGTCAATATCGGAGGTCCTGACGGAGAACTCGCAGCATCTCTAAGATATTTATCACAAAGATTTGGTATGCCAGATCAAAATGCAAAAGCAATTTTAAATGATATTCGGAACTGAAGAATTAGCACATTTAGAAATGGTAGGAACAATAGTACACCAATTAACAAAAAATGCCTCAATAGAAGAAATTGAAGCTGCAGGGTTAGGTGCATATTATACAGACCATGGGGTAGATGTATATCCTCAATCAGCTGCAGGAATGCCATTTTCAGCATCTGTATTAGCATGTAAAGGAGATGCAATAGCAAATTTACAAGAAGACTTAGCAGCAGAGCAAAAGGCAAGAGCAACATATGAAAAATTAATAGATTTGTGTAGAGATAATCCAGATGTAGTAGATCCATTAAAATTTTTAAGAGAAAGAGAAGTAGTACACTTCCAAAGATTTGGAGAAGCACTTCGAGGAGTACAAGATAAACTAGCAGAAAAGAAATTTTATATGAATTGTGACAATATGAACACCAATATGTATAAATAATATGAATAATAAATAGTAAAGTTCCTGTAACGCACAGGAGTTTTATACACTTTTCAAAATAGTTCAAAATAAATTACGTTACGCAATAACAGAAAATAATAATAAATAAGTATAAAGAGTATTATAACAAGGAGGTAAATAAATTATGAATTGTGGATGCAAAAATATAATCAAAACAATAAACGTTACTCTAATAATAATAGTTATTTTAATTTCTACAGTATTTATAATTAATAAAAATAATGAAAAAATGCCTAACATTCTAGTAGCAATAGCAAGAAATGGAGACAATATAACACTAGGAACAACACAAATAAAATTTAGTCAAAACCAAATAATTGAAGGAACAGCCATAAGTCATCAAGAAAACAGTGATGAAATAAATATAAATGAAAATGGAGTATACCAAGTATCATACCAATTGTTTGGAGTTCAAGATGTAACAGGAACATTTAACTTTAATGCAATTTTATCAGTAAATAATCAAACATTAGAAGATACATTTAACCAATCACCAGTAATAAGAAATAGCACAAGTAACAGAATGACACTAACAAGTACTGTAATATTAAAATTACAAGCAGGAGATGTTTTAAAGCTAAATGGAGTATCTATTGAAGATATTAGATATGATAATGCAAGAATAGATATAGAAAAGATAGG
>CALXAA010000024.1 GCA_944386165.1 uncultured Clostridia bacterium
GAGGTTTTTTTCATACAATGCTATCGCTTTTTTTGAACCACGCGCATAGCACGTGGTTTTCTTATATACAAAAATTGCAGAAATTAGTTTTTGTAAATTCTAATTTCTGCTTAGTTTAAATGTTTGTATGTTTGTATGTTTATTCGTTTTCATTTTCTGTTGTTTTGCTTAATTCATTATTTATTACACTCCATACATTAGATGTTTCCATGTCTTTTCTCCATCCTGATGTTCCAGCTAGTCCGTATTTTGTTACTAGTGAGACTTTTGCTGCTATTGATGTTCCATCTTCTATCCACATTTTTATTGTGTCATTTCCTGATTTATATTCTATATAATATTGTTGTTGTTCCTCATCCCATTGTTTTTCTACATTGTTTGGTATTTTAATATTTAACATACTTACAACGCCTCTACCGCCTTGTTTTATTTCTCCATTTGAATCTATTGTCCATTGTCTTGTGTAAAATGGAATTCCTAGGATTATTTTGCTTGGTTCTACATCTTCATTTTCTATAAATTTTATTATATTTGTTTCTACCCAATTAAATCCAGCTGTTGTTCCTGGTTTTGTACTTGAATTTCCATATTGATCATATGCCATAAATGCTATGTAATCTGCTACATGTGCTATTACATTCCTGTCATAACATAATGACCAGTTTGGGTCTCCGTCTGGTGCTGTTACATCTACAGATAAAACTCCTCCTATTTCTTTTATTCGTGGTTCTAGTTCTATTATAAATCTTGAGAATTTGTCTTTGTCTGCTTCATACATGTTTTCAAAGTCTATGTTTATTCCGTCTAGTTGGTATTCTACACATACTTCTACAATTTTTTCTATTAGTTCTTGTCTTTTTGCATAGCTGTTTAATATTGTTGATGTTACTTTTATTCCTGCTTCGTCATTTTGCAACATTGGCCATACTTTGTATCCGTTTGAGTGTGCCCATTCTATATATGCTTTTCCTGCATCTCCTACTTTGTCTTGGAATTCTCCATCATCGTCTATATAGAAAAATGATGGTGAAACTACATTTACTCCTTCTATTACTTGTCCTGTTCTATCTGGGCATTTTACGTATTTTGAGTAATAGTCCCAAAACATGTTTACTTTTCCTTGTATTTGTTTTTCTTCAACTAGGTCTTCTCTTACTGTTGTATAATTTGTAAGTTTGCTTGTTTTTACATATCCTACTTCTCCATTTTCTGTTCTTACTCTGGTCCATCCTTTATTATTTTCTTCTATTGCTATTAATATGTCTCCTTTTTTTACTTTGTCAACTGTTTTTGAGAAAATATCTGCTTTCCATTTTACAGATATGTTTGATTTTGCATATGCTTTTACTTGTTTTCTACTTAGTGAGTCTAGTACAACATTTTTTTCTGTTACTGATAATTCTATACCATATACCTCTTGCATTTCTGAAATTGGTAAATATATTACTTCTTCTTTTGTTATTGCATGTGCTTGTGTTTTTTTGGTTGATCCGTTTAGTGTTAGTTTGTTTGTTTCAAATCCTATGCTTGCTATTTGTTTGTCATATGTTGTAACTATTTCGTTTATTTCGTCTTCAATATGTATGTATCTGTCAAAATAGTTTTCTATGTCAACCATTGATACATATATTATTCCATTTTCATTTATTACTTGATGTTTAAGGTTGGCTGTTACATTTCTATTGTTTATTATTAAGTTTATTTCGTTTTTACTTGTTTCTATTATATAGTTTTTGGCTTTGTTTAGTATAAATGCTGAAAATAATAGTAAAATTAATACTATTATTATTCTTTTTAAAATGTTTCCACTTTTTATTTTTTTTGGGGTTTTTTCTAGATTTAATTTTAGATCATTTTTTTGTTTCATTTGTTGGTCTCCTTATTAAATTTATGTTTTAATTATATTATATCAATAATAAAATAGCAAGATTATTCCTGCTATTTTATATTATTTTTTTATTAATTTTCTAACTTTTTGGCACTATATTTTAATATTTTACATTTTTCTAAATACTCCAGCAACTTTTCCTAATATTTTGCAGTCTGGTACTATTATTGGGTCCATTGTATGGTTTTCTGGTTGTAAACGTATATAATTTTTTTCTTTGTAAAATGTTTTTACTGTTGCTTCTTCTCCAATTAATGCAACAACTATTTCTCCATTACGTGCATCATCTTGTTTTTTTACTAATATGTAGTCACCATCTAGTATTCCTGCTTCTATCATACTTTCTCCACTTACTGTTAACATGAAACTTTCACTATTTCCAACAAAGTCTATTGGAATTGGAAATGTGTCTGTTACATTTTCTACTGCTAGTATTGGTTGTCCTGCAGTTATTTTTCCTATAACTGGTACATTTACTAATTCTTTTTGTACATAGAAGTCTTTGCCTTGGTTTATAACTGGTTCTCCATTACTTCCTTTAATTATTTTTAAGGTTCTTCCTTTTTTATCTTCTTTTTTTATATATCCTTGCTTTTCTAATTTTTCAAGATATGCGTGTACTGTTGCTGTTGAGCTTAAACCTATTGCTCTACCTATTTCTCTTACTGATGGTGGATATCCATTTTCTAATACTTGTGTTTCTATAAATTTTAATATTGCTTTTTCTTTTCTGGTTGTTTCTGCTCTTGTGCCCATTTTTATCACTTCTCCTTTTTTTACATTTTACATAGAAAACATTTATTCTTTTTTTATGCTTCTATATTATCATAAAGAAAAAGAAATGTCAAACAAATTTTTGACATTTCTTTAAATTTTTATTTTTTTATTGATAGTATTTTGTATTCTATGTTTCCGTCTGGTGCTTTTACTTCTATTGTTGATCCTTTTTTTGCACCTATTAGTGCTTTTCCTAATGGTGATTCGTTTGATATTTTGTTTTCTGCTATGTTTACTTCTGTTGAACCTACTATTGTGTATTCTACTTCTTCGTCAAATTCTAAGTCATATAGTTTTACTGTGTTTCCTATTTGAACTGTTTTTGTGTCTATTTCTGATTCGTCTATTATTTTTGCGTGTCTTATTTTATTTTCTAATTCTGCAATTTTGTTTTCGTTTTCTGCTTGGGCATTTTTTGCTTCGTCATATTCAGAGTTTTCAGATAGGTCTCCAAATCCTAATGCTACTTTTATTCTTTCTGCTATTTCTGTTCTTTTTTCTGTTCTTAAATATTCTAATTCTTTTTCTAATTTGTCAAATCCTTCTTGTGTTAGGATTACTTCTTTTTCTTCCATTTTGTGTACCTCCTCTATTGTGCACTTTTTGTGTTTAAGCAGTATATTACAATATTTTTTGCTTTTTGTCAATAGTTTTTAGTTTTGTTTTTCTTTAAAAAGGTCTTTTCCTCCTTTTAAATAATTTATACCTGAAAATATTGTTGCAATTATTGAAATTGTTAGCATTACTGTTGTTAATATGTTTATTATAAATTGTCCTGTTGTCATATATATACTTGCAGAACTTACTTGTGCTTGTGCTTCTGTTGATACTCTATATATGAAGTCTCCAAATTTGAATTTGTCTAGAAATGCTAATATTATTGCTATCATTTGTGTTACTGTTTTTAGTTTTCCCCATATTGAGGCTGCAATTACTTTTCCGCCTTTTTCTACTGCTATTAGTCTGTATCCAGATACAATAAATTCTCTTGCTAATACTATTATTGGTATCCATGATGGAATTTTTCCGTATTCAACTAGTATTATTAATGCTGATAATACTAAAATTTTGTCTGCAAGTGGGTCTAAGAATTTACCAAATGTTGTTACTTGGTTCCTACTTCTTGCAATATAGCCATCTAATTTATCTGTTAATGATGCTATAATGAAGATTATATTCATTATCCAAAAAGCAGTTGAAATGCCAAGAAATTCTCCTGGTATTCCAACTAAACTATCTATTATGGGTATTATCATTATAACTGGTACTAATATTATTCTAAATATTGTTAATTTGTTTGCTAAATTCATTTTATTTTCCTTCCTTAATTCAGCTTATTATTGCTCACTTTTAAGTATCTCTTTAGCTTTATTTAATTGTGTATCATTTTGGTCTGTAGGCAATCCTGTTACACTTTGTTCTAGTTCTACTTCAACATCAGGTGTTATTCCTACCCCATTAATTTTTGTTCTGTTTGGAGTGTAGTATTCTTCAATTGTTATTTTTAGTCCTCCACCATTACTTAAAGATAAAAATTGTTGTATTATTCCTTTTCCATATGTTTTGGTTCCAACTATTGTGGCTTCTCCTAAGTCTTTTAATGCTCCTGCCATTATTTCTGATGCACTTGCTGAACTTGCATTTACTAAAACTACAATTGGCATATCTATTAATACATCTTCTTCAGCTTTGGTAATTTCTTCATTTTTGTTCTTATCAACAGTTATTAATATTTCTTTTCCTTTTGGTACAATATAGTCTACAATTTTTGTTGCTTCGTCTACTATTCCTCCACCATTATCACGTAAATCTATTATTAATGATGTTATTCCTTTTTCTTTTAATGATTGGAATTTTGTTTTGAAGTCTTCTGCAACTCCTTCGTCAAAACTTGAGATTCCTAAATAACCTATATTTCCATCTATTACATCTGCATAAACAGGATTTGTGTTTATTTTTTGTCTCTCTATTTCAAATGTTAATGTTTCTTCTCCTCTTAAAATTTCAAGGGTTACTTTTGTTCCTTCTTCTCCTTTTATTTTATTAGAAGCTTGTGTCATTTCGTCTCCTGTATATTCTACTCCATCAATTTTTACCAAAAAATCTCCTGTCTTAATTCCTGCTTTTTCTGCTGGACTTTCTCTTATTGGTGCTAAAACTTGTATTAAGTTTTTCTCAGTATTTTTAGTCATATATATTCCAATTCCAACATAATTTCCCATAATTGTTTGTGTATATTCTTCCATTTCATCTGCAGGAATATATTCTGTGTATGGATCTCCTAATGCGGCTACATATCCTGCCATTGCTCCTTCTATTGCTTTATTTTCATCATATTCATTTAGGTATTTTTCTTTTACTTCTTCTTCTATTGTTGCCATTGCTTTTTGTAAACTACTTCCACCTGTTAAATTTTGAATAATAGAAGATAGTGATGAATTGTTTGTTGTACTATTACTTTCTAATTGATTACTTATAAAAATACTTGTTAAAATGAATGTTATAAATGCTGTTAAGATAACTAGCATTATTGTTTTATATACTCTCTGTCTTTTTATATAACTATTTTCTTCCATTTTTCTTTTTCAATCTTTTTTGATTGAAACCTCCTCTTTTTTATTAGTTTCTTACCATTATGGTAAATATGGTAATGGGTTAACTGATCTACCATTTACTTTTACTTCAAAATGTAAATGTGTACCAGTTGAATTTCCAGTACTTCCTACTGTTCCTAAAATTTGACCTTGAACTACTGTATCACCTGGATCTACTTTTCTTGAACCAGAAAGCATGTGTGCATAAAGTGTCATAGTTCCATCATGATGATTTATTACTACATATTCTCCATAGCTTCTATATGTACCATTAGGATTTCTCAATGCTGTTGATATAACTACTGTTCCAGCTTTTACTGCTACTACATTTT
Source organism: uncultured Clostridia bacterium (assembly GCA_944386165.1). Classification (GTDB taxonomy): domain Bacteria; phylum Bacillota; class Clostridia; order TANB77; family CAG-508; genus CAG-269. The sequence continues at coordinate 5,592 of CALXAA010000024.1, forward strand.
TACCTGTAACATTTATATTAACATCAACACCAGTATGTCCTGGATATGATGGATATGTTTTATTATTTATGTTAGCTTTTGATAAGCCTTGTACAGGGAAAATATATCCACTTGCACTTGGTGTGCTAGCTATATTATTTGCTTGATTCTTTTTTGCTTCTTCTTCTGCTATTTTTTTCAATTGTGCTTCTATTTCAGCTTTATCTTTTTCAAATTGTTCTATTTCTTCCTGATTTTTCTTTTCTGCTTCTGTTAATTGCGCTGCATAGCGTTCTTTTTCTTCTTTCATACTTGTTAGTGTTACTTGTTTTGCTTTTTGTTGATTTAATGATGAATCTAATTCTTTTTTATCAGCTTCTAGCTCTGCTTTTTTTGCTTCTAGTTCTTTTTTCTGTTCTGTAACTGATTGCATAAATTCTTTATCACATTCCACAAGTTCTTGTGCTAAATAGTATTTTGATAAGAAGTCTGTCATACTAGATGATGTCAAAAATATTTCTAAATATGATGTATCTCCACTTTTATATAATGCAATCATTCTTGCATCTAATAATTCTTCTTGTTTATTATATTCTTCTGTTTTTTGTTCTATGTCTTTTTCATTAACTTTAATTTGTTGTTGTAAATCATCTATTTTGGTTTCTAGATCATCTATTTCTTTTTCTACATCTGAAATTTGATAAATTAAGTTTTCAACAGTTTTCATTGCTTCTGATCTATTATCTTGAATTTCTTCTTGTTCTTTTTGTAATTGTTCTATTTTGTCTTGTGTATCTGATGCTTGATTTTCTAGATCACTTTTTGTATTAGCTGCATAAACAGATACATTTTGAAAGATAAATATTAATGTTATAATTATTCCTAAAATATTAAAAATTAATTTCTTCATATTATTCTATTCCCTTCTTATAAATTAAATAATCCAATGGGTTTACTGTTTGTCCATTTATCCTAATTTCAAAATGTGCATGTGGTCCAGTTGAATATCCTGTTGAACCTACTTTTAAAACTTCATCTCCTGCTTTTACTTCATCTCCAACTTGTACCATTATTTCATTTCCATGTGCATATAAGGTTTGTACTCCTCCACCATGATCTATTATTACCATATTTCCATATGCTGTATTAAATGTGGCTTTTGTTACAACTCCATTTGCTGCAGCCACAAATGTTTCTCCAATTCCTGCACTAATGTCTATTCCTGTATGTAATTTGTATGCTTTTGTTATTGGGTGTACTCTCATTCCATAAAGTGATGTCAATGACATGTGTCCAGGTACTGGCCAGATAAATGCTCCTCCTACATAACTTTCACTTATGCTTTGTGTTGCTAGTAATTTTATTTCTGCTTCTATTTGTTCTACTTGTGTGTTATATTCATCTATTTGTGCTTGCAATGTTTGTTCTTCTGCTGTTAATTTAGATAAGTAAAATTCTTGTTTTGTTTTCATGTTTTGGACAACTTGTGCTTTTTTTTGATATGTTTGTTTATTTTCTATTGCTTGTTCTTTTTTTTCTGCTAATATTTTTTTTGTTGTTTCTATTTCTGCTTTTTGAGTTTTGGCTTTTTCTAAAAGTTCTGTATCATATTTGTTTAATTCTACTAGTGCATAATATGTTGTAAAAAAATCATTTACACTTGTTGATGTTAATAATACATCTAAAAATTGTAAGTCTGTTGTTTTATATAATTCTAATACTCTACTATCTATTAAATCTTGTAAATTGTCATATTCTGTTTGGATTCGTACAAGTTTTTCTTCATTTTCTGCTATTTCTTGATTTAGTTTAGTTAAATTTTCTTGTATTTGGTTTGTTTCTCCTTCGTATTGTGCTAGTTCAGTATTAAGTTCTTGCAATTCTGCCATGTTTTCTGAAACTTGTTCTTGTACAGCTTGTAACTTATTGTTTGTTTCATTTAAATTTTGAGTTATTTCATTTGACTGTTCTTGTAGTTCATCAATACTTGCTGAATATGCACAAAAGCTTGTGGAAAAAATCAATAATATAATTAATATAACTGTTATAATTTTGTGCATATTTTTCCTTCCTTTCTGTTATACTTCTAAGTATTTTTTCATAGATATTCCACTTCCTATTACTCCAACTCCTACTCCTAAGCTTAAATATACTACTAGTATTAATTCAAACATATTTGAAAATTCTATTAGTTTCCAGTTTGCTAATTGTAAAAATGTTGAGCCTGATAATTTATCTGCTATTGTTGTATATGCAAGTGCTATAATTCCAACTGATAATAGCCCTGCAAGTACTCCTATTATAATTCCTTCTACTAAAAAAGGCCATCTTATAAAACTATTTGTAGCTCCTACATATTTCATTATTGATATTTCTTTTCTTCTTGCATGTACTGTTAGTTTTATTGTATTTGCTATAATTGCTGTTGAAATTACTATCAATAATATTAAAATTACTCCTGTAACTATTTTTACTCCTCTTGCTAATCTTATTATTTGCTCAATTGTTGGATTACTTGAACGTAAATCTTCTACATTTGGAATTTGCTTTATACTGTCTTGTACAGATTCATTTAATTCTAAGTTTGTTAATGTTACTTCATATGATGCTGGCAATATGTTTCTTTCTGTATAGCCTTCTATCATTTCATCTCCAAGCTTTTCACGCATTGATTCAAGTCCTTCTTCTTTTGATATATATGTAACATCTCTTACTCCGTCTATTTCTAATAGGTCTTTTCCTACTTGTTCTATTTCTTCATCTGTTGCAGTATTTATTACAAATACTCTTATTCCTTGTGCGTCTGCTACACTTTTTACAAATGCATTTATATTTTCTCCTATTACGAAAAATAATCCAAATATTAACATTGTTGCTATCATTATCATTAAACATGATATTGTTGATTTTTTATTTTTGAATAAATTTTGTATTCCTTCTTTTAATAAATAGCTTATAACATTAAATCTCACAATCGTACCCACCTTTTTTATCATCTTTTACAATTACACCTTTGTTTATGTGTATTACTCTTTTTTTCATTTGGTCTACTATGTCTTTTGCATGTGTTGCTACTACTACTGTTGTTCCTCTCATGTTTATTTCGTTTAGTAGATTCATTATATCCCAAGCTGTTTCTGGGTCTAAGTTTCCTGTTGGTTCGTCTGCAATTATCATTGATGGATTGTTTACTAGTGCTCTTGCTAGTGCTACTCTTTGTTGTTCTCCTCCTGATAGTTCGTTTGGATACATTTTTGCTTTTCCGCTTAGTCCTACAAGTGATAAAACCATTGGTACTTGTCTACGTATGTGTCTTGGTGTTGCTTTTACTATATACATTGCAAATGCAACATTTTCATAAACAGTTTTGTCTGGTAATAATCTGAAGTCTTGAAATACTACTCCCATACTTCTTCTTAAATATGGTACTCTACTTTGTTTTAAAAATGTTGTATCTTTTCCGTTTATTATTATATTTCCACTTGTTGGTTCTTCTTCTTTTAGTATTAGTTTTATTAGTGTGGATTTTCCACTTCCTGAACTTCCTACTAGAAAGGCAAATTCTCCTTTATTAATCTTAAAATTAGCGTTTTTAACGGCTTCTGTTCCTGTTCCGTATTTTTTGCTAACATTTTTAAATTCTATCATTTTTATTTCCCCTTCGTTGTGTTTTTTTGCATTTGTTTTTTATTGGCTTGACCAATTTATTTGTATGCTTTCATTCTTTTTTATCATACCAATAATATGATTTTTTTGCAATAGTTAAAGGACAAAATTTTTGTGAAATTTTGCCCTTTTTTCTTAGTTTTTATTATGTTTGTAAATTTTTTGTAAATTTTTTTGTTTTTAATTTTTGTCTATAAAATCCTCTACCAATTTTAAAATATTTCCTGTATTTCTAATATATTTTTTTGGCTTAAAATTTACCGCTTCTTCAAGTGCCTTTTCCAATTCTTCAACACCATGTATTCCGATAATATATCCTTTTTCATTAAATGAATCAATTATTTCAATTTGATGATCATTAACATGTTCATTATATTTTCTTAATCTTGGAACTGCAATTACCTTTTTTCCTTTAGTTATAGCTGTAATAATTGAGCCTACTCCTCCATGTGTTATTACTATACTTGCTTGGTCTATTAATTTGTTAAATTCATCTTGTGAAACTTCACTGAAAAGTTTCATATCTTTTGATTCAAATTTTGTATATCCTTTTTGTACAATTACTTCTTCTTTTATTTTTTTATTATCTATTAGCTTTTGAACTTCTTCTAATAATCTATGAAAGCTATTATTTTGAGTTCCCAATGTTACAAAAATCAATATATTGCACCTCCATATACAGCTTTTGGATATAACTTAAGTAATTCTTCCCATTGTACAATAAATAAATCTGCAATTGGATATATTAGTCTCCCAGTGGCAGTTTTCCTGTTTCTATTTGCAAATGTTTCTATATAAATTATTTTACTTCCGAATATTTTTCCTAAATAGCACATTGGACCTGCAGTATGTGTTCCTGTTGTTACTATATATTTAGGTCTTAATTTAAAATATAAATATATTGTTTTAAAACATAAATATGTGTATATAAATATATATCTAAACAACTTTTGTCTAGTTCCATATGGCAAATACATTATTTTTTCACCATACTTATCTTTTAAGCTTTTGGTTGACTCATCTTTTTCTGTTATAATATGATAATCATATTTTTCAAATAATGGTTTTAATTGTAAGAGTTCATTTAGATGCCCACCTGTACTTGATATAAATAGTACTTTCTTTTTCTCCATAAAAATCCTCTTTCTAAGAATTGGGCAATTTAGTGTCGGTTCTTTTTTTGCCCTTTTTAATTTGGGCAATTTGGTGCCGGTTCTTAAATTGTCCTTAAATTGTCTTGGCAATTAGTGCTTTTATTTTTATTCCTTGCTCACAAAACATTTTCTCATGTTCTGTTTCTATGTTGTTATCCCATATAGGGGTTGTATGTAAGTCATATGTTTTGGATATTATTTTAAATCCTGCTTCTTCAAAATATCCTAAACTTGATTCAAATAAATCATCATCATCTGTTTTAAAATAGATTTCTGCTCCTTCTGCAAGAAATTCTTTATACTTTTCTAGTTGTCTCGTGTGTGTTAGTCTTTTCTTTCTATGCTTTCCTTTTGGCCATGGGTTACAAAAGTTTATATATATTCTTTTTATATTGTCTTCTTTTGATAATATTAAGTCTATTCTTTGTATGTCAAATCTTGTTAGAATAACATTGTCTATTTCTTTTTGTGCTTGATTATATGTTTGTTCAATTTCTCTTTTGGCTAAACCTAGCATTGCGTCTACTAAGTCTATTGCTATAAAGTTTATTTGTGGATTTTGAATGGCTATTTGTGATATAAATTTTCCTTTTCCACATCCTAATTCTAAATATATTGGGTTTTCTTTATTTTTAAATTGTTCTTTCCATTTTCCTTTTATTTCTTCTGGGTTATCAATGTAAAATTTACTTGCTTCTAGTTCTGGTCTAGCCCACTTTTTGAATCTTATTCTCATCTAATTTCTCCATTCTTATGCAATATTTATTATAAATGTTTTTAATATTTTCTTTAGTGAATGTTTTATCTAATCCAATTTCTTCAACTTGTGTAAATACTTCTAGCATAAATTTATCTATTTGTGGATTTATTAGTTCTTTTTCTCTTTCTTTCATATAATAATTGATTTCTGTACTAGGTGTCCAATTTTTCCCCTCATATACTATTCCAGCTGCCATTTTGTCACATACCATTTCTGCTGCATATTTGTATGGCATTATTATTGCTTGTTCTTTTAATGCTAGGTCTGTCCAATATTCTGGATGATGCTTATTTCTTCCTTTATGGTGTAGCCATGCTTTTGAATAACCATTTATGCTTTTACAAACTATTATTGGACTTTTGTGTCCATCAAAATATTTTACACTTTCCCAAAATTCTTCTGGTGAAAATTTTGATAAATCATGTAAAAATCCTCTCCATGGTATTCCTATTTTACAACATAATTTAAATACTACCCATTTATGTCTCATTACTACTCTTATATGTTTAAATATATTTATTATTTTCAAATTAAAATCACATTCTTTCTTTATTTATTACAAAATATATTTTACAATATAAAATGTAAAAATACAAGATTGATTTTAATTTTAAAGATTATTTTAAAACCATTTGACATATACTAAAATAGATGCTATAATAATAATAGCTCAAGCAAATCATAAGATGTCAAGAAGATTTGCGCCGAGATATGTTCGTCGCATATCTCTTTTTTTTTGCATATTAAGAAGAAAAAGGCGGTCGTCGTCCGCCTCCAAAGATTAGTCTTTGTTTGGGTCTGTATTTTGACTTTCATTGTTATTATCACTCAAAAGCAATAGAACAATTAATCGCCAAATTAGCTCATAAGATGTCATAGAAGATTTCACCTCCCTTCTTCAGGGATTATCCTATTATATAAGGACTTTTCTATTATACTTTAATTTATACCATTTTACAATAAATTTGACTAATTAAAAAAATAATTATAAAATATTTTTGGTGATTTACGTGTTCTTAGAATATAAAGTTATAAATAATAATTATAAAAATATAAACCAAATTTTGAAACAAGAATTTAAATTATCTGCGAGATTAATGCATAAAGTAATTATTAATAAACTAGTCTTATTAAATAATAAGCAGATTGATACACGTTCTAGTATTAATATTGGTGATAATGTAAAAATTGATTTAAATTATGAAGAAGAAAATGATAACATTGTTCCAGTAAAAATGAATTTAGATATTCTATTTGAAGATGATTGTTTATTAATTATAAATAAGCCTGCTGGGATTGCAGTTCATCCTTCTATTTTACATTTCGAAGATAGTTTATCTAATGGTATTAGATTTTATTTTGACTCTATTGGTCTTAAGAAAAAAATCAGACCTGTAAATAGACTTGATTTAGATACTTCTGGAATTATAGTTTTTGCAAAAAATGAATTTGTTCAAGAGTGTTTAATTAGACAAATGAATAATAATATTTTTAAAAAGGAATATATTGCTATTGTTACAGGACATTTAAAAGAAAAATCTGGTGTAATTAATTTGCCTATTGCAAGAAAAGAAAATAGCATAATTGAGAGGTGTATTTCTGAAAAAGGTCAAAATGCTATTACTAAATATGAAGTTATTAAAGAATTAGATTCAATATCTGTAGTAAAATGTTTTTTAGAGACTGGAAGAACTCATCAAATTCGAGTACATTTTATGGCTATAGGTCATCCATTAATAGGTGATTCTTTATATGGTTCAAAATCTTCTTTAATTAATAGACAAGCCTTGCATTGTTATTCTATTTCCTTTGTTCATCCAATAACAAAAGAGGTTTTGAACATTACTTGCAATCTTCCTAAAGACATGGAAAATATATTCAAACAAAAGGAAGATAATAAAAAAGAACTTTAATAAACAAAAAAATACAGGATATCAATAAGTCTACTAACAAAGTTAGTAGACTCTTGACTATTCCTGTTTTATTTTTGGATCCGACCCCAAACAATTTTGGAACCGACCCCAGACAATCAGACAATTAGCGACCTCCAGTGCCTCCTCCGGCCTCCGGCCACCTCCGCCTCCGCCTGAGAATCCACCTCCAGAGCCACTTCCAGACGAACTAACTGCTGAGTAAACTGATGAACTAACACATGAGCTAAAATCTACAGAGTCCATGATGTGTATATATGCAAATGTACTGTACATTGATGAATTTATATCATCTATTTGTGGATATACAATTTTTAATTGTTTTAATACTTTTTCTGATATTCCAAATGCTGTTGCAAATACTAAATATTTTTCCCATAAAACTAATGCTGGTATTTCTTTTTCTTTTAATAGCGAAAAGTCTTCCATGTATTTTTGGAATGCATCCCATTTATTTTTTTCGTCGACTCCTGTTTGTGTTAAAATATTTAGTTTGCCTGATATTTTAGCTATTACTATCATATTTGCTATTTGTAAAATAAAATCTAAACAAATTACAATTATTCCTATTCCAAAACCTATGCTTGATATTAAACTAAACAAAAACATAGCAAACCAAAATATAATGAACAATACTACAAAATTTAAAACTTGTTTTACTGATAATTTATTTTTTATTTTTGCATTTTCTTTATTATATTTTCCTGTTTTTTCAGCATAATTTTCTATTACATCTTTTAGAGCTTTATCAAGTTTATTAATGCTAGAAGGTTTTCTTTTTAAATACTTTGTTATATCTTTTGTTGTTAATTCTTTATTATCTTTTGCCACTTCTTTAAGAAAGTCTAATGTAATTTTTTCATCTTCTTTTAAATTTGCTTCGTCTTTATCTAATAAAGTTATTTTTATTACTCCTTCTGAAAATGCAGATTTTTTTTCTATTACTTCTAAAGTTATATATTTTTCCAAACATAAGTCTAATATATTTGCAGGAAAACTATTTGCAAAACCTGTAAAATATGGGCTACAGTAAGATTTTATAAATAATGCTTCTGCTGGTGTTGCATCCTCATATGGTAATTCTCTATAATATTCATACTCTGTAGTTGGTTTGAATTTATTTTCCATGTTTTTTAACTTATTTATATTTTTTAGTAATTTAATAATAATTATTACTAAACATAAACCTCCAATTATAGCAAATACCCTATTTATACTATTAACAAAATTTTCTTTTAGTTCTCTTCTTGCATTTGCTTCTTCTGCCCAAATTGTTTCTTCTTCTATAACTTGATTAAATATATCATAATTATATGTTCTATTTGAATTTACAATCATTTCTTTTGGAAATAATGATCTTACTTCAAGATAGTTTTCTCCAGAATAATTTGTAACTTCAAATGTTATTTCATTTAAACCAGTTACATAAATTGTACCATTTAAGTCTTCTATATGTCCCCAACATAATATGTTATTTTCAGAATTTGCATTATATGGTAATAAAATTGTTCCTGTAATTTTGTCTGCTGGTATTGAACCATAATCTCCTAGAAACTGCCAGTAAAGTTCTGCATAATCATTATATTTTGCAATTGCATCTGTTACTTTATATGATATTTCATATACTTTATCTTCTGAACTATTGTCTAATCCAACTCCCCATGCAATTTCAAAGTCACCATCTGATTTTTTTAATCCATAATAGCAATCTTTTGTTACATGATACATTTCTTCATATATTTGTGTAAAATCTTTACTTTCTCCTCCTGTAATTTCTTTAACTGTTACATCTATAATGTTTGAATATCTTTCATAATCTGTTTTGAATGTTTTAAATAGTGTATTTGTATCACTTACATAAATATCCCATGTTTCTGTAACATCCATGCTTCCATCTGAATTTATTTGTACTTGAAAATCTAAATTGTTTAGTTTTTGTGTTGCTTCTGCTTTGTTTTGTAAAATAAGTATAAATATTAATGCAAATAAAATCGTAAAAAACACCTTTTTTATTTTCATAATTTTCCCCTTTACTTTTTTAATTTACTAATAGCAAGTCCATCTCCAACTTCTAGAATTTCTGTTTCTAAATTTGGATCTTCAGTAACTTCTTTAATATATTCTCTTAAATTTCTTACTGCTGTACGTTGTTTATGCTTGTTATAATCACTCATAACATATCCTTTATATAATATGTTATCTGCTAAAATTACTCCATTAGGTTTTAACATTCTTAATGCTTCTTTTAAGAAAAATGGATATTTACCTTTTGCAGCATCAATAAATATTGCATCATATTTTTCATTTAATGTTGGTAATATTTCTACTGCGTCTCCTTCATATATGTTTATTTTGTTTGATACTCCAACTTTTTCTATATTTGTTTTTGCTTCTTCTACTCTTTGCTTATCTCTTTCTATAGTATCAATTGTTCCATTTTCTTGAAGATATTCTGAAAAACACATTGCAGAATACCCTACTGCAGTTCCTATTTCTAATATTTTTTGTGGTTTTATTTCTTTTAGAATTTTATCCACTACTTCTAGTGTGTCATCCATTATTATTGGTATATGTTCTTCTAGTGCTTTTTGTTTTATTTTGTTTAGTTCTTCTTTATTCATTTTTATTTTTCCTTTATAAAAAATGTAGGTTGAAAATATTTTGCTTTTCAACCCCATCTTGCTTTTTATTTAATTATGCTTTTGCTGCATTTCTTGCAGCTCTTTCTCTTTCTTTATTGTCTAATATTTTCTTTCTAAGTCTAATTGATTTTGGTGTTACTTCAACAAGTTCATCATCTTGAATAAATTCTATTGCTTTTTCAAGTGACATTTGTAGTGGTGGTACTAAATGTAATGCATCATCTGATCCAGATGCTCTTGTATTTGTTAAGTGTTTTTCTTTACATACATTTATTGCTAAGTCTTCTCCTCTTGAGTTTATTCCTACTATCATTCCTTCATATACATCAACACCTGGTCCTATAAATAATTCTCCTTTATCTTGTGCATTATATAGTCCATATGTTATTGATGTTCCATTTTCAAATGCAACTATTGTTCCTCTTGTTCTTGCAACTATATCTCCTTTATATGGTTCATATGAATCAAATATACTGTTCATAGTTCCTTCACCTTTTGTGTCTGTTAAGAACTCTGTTCTGTAACCAATTAAGCCTCTTGATGGTATTTTGAATTCTATTTTTGTGTGTCCAGCTTCTGCTGGTTCCATGTTTACCATTTCACCTTTACGTCTTCCTAATTTTTCAATTACATTTCCTACACAGTCATCTGGTACATTTACAACTAGTCTTTCTATTGGTTCACATTTTACTCCATTTATTTCTTTTATAATTACTTTTGGTCTTGATACTAATAGTTCATATCCTTCTCTTCTCATTGTTTCTATTAGTACTGATAGATGTAATTCTCCTCTTCCAGATACTATAAATGAGTCTGGTGAAGCTGTTTCTTCAACTCTTAAGCTTACATTTCTGTCAAGTTCTTTAAATAGTCTATCTCTTAAGTGTCTTGATGTAATAAATTGTCCTTCTCTTCCTGCAAATGGACCATTATTTACACTAAATGTCATTGATACTGTTGGTTCATCTATATCAACAAATGGTATTTTTTCTGGATGTTCAAAATCACAGATTGTATCTCCTATATGAATTTGTGGAATTCCTGCAATTTCTATTATGTCTCCTGCTTTTACTTCATCTACTTCTACCTTTTTTAATCCCATGTGTGTATAAAGTTTTGATATTCTTCCTTGAGAAATTTTATCTTCTTTTTCACATATAGATACTGGCATTCCTGTTTTTATAACTCCTCTTTCAAGTCTACCAATTGCAATTCTTCCAACATAATCATCATAATCAATATTTGATACTAACATTTGCATTGTTCCATTTTCATCACATGCTGGTGGATTTATTGTTTTGATAATTGTTTCAAATAAACATGACATGTCTCCATCAGGGTCTGATAAATTCATTTTTGCTACACCATTTTTTGCTGATGCATATACTACTGGGAAGTCTAGTTGATCATCATTTGCTTCTAGTTCTATAAATAGTTCCATTACTTGGTCTAATACTTTTTGTGGTTCTGCTCCTGGTCTATCAATTTTGTTGATTACTACTATTGGTTTTAAGTTTAATGCTAATGATTTTTTTAATACTTCTCTTGTTTGTGGCATTGCTCCTTCAAATGCATCTACTAATAAAAGTACTCCATCAACTGTTTTTAATACTCTTTCTACTTCTCCTCCAAAGTCAGCATGTCCTGGTGTATCAACAATATTTATTTTTATATCATTATACATTACTGCTGTGTTCTTTGCTAATATTGTTATTCCTCTTTCTTTTTCTTGGTCATTTGAATCCATTACTCTTTCTTGTACTTGTTCATTTTCTCTAAATACATGACTTTGTCTTAATAGTGCATCTACTAGTGTTGTTTTTCCATGGTCTACGTGTGCAATTATTGCAATGTTTCTTATTTTTTCGTTGTTCATTTTTTTCAATCCTTCCTTTTATTTAGTTAGTTTTATTATCTCATTCATTATCTCTTCTGTTATTTCATCTAATTCGTCTTTGTTTCTATTACTAAAGTCTAATGGTTTTCCATATCTGATTGTCATTTGTTTGAATGGTTTTTCTCCTCCACTTATTCCAACTGGTATTATTCTTGCTCCAGTTCTTTCTGCAAAAAATGCGGCTCCATCTTTGGCTTTTTGTCCTTTTTCTATTCCGTTTCTTGTTCCTTCTGGAAAAAGAGCTATACTTTCACCATTTTTTAGTGCTTTTAATGTTGTTTTTATTGCAGTTAAGTCTTTTGAATCTCTTTTTACATATATTCCATCAAATATAACTCCTAAAAAGGCAAAAAGTTTATTTTTTTTAAGTTCTTCTTTTGCAAGAAATCTTACATGTCTTTTGGCTGTGACAACTATTAGTGGTGGATCATTATATGTTCTGTGATTACCACAAAATATTAATGGTTCTTTTTTGTCTTTTGGTAAGTTTTCTCTTCCAAGAACTCTTACTCTGTATACCACTATGAAATAGACTCTTATTACTGATCTTACAATTATTCTTATTATTTTCTTGAAAAATAGTTTTATTTTATCCATTATTATCTCCTTTTTCAGGTACATATATATTTTTTGCAATTACTTCTAATGATATTACATTCATTGCTGTTAGGTTTTCTATTTCTTTTTTTGCTCTTTCTTTAAATTCTTGTAATATATCTTTTACATTATTACCATATACTATGGTTACTTCCATATATATACTTGTTCCTTCTTCTGAACTTGAGACTCTAGTTTTTAATACTTTATATATTGATGGTGTTTTTTTTGCTACATGTTCTGTTATTTGCCTAAATACTGTATCTGATATTGTGAATTTTCCCATATAACTAAATGTTGGTCTTATTATTGTTTTTTCGGATATGTATGGTTTTTTTCCTATTCCTTTTGATTTGAATATTTGTAGTGGATCAAGTAAGAATCCTGAAAAGTCTTTTTTTAATTCAAATGTTGGCACAGGAATTACATGTTTTCCCTGAGTTTCTCTTATGTGTCTTGCTGTTTTCATTTCTTCTTCTGTTGCAACATCATTTATATAAATTGTTTCAGATATTTTTGGCAATCCTAAGTTTTCTGCTATTTTTTCAACCATTCCATCTGATGTTCCTAATATTAATATACTGGTTGGTTTGTGCTTTATTAGTGCATTTTTTATTTGATTTTGCTCTTCTTCTCTTAAAAATAATGCATGTTTTACTGTTTCTATTTTGGTTGGTGCTTTTTTTGCAGAAAGTCCTGCAATTATTTCATTGCCTTTTATGAGTAATCCATCATCTATTATGAATTTTATTCCTTTTTCACTTGCTACCATTTGAGCTCTGTAGCTTTTACCTGTTCCAGATGGTCCTACAAAAGCATATACTTTAATATTTTCAAATTCCATTTTTTTACCTTCTATTCTTAGAATTGTATATGTTTTAAATAAAAACTTTTGTGGTATAGGAATATTTATTTACCCTATACCACGATAAAGACACGGATACGTGTCTTACGTTTTGCGTGTCTTTATTTATATTTTTTCTGGTATTTCTTCTTTTACTTCTGCAATTTTTATATTTCTTACATGGTCAATTTTTTCCCATGTTGTTTCTCTTTTAAATAGGCATTTTATATTTATTATTACCCATGTTCCCATAAAAAGCGGATAACATAATAAGCCTTTTATCATTGGTTTTATTGGTTTCTTTTCTAATATCATTACTATTAAGGCTGTGGCAATTGGGAATAATAATGTTGGTATTAAGTAATTTAAAACATTTATTATAAATAAGCCTGTTGTCATTTCTTGTATAGCATACATTATACAGTTTAAAAACATAAGTGCAAATGTTATTACTAACATTGGTGCTGTTCCAGCAATGTAAAGTAATCCATCAAAATTCATTAGTGTTTTATATTTCTTTACTGATTTGAATAATTGACCTGTATATGTTTTTAAACATTGCATATGTCCTACTGTCCATCTGCTTCTTTGTGACCATGATTGTTTAAATGATGTTGGTTGTTCATCATAAACTATTGCATCTGTTGCCCATCCTAATTTCTTTCCTTTTATTATTTGTTTTAGTGAGAATTCTATGTCTTCTGTTAGTGTTTCTGTTTCCCATCCATTTGGTTTTACTACATCGAATTTTACCATGAATCCTGTTCCATTTAGTAGTGGTGATAATCCTATGTTATATCTAGCTAAATGGTAAAATCTGTGCATTGTCCAGTAAAATAATGCATAGCCTGCAGTTATCCAGTTGTCTGTTGGATTTTTTATGTCTCTATATCCTTGTACTACTTCTTCTCCTTGACATAGTTTTTTGTTCATATTTGTTATAAAGTTTTTGTCTACAATGTTATCTGCATCGAATACAAAGAATGCATCATAGTCTGCTTTTTCTTCTATTTTTTGTTTTAAAAACCATTGTAATGCATATCCTTTTGTTTTATGTGCTTGGTCAAATCTTTCATATACTATTGCTCCAGCTTCTTTTGCAATTTTTGCTGTTTTGTCTGTGCAGTTGTCTGCTATAACATATATGTCATATAAGTTTTTATCATATGTTTGTTTTTTTAAACTTTCTATTAAATTTGCGACAACTTTTTCTTCATTATGAGCTGGTATGATTGCCATAAATTTATGGTTTTTGTTTGTTATAAATTCTTTATCTTTTAATTTTATTAGTGCACATAAACTTACTATAAATTGATAACACCAAAATGTTGTTAACACCCATATAAGTGCTTGTTTTAGTATATACAAATACTCCATTTTACCTCTCTCTTTTCATCTTTTTACTATATTGTATTTTTTTGCCTTTTATATTATACTATTGTTCTTATTATTTTGCAATATTTTTGTTAAATTTTTTATCATTTTATGCGTTTTTTTAATTTTTAAGCATCTTTTCTATATATTCTTTAATATCTCCATTTTCTGCATTTTTAAAAAAGTTTTCTTTAAATTGTTTTCTGTTTATTGTTTGATATAAGAATTCTTGGTTTATTTCTTTTAAAATTGTTAGCATGTCTTTATGTGTTACTTTTTTTACTTCATCTAATATTTTTTTATTTGTTTGTTCTGGAATTGCTCTTTCTTTTGGATATCCTCCTCCAAATTCTGTTTCAAATAATTTTTCAAATATGTATTTTAGTGTTAGTTCACTTCCCCAACCAAATCCTTTTGCATATCCTATTGCTACAGCATTTCCTGCATTTATTTGGCTAAATAAGTATGCATCTGTTGGGTCTACTATGTGTCCACATAGTACGTTTGGAAAACTATTTAATGCTAGCATTGCTCCTTCTCCTGTTCCACATCCTGTAATTATAAAGTCTGCTGCTTTTGTGTTTATTAGAATTGCTGCTAATAGTCCTGCTTGAACATAT
This sequence comes from uncultured Clostridia bacterium, assembly GCA_944386165.1. Lineage (GTDB taxonomy): Bacteria > Bacillota > Clostridia > TANB77 > CAG-508 > CAG-269. The sequence goes on from CALXAA010000024.1 coordinate 21,056, forward strand.
GTTAGGTTTTCTTCTTCTTTGCTTTCCATTCCATAATTGTATATTTCATATCCTTTTTGCTCTGCTATTGGTTTTAAGGCTTGATATATTATTTTGTTTTTTTCTGCTTGACTGTTTTCTGTTATTATTGCTATTTTCATATTATAACTTCCTTTATATAATATATTTAGTTTTTTGTAAAGGGACATCTATAAACCTTTTGCTTTAATAATAATTTTTATTTTATGTGTATATTTTATTTCCTTTTTTTATTTTTTTCAAGTGTTTTTAGTATATTTAAGATTTTTTTAATATTTAATTTTTGTACAAAAAAATCAACCAGATTCTATTTCTGATTGATTTTGTATCAATTCTGTTTGATGGCGTTCGAACAGAAACGTCATTGGTGCGGATGAGAGGACTCGAACCTCCACGCCGTGGGCACTGGTTCCTAAGACCAGCGCGTCTGCCAGTTCCGCCACATCCGCATTTTTACTTGACAATGACTATTATACAACATTATAAATTCTATTGTCAAGTATTTTTTTCTATTTTCTTAATTTTTATTTTGGAAAGAGAATTTCCAAAGAAATTCTCTTTCATAATATTATTGTGCTTTTTCAGAAAAATCATCAACTAAATCTGTATTGTTACTTAAAGGCTCTACGTTTTTAACTGTTATTTCAGATTCATTATTTGGTTTGCTTGCTTCTTCAACTTCTAATTCATCTATTGTTTTTGTTTCGCCTTCTGTTAAATTTTCATTTACAATATCTGCGAATTCTTCCTTGTTGTTATTAGAATTATTGGTTGATACTATGTCTTCTGATGGCGTGATAGCCTTTTCTCCTTTTTCTTGTACAGTTACTTCTTCATTTTCTTGGGCTTTTTGTATTTGTTTTGTTTCAGTTAATTTTTCTGACTCTTCTAATACTACATTTGTTGCATCTTTTGTTTCTACTACTTCTGTGTTTGCTACTTCTTTTTGTTCTTCTAATACTGCATTTGCTGTGTCTTTTAGTTCAGTGTCTATTGTGTCTATTGTTTCTTCTTGTTGTTCTTGAATTACAGTGTTAGTTGTGTTTTCTACATAAGATGTTGTTGCTTTATTATTTTTTGTTAATTGTGTTGACCTATATATTATATCAACTGTTGCATCATCATACAATTTTCCAAGTGTTGCTGTATTCTTAACTGGTATAGTTGTTCCTTCTGGTATATATCCACCTAATGTTGATATATCAACTATCAATCCATCAATATGATGTGTACATTCTTGAACTGTTACATTACCATCAAATAATTCAGTATTATTTTCATCTGATATTTTATAATGTCTATTCATTTCTCCATCTACTTCATAAGGTACTTTGTACCACAATATTACTTGTGTAGGAGCTATTTGTACTGCTCCGTCATATAATTCATTTAATACACTATTAATGTAATCATTTGAAGGTAAACCATTTTTCAAGTATTTTCCTAATCCATTTACTGAATCTGTATTATTTTTAGAGAAATCTACTAACATATTTTCAATAGCTTCCATATTTCCTGATGCTAATATATTATTTACCTTATTATCATCATATCCTGTAACAAATAGTGAGTCATTAACAACTAGGTCTGACTTTTCTATTGTTCCTGCATATATATATCCATTTCCTGTTTCTGGTGTTGCTGCATCAACTGCTCTTAGATATATATTTACATTTTTACTACTAGGATTTTTTGCTTTAAGGGGTTCGTCATTTCCTATTCTTTCAAATTTTAAGTCTATTACAGATACTTCAGTTGTCTCTTCTGTTTCACTTTCACTAAATAAGATTTCATTTGCTACAACAGGTATTGTTAAAGTAGCTGTTGTTGATGTTCTTAAGTCAACTGTCCATGTAATTGTTTGTCTTCCAGTTTCTCCATTTGTTGTTACTGTTACATTTGGATCTGACCAACCTTCAGCAATTGTTATTCCTGTAGGTAATATATCTGTTACTATTTGTGAATCTTTTTGTAATTCAAGACTTGTTACAGTTAATACATAATTAAAGTTTTTGCTTGATGGTTCGTTTGGATTATATATTAATTCTGTAATTTCTCTTCCACTTTTATCTGTTGCTTTCTTATCGATTCCTAATATTAATGAATTGGTTATTTTGTAATTTCCTGTTGTTGTACCTTCTTCTATAGTTGTTTTATATCCTTTTACAGCATTTTCTGTTACTGCATAAGTATATTCATATCCATTTTCATCATATCTTTCTAATTCATCAAATGTATGTTGCCAACCGTCTTTGCTACTTATTTCTGCACTGGCAATACTTGTGTTTGGATTGTCATTTCTGAATAAGTTAACAGTTATTGTTTCTGGTCTTGTTTTATATAGATTTTCATTATCTACCCATGTTTTTGTTACATTTACTTCTACATCTTTTAGGTCTATTATTGTATTTGTTATGTTGTAATTTCCTGTTGCTTCATCTTTTACTATTGATGATTCATATCCTTCTACTTCTGCTTCTGTTACACTATATGTGTATTCATATCCTTCTGCATCATATTTTTCTAAATTGCTGAATGTATATGTGTTGTCGCTCCAAACTGGTGTTACACCACTTACTGTTTCTGTTTTTCCATTTGCTGTTCTTGTTAATGTTAATGTTATTTCTTCTGCATTATTGTGTGGTTTTCCACCATCTATCCATGTTTTTGTTCCACTTACTGTTTTGTCTTCTGGGTCTATTATTGTATTTGTTATGTTGTAATTTCCTGTTGCTTCATCTTTTACTATTGATGATTCATATCCTTCT
>CALXAA010000025.1 GCA_944386165.1 uncultured Clostridia bacterium
AATATTCCTAATATACTTGCAAATTCACTCTCTTTTAATTTTATTCTATATGGCTCATATAATTTTAAAAACTCTGTATAGTCTATTCCTTTATTTTGATAACCTCTTTCTATTAATTCTGATACTATCTCTTGCTTTAGTTTTTCTCTGTCTTCATTTGTCATATCTTTTTTTAAAATTACTGCTTTTTCATTTCTATGTTTTATATGTTGCAAATTTGAATATGATATTCCTAATATACTTGCAAATTCACTCTCTTTTAATTTTATTCTATATGGCTCATATAATTTTAAAAACTCTGTGTAATCTATTCTTTTATTTTGATAACCTCTTTCTATTAATTCTGATACTATCTCTTGCTTTAATTTTTCTCTGTCTTCATCTGTCTTATCTTCTTTTTTTAAAATTACTGCTTTTTTATTTCTATGTTTTATATTTTGCCAATTTCCATATGATATTCCTAATATACTTGCAAATTCGCTCTCTTTTAATTTTATTCTATATGGCTCATATAATTTTAAAAACTCTGTATAATCTATTCTTTTATTTTGATAACCTCTTTCTATTAATTCTGATACTATCTCTTGCTCTAGTCTTTTCTTTTCTTCATCTGTCTTATCTTCTTTTCTTAAAATTACTGCTTTTTGTTTTCTATGTTTTATATTTTGCCAATTTTCATATGATATTCCTAATATACTTGCAAATTCACTCTCTTTTAATTTTATTCTATATGGCTCATATAATTTTAAAAACTCTGTATAGTCTATTCCTTTATTTTGATAACCTCTTTCTATTAATTCTGATACTATCTCTTGCTTTACTTTTTCTCTGTCTTCATCTGTCATATCTTTTTTTAAAATTACTGCTTTTTCATTTCTATGTTTTATATTTTGCCAATTTCCATATGATATTCCTAAAACATTGGCAAATTCTTTTTCACTCATTTCTTCCTTATATGATTCATATAAAGACAAAAATTCTTTATATGTTATTCTCTTATTTGCATAACCTTGAGCAATTAATTTTTTTCTTATTTCATTATATCTTTCTTCAAAATTATATGACATTTCTTACTCCTTAACATAACTACTATACCATATTTTTAACAAAAAAACAAGTTATCGTACCTAATATCTCGTATTTTTGATTATTCGATACTCTTTAAACTTTCTATCATATCTAACAAGTTCATAGTATATAAACGGAAAGATGCCAGCATATCAAATGCTGACATCTAATAACTACATATCTATTAATTTGTTCACACAATTTTTATTGATATATAAGGCTTTCTTCCTTATTTGTCCACAAGACTTAATTTATGTTGACAAATCGTGGACATTTGTCCACGGTGGACAAAATTCTCAATTTTTTTGATTTTTATAAATCCTTATTTTATAAGGGTTTTATGCATTTTTATCACAACAGTTTTTGTATTTTTTACCACTTCCGCATGAAGACTTTATTTCTGTATTATCAATACTATAAAACATTATTTTTACAAATAATATCAAGGATTATGTCCTTTCATATTTATTATATTATTAGTACTAATTTTATATATGTTTTCCTATTTTTTGCAAACAAAATGCAAACAATGTTTACATTCATTTTTTATTATAATAAAAATGCCTAGGTGGCAGCGTACTTAACATACGCTTAGCATTTAGCTGCCTTACCTAGGTCTTACTTTATAAATATTTTACCACACAAAAAATAGTATGTCAAATATTTTACTAATATTTTATGAACAATTTTATTTTTTATTCCTACTATTTCTTGGAAATAAACTTACTCTAAAATTTTTGGTTTTTAATTCTTTTATAATATTTTCAACTAGGCTTATATTTTTATAAGAATTGTAAAATGTATTAACAGTTAAATCTGCTAATTGAATTCCATAATTTGATTTAGAATCATAATATGTAATTTTGAAATCATCATCATAAATACAAAATTCAGTTTTTAAATATGTTTCTAAATTGTTCAATTCTCCTACTCTTATATTTCTATTATCTATACTTATAATAAAATCTATTGGCTCATCATTTTCTTGCAAGTTAAGTTCTGGTAGTATGCAATCTTGAATTAAAACTTTTACTGCATAATTAAAAAATATATTTGAATCAACTATTTCCTTTTTCATATATTTTTTATCAAATACCTTAACGCAACCATGAAAAGTTTCAATATCTTGAATTTTATTAAATATTTTTATCTTTTCTTCTTCAGTCATATCATATGATTTTATTTCTGTATCTAAACCTAAATTTTTTTCTTTCTTTAATTTAAGATTTTCTTTTTTGTATTTTGCTTTTATTTTTATTCTATCTTCTTCATAAGAAAAATATCCACCTACTGCAAAATATCTTGTTTTACTATTTTTATGAATTGATCCGACTTTCATCTAAATATACATATATTTTCATGTCATAATGCTCCTCTTAGTTTTGAAACCTTTACTTATTGTTAGAGTTTACCTGATTTTCTTACTATAAATACATACTTAATTTTTATAAATAATTTTTATCCATCAAATATTTCATCACAACAAAATAATCTGTTTTAAATAGATTAGGTTTATTATTCATTAATTTCTTAACTTCTTCCTTAGTCATATAATATAATTTTTCAATACCATCTTGGTCATAATTTGTAATTTCATTATTGTATTTTAGTATGTATACTTTTTGAAATGTTTTACTATTACTATCATATGGAGAAAAATAAGCAACTTCTAGTAATTTAACATTTGTTATTCCTAACTCTTCTTTAAGTTCTCTATAAGCTGCCTCTTCATATTCTTCTCCAGAATTAACATGTCCTCCTACTGAAAAATCATAACAATTAGGAAATATTCTTCTGTTAGAACTTCTTTTAGGAACTACTATTTTTCTATCATTATTAGTTATTATGATATTTATAAATCTTAATTGAGATGGTTTTATAGTATTTTGTCTATTTTCGGATATTTTACCTACAACCTCATCTTTTTCATTTACAATATCAAAAAATTCTATATTATCTTTCTTCATTAAATACTCTCTTTTCTTTTAACCTTTCTGGTAATATTACTTCTGGAACTATAACTTTTCCATTTTCAATTTGTACAATTGGAATATACTCTTTATAATATCTTTGTAATTCTCTACTATCATACATTGGTACTACTACTCGATTAATTACTTGTCTAAAATATTCATTATTTATGCCGTTATATACACAAGGAATTGATTTTTCTGCTACTTCCCTTGATACACCACATTTTACTAATTCATTAATTCTTATTGTTCTTAAATCTTCATATACACTTTGACTTACTACTTGTCTTCTATATTTTTTTATATTATTATCATTTAAAAACAGAATATCTTCCCATGGAATTGCATAAGTTTCATGACAAGCGCTTCCATGGCTTAAATAAGAACCATCCCAGCCTTTACCAATATAATCTATGAGCAATTCTTTCTGTGTCCTATAATCTAGATAAAAAGTACCTTCTATTTTATATGTTGGGCAAAAATCTCCTTCATTCCAATATATTATTGCTACTCCACTTGAACCTAATTCATTTGACTTTTCTCTTACTTTTTTAATAAAGTCAAATATAGTCTTTCTATTTCCATTTTGTCCTCCTACACCAATAGGAGCATCTCCTATCTTTGCATCTGAACGCATACAAAAATCATTTTGATTCTTATATGTATCTAATAATGCTTGTACTTCATCTTCATTTTCTATTATAAAAAAATTTGAAAATGTTGGTAAATTATATCTTTTAGCTAATAGAAAACCTTTTGCTTTTCCATATTTAGAAATCTCTTTTATGTCTGTTACTTTATTCGCATTTAACATATATGACCTCCAATCTTATCTGTTTCTTCTTTCTTTCATATATTTGGGTTATCCTAGTATATTGATTAATAGTTTACACCACCTTAAAATATTAATCTACTTTTTCATGATATATAACTTCTTTTCCATTATTTTTAGCATACTCAATTTCATTCCTTGTGCTATTTCCAATATATCCATCAATATTTACAATATATATAGCATCGCTTATATCAATTTTCTTTCTATGAATTTTATCTAAAATACTAGCATCAACGCCTTCATATCTCTGTCCATCAATGTTATAAACACATTGAATAACAGCATACCCTTCTTTTAACTCTAGTTCTTCAGCTATTTTCATCATTTCCTTTGAATATCTCATACTGCCACATATTGTTATTACTTTAATTTCCATTTATAAATCCTTTCCTATTTTACCAAATCTAAATTTCCATTGATAATTTCAGGTGCAAACCCACTTATCTCATCAAATAAAATTCCCTCTGGTATTTCATTCCATAGATATATCTTTTTATTTTCCATAAAAGCTTCATATAGTTCAAGAAATGTTGAACCACCCACATAATTCTTTTTTCCGTTTTTGTCAAAATTTAAAGTTAATACTGCGTCCATTGATTTTATTCTATCTCTACTTCTCCTAAACATTTCACCTTTCATTCTTGCATGTTCTTCTTTTCCTTTAGCATACCATTCACTTTCAGCATTAGGATTTTCATATGTATGAGGTAAAAATACCTCCCAACCGTTTTCTTCTAATTTTTCTTTAATTGGTGGTATATCCTTATAAAAAGCTTTACTACATATTATAAATATTTTGTTCATATCTAAATCACTCCTATTTTTATTCTATTTGTGTTAACATTATAGCATACTTTAAATTAATTGTCTTATGTTTTGCAAAAGTTTTTATTTTATTTTTACACTAAGCAAAGAAATTAAATCTACTGCCTGAAATTCATTTATTATTGCTCCTTTTATATCATCAACAGATAAAACAATACCATCTATTATGCTTTCTGAAAGATCTATTTTACTTAAACTTGTTTTAAAAAATTGTGCTTGTGTTAAATCTGCATTTTTTAAAATAACATTTTTAAGCTTGTTTTCTTGAAAACAACTATTTCTTAAAACTGTATTTTCAATATATACATTTTCTATACTGGCTGTTGTAAAATTAACATAATTTAAGTTTGATTCAACAAAACTTACATTATATAACATAGCTTCTATAAAATTGCCTCCTGCCATTTTGCAATTATTAAATTCACATCTTATAAAAGCACAATTTTCAAATGAAGTGTTAGAGAAATTACAATTCTCAAATATAATATCAATAAATGTATTTTTGTCTAAATTGCTATTTATAATTTCTGTATTAGTTATTATAGACTTTTCTATTGTTATGTCATTTAATTCTATATTATCTTTTTTACAACTTTCTAAATTTATATTACTTATTTTTTCTGCTTCTTCTGTGTTGTTTAATAAATTGTTTGTTTTTATTAATTTATCAAATACTATTTTTTGAGGTTTTAATATATTCATTTTATAACTCCAACATATAAAATTTTTTTATTTTCTTCTTTTTGAACCTGTCGGAAAATCTGACAGGTTGATTTCTTATCCCATGTTGTTTAATTATTTTCTATTTGTTTGGTTTCAATTAATAGTCTATCAAAATCTGAAACATAGTTATTATCTTGAATAACTTTATATTTTTCATATTCTTTTTCTGCTTTTTCTACTGCTTGTTTATGTGAAACCTTTCCTTTTCCCTCTAACACTTCATAATGAAATACTTTTAGAGCATTTTCAACTTCAGTTTTCCAATCTTTCATATACATTGGAATATTTCTTTCTGCATTATTTTCTGCAATATCTAAAAATAGGTTTACTAAATTATTTAAGTCTTTAATTTCTTTTTCATCTAGATAATTTTTAGCAATAATTACATCTGATTTTAATATTTTGCCATCTGGAGAATTTTCCCAAGTAGTAAGGCCCATATTATCTTTTTTTGCATCTGCTCTATTATAGATAATTTCAGCTGCTGTTTGACCTGTGATTGCAAAATGAAATTTATTTTGAATTGTTTTATAGAATGTTTGTGCTATATCACTATTTTTATCATAGTCTATTGAACACTCTGCAAATATATCTGTAATTTTTTGATAAAACATTCTTTCACTTGTACGAATTAATTTAATTCTTTCAAGTAATCTTTTGAAATATTCTTGGTCAGACCTTCTTGCTTTCATGAATCTTTCATCATTTAAAACAAAACCTTGTACCATATAATCTTTAATTATTTTATTTGCCCAAGTTCTAAATTTAATTGCTTTTTTAGAATTAACCCTAAAGCCAATAGAAATAATCATATCAAGATTATAATATGGATAAATTCTTTTAACTTTACGAGTTCCCTCTTTTTGAACTTGTGCAATTTTTGCACAAGTTGAATCTTCTTCTAATTCTGCATCTTTATAAATATTATTAATATGCCTAACAATACCACTTCTATCAATATTAAAAAGCTTTGCTAATGCTTCTGTATTTAACCAAACATCTTCGTTTTCAAGCAATACTTCGATTTTTACATTTCCTTCTTCATCATTATAAAACAAAATATTTTTTTCATTTCCTATTATTTTATCATTCATATAAGCACCTCCTTCATTAATGTTTAATAATTATTTTTCTGAATGTATTATAAATTAACATTTTATTGTTGCGAACATTTGTATTGTATCATATAAGTATTAATTATTCAACATTTTTTATGTTTTTCATAATTATTTTATCATTCATTTTCGCACCTTCTAAAAAATATATAATAAGTAATTTACCGAATATCTTATAGAACCTGTCGGAAATTTTGACAGGTTAATTTCTATAAAAAGAAGTGTCACCAATTTTATTTAGGTTACACTTCTTTAATTATAAATTTATGCGTTTTTGCCACAACAGTTCTTATACTTTTTACCCGAACCACATGGGCAAGGGTCATTTCTTCCAACTTTTGGACCTTGATTTACAACTGTTTTATTTATTTGAGTTTGTACTTTGCTTTGGTCTGCATCTAGATTTTTTAAGTTTTGTAATGCTACACCTGTTATTTTTGCTGTTTCTTGACGTTTTACTTCTTCGTTTTTACGAAGATTCATTAACAATTGTACCACATCATGTTTAATGTCTAGTATCATTTCGTCAAACATGTCCATTCCTTCAATTCTGTATTTTACAACTGGGTCTTGTTGACCATATGCTCTTAGTCCTATTCCGTCTTTTAGCTCATCCATTGCGTCTATGTGGTCCATCCATTTTTGGTCAACAACTTTTAGCATTACAACTCTTTCTAATTCTCTTAATTGTGCACTTCCAATTTCTTCTTCTTTTTTTGCATATTCTGCAAGTGCTGTTTCTTGTAATTTTTCTACAATTGCATTTTGGTCTTTTGAATTTTCTTTTACAAAATCACTTATATCAATTCCAAATATATTTTTTATGTTTGTGTTTAGTGCTTCTTCATTTACTTCTTTTTCTCCTGCAAATTGTTGCATTACTACTTCTTCTGCTAGTGATTTTATCATGTTTAAGATGTTTTGATTGATGTTTTCTCCATCTAGTACTTGTCTTCTTTGTTTGTATATTATTTCTCTTTGTGCATTCATTACATCATCATATTTTAATACATTTTTTCTGATACTGAAGTTTCTGCCTTCGACTCTTTTTTGCGCTGATTCTACAGCATTACTTATTATTTTGTTTTCTATAGGTATATTTTCGTCCATTCCTATTGTGTTATATACTTTTGTAATCATGTCTCCACCAAAGATTTTCATTAGGTCGTCATCTAGACCTATATAGAATTTTGATTCTCCTGGGTCTCCTTGACGTCCACTACGTCCTCTTAACTGGTTGTCTATTCTTCTTGATTCATGTCTTTCTGTTCCTATTATTTTTAGCCCACCTACAGCAATTACTTTTTCTTTTTCTTTTTTTATTTCTTTGTCATATTTTTCTTCTAGTTCTTTAAATGTTTTTCTAGCATTTAGTATTTCTTCGTCTTCTGTGTCATAAAATGTGTTTGCTTCTTCTATTAAGTTGTCTGGAATTTTCATTTTTCTCATTTCTTGTTTTGCTAAATATTCACTGTTTCCTCCTAGCATTATGTCTGTACCACGTCCTGCCATGTTTGTTGCTATTGTTACTGCTCCGAATTTTCCTGCTTGTGCTATTATTTCCGCTTCTTTTTCGTGATATTTAGCATTTAATACTTCGTGTTTTATTCCTTCTTTTTTTAGTATGTTACTTAATTTTTCTGATTTTTCTATTGATACTGTACCTACTAGAACTGGTTGTCCTTTTTCATGACTTTCTTTGATGCTTTGTACAATTGCATTGAATTTTGCTTTTTCGTTTTTGTATATTGCATCATTTTGGTCTTTTCTAATCATTGGCTTGTTTGTTGGTATTGATATTACATCTAAGTTGTATATTTCTTCGAATTCTGCTTCTTCTGTCATGGCTGTTCCTGTCATGCCTGCTAGTTTGTTATACATTCTGAAGTAGTTTTGGAAGGTGATTGTTGCTAGTGTTTTTGATTCGTCTGCTATTTTTACTCCTTCTTTTGCTTCTATTGCTTGGTGTAAACCATTGTTGTATCTTCTTCCATACATTATACGTCCTGTGAATTCGTCTACTATTAGGACTTCTCCATCTTTTACGATATAGTCTATGTCTTTTTTCATTATTCCATGTGCTCTTAGTGCTTGGTTTACATGGTGTACTATTGTAGAGTTTTCTATATCATTAAAGTTTTCTAGGTTAAATGCTTGTTCTGCTTTTTTGATTCCTTTTTGTGTTAGTGAAGCTGATTTTGCTTTTAGGTCTACTATATAGTCATAGTTTTCGTTGTCTTCTGCTTGTGCTTCGTCTTTAATGTCTTCTTCTACTATTATTTTTGGTGTTAATCTTTTTACAAAGTCATTTGCTTTTTTATATAAGTCTGATGATTGGTTTGCTCTTCCTGATATTATAAGTGGTGTTCTTGCTTCATCTATTAATATACTATCGATCTCGTCTACTATGGCATATTCTAATCCTCTTTGTACTAATTGTTCTTTGTAAATTACCATGTTGTCTCTTAAATAGTCAAATCCAAATTCGTTATTAGTTCCATATGTGATGTCACAATTATAAGCTTGTTGTTTATCTTTTGGAGACATTCCTGCAATTACTAGTCCAACTGATAGTCCCATGAATTTGTATAGTTTTCCCATCCATTCACTGTCTCTTTTTGCTAGATAGTCATTTACTGTAATTACATGTACTCCTTTTCCTGTTAGTGCATTTAGATATACTGGTAGTGTTGCTACAAGTGTTTTTCCTTCACCTGTTTTCATTTCTGCAATTCTTCCTTGATGTAGTATTATACCTCCTATTAATTGTACATCAAAGTGTCTCATTCCTAATACTCTTTTTGATGCTTCTCTTACAACAGCAAATGCTTCTGGTAATATATCATCTAATGTTTTTCCTTGTTTTAGTTGTTCTTTGAATTCATTAGTTTTGTTTTTTAGTTCTTCATCTGTTAGTTTTTGGATTTCTGGTTCTAATGAATTTATTTTTTCTACTATTGGCATTATTCTTTTTACTTCTTTTTCACTATAGCTTTTAAATATTTTATTAAAAATACTCATTGTATTATCATTTCCTTCCTAATCTCTTTTTACTTGTACAACTATATCACGAATTAGTATATTTTTCAAGTTCTTTTTAAAGAAGTGTACTTTATTTCTGATAAAAATATTGGTTTGTGTAATATTTTTTTTTGATTTTCATATTTTTTAAGAGAAACGATTTGACATCTTATGAAAGGAATGTAATTAGTTGTGAAGAAATTTAAAATTTTTAGTATTTTTTTAGTTATTTTGATTGTTTTTTCTAACCAATTATTAGCTGTTGATAATTCCTCTGTTGAACAAGCTGATGTTCCTACAATAAATTCTAGAGCTGCAATTGTTTATGATAGAAATTCTGGAACAATTCTTTATGGTAAAAATGAAAATGAAAAAAGGAAAATGGCTTCTACTACTAAAATTATGACTTGTATTGTTGTGTTGGAAAATTCTGATTTAGATACTATTGTAACTGTTTCGTCTAAAGCTGCTGGTACAGGTGGTTCTAGACTTGGATTACATACAAATGATAAGATTTCTGTTACTAATTTGCTTTATGGTTTGATGCTTTGTTCTGGTAATGATGCTGCTGTTGCTCTTGCTGAACATGTTGGTGGAAGTGTACAGGGTTTTGCTGATTTGATGAATAAAAAGGCTTTGGAGTTAGGTTTATCTTCTACTCATTTTGTTACTCCTCATGGTTTAGATAATGATGACCATTATACTACTGCATATGAACTTGCAATTATTACAAATTATGCTTTGGAAAATGAGACTTTTAGAAAGTTTGTTGGTACTAAATCCATATCTATTACTATAAATAATTATTCAAAAACTTTAACAAATACTAATGAATTACTAGGCTATTTGGATGGTGTTTATGGTGTTAAAACTGGTTTTACAAATGGTGCTAATCGTTGTTTAGTTACTGCTGTTAAAAGAAATAATATGGATTTAATTTGTATTGTTCTTGGAGCTGATACTAAAAAGAATAGAACTCAAGATAGTATTAATCTTATTGAATATGTTTTTAGTAATTATTCTCCTTTTAATTTAAAAGAAAAAATAAATTCTGAATTTGAAAATTGGAAACTTTGTAATTCTAATAGTTTTAATGTTTCTAAAGGTGTTTCAAATGATTTAGAACCTTATTTAGAAAATTTGAATTATGATTTTTTACCTCTTACTAGTAATCAAATTCAAAATTTGAGCATATATATATATTGTGACTATAATTTTACTGCTCCCTTGGCAAGTGATAGTATACTAGGCTATTTATCTGTTTATGTTGATGATAAGAATATCATTACTTTAAAGATTTTTAATAAAAATTTAATTGAAAAGAAGAGTTATAAAAATTTTTTTATTGAAATGTTAGAAAATTATACTTTTCATTTAGAATCTATTTTCTTTAGTGATTAGTTGATATTAAAAATATGGTAAAAAATTTAAGTAAGTATTGACAAATTTAAAATATTTTGTTATTATTAAATAGCTTAGTTGATTGAATTTCGTCTTTATAAGGCGAATGTTATTGCAGGTATAGTTTAGTGGTAAAACGAGACCTTGCCAAGGTTTAGTCACGAGTCCGATTCTCGTTACCTGCTCCAAATAATATTTATAATATATGGCGAGTTAGCCAAGCGGTAAGGCACGAGTCTGCAAAACTCTGATTCATCGGTTCGATTCCGATACTCGCCTCCATTAAATGTTAATTGTTTTTAAAATTTTTTATTAAATTTCGTATAACTCTTGACAATTGATGGAAAAATAATTATAATATTTATGTTTATGGCGAAGTAGCTCAGTTGGCTAGAGCATTCGGTTCATACCCGACAGGTCGGCGGTTCGAATCCACCCTTCGCTACCAAATTTTAAAAAATAGCATATTTCAAGTAATGAGATATGCTATTTTTTATTTTGATTTTATTCTCTTTATTCAAAGTCTTCTATTGTTTTATTTAATTCTTCTTTTCCATATATTTCTAAGCCTTCTTCATTGATATTTATTAAGTCTGTTTCTGTTAAATATTCACTTGAGATGTTTGTTTTTTCGTATAGACTTTCAGTTCCGTCTTTGTTTATTAAGTATATATTTATTTTTCCGTCTTCTATTTTTAGTTTAAAGTGTTCTCCACATGTGTCATCAAATTCTTTATATAGTGTTACTTTGTTTGGCTCAAATCCTATTACTTCCCAATCAGGATACTGTTCTTGTAATTCTTCTTTTGTCATATTTACACATTCTTCTGGTATTTCAGTGTATTCGTTTATTGTGTGATCACATTGGCTGAAATATTTTTTTAGTATTAGTTGGGCATTTATACTTATTTTTTCTGGTTCTGATACGACTGGTGTTATTTCTTTTTCTTGTAAATATTCTTCTGTACATTCGTCTTCTATTATTTCTGAAATTTGCGTATTTGTTATTTCTTCTTGTTTATTGTTTTCGTTTTCGCTTTTGGTAAAATTTAGTGTAATGACTACACTGATTATAAATATACTTATTATAATTATTGAAATAATATAAATTTTTTTCATATTTTTAACCTCTTATCTTTTTGGCTTTTGTTTTTATTATTCCATTATTTGTAATTTTTTATACATTTTATTTTTAATGTTTAATTTTGGAACATTAAATTTATTTTTTCTATCTCTCCTTTTTTATTTATTTGGATTTTTATTTCTCCATTTTTGTCTGTTCTATATATTTGGGTGTTATATTTTTCTATTCTTTCTAGAGTTTGTGGATTTGGATGTCCAAATGTATTGCTTATTCCTACTCCTATAAGTGCTATTTTTGGTCTTACTTTGTCTAAAAATTCTTGTGTTGATGAATTTTTGGCTCCGATGGTGTGCTACTTTTAATATGTCTGCTTTTAAATAGTTTGTGTCTTTATATATCTTTAGAATTTCTTGTTCTGCTTTTATTTCTATATCTCCTGTAAATAGCATTTTAAAGTTTTTGTATTCTAGTCTGGCTACCATTGCATTATTGTTTAAAATATTTTCTGATATTATTTTATCTGTGGGAAATAATATTCTTATTTTTAAGCCTTTTTCTATATTTATAATATCTCCCTTTTCTACTTCTGATACTTTTATTTTTTTGACTTTTGTTATTTGTTTGAATTTTTCATAATTTTCACTGTTTTCAAATTGTTTTGAGATTATTACATTTTTTATTTCTAGTTCTTGTAAAGCTGTGAGTATTCCGTCCGAACGTGGTCTTGGTCAAAATGACTTATAATGCAGTAGTCTATTTTTATCTTTTTTCTGTCTAGTAAATATGGTACTAATGTATTTTTTCCAACATCAAATGTTTCTTGTCCTCCTCCATCTATTAATATTGTTTTATCATTTGGTGTAATGATAAAACAGCTATCACCTTGTCCTACATCTATAAAATAGATTTCTAAATTATGTGGTATTTTACTGATTATTTTTAAGATAAGAATTAATAATATTAAAATGATTATTAACTTTTTTTGATTTAAAATTATTTTTGATTTTATTGATTTAAAAATGTTTATAATTTCTTTTTGGATAAAGTTTTTTCTTTTTAAATGGTTTAATTTATATAAATAATATACAAAGAAAACAACTATATAATAAATAATTACTTGATAATTTTCTGGTGTTATTACTTTGAAATTCATAAATGTGAATTTTGTTCCTATTTTTGATATGTATGATAATCCTAGAAGTGGTATTTGTACTATTTTAGCTAATGCTATACCTGCATTTAACGATATAAATGTGATTAGTATTTGGATAAATCCTCCCATAACAATAGGTCCTGTGACTATTTCTACTAATATATTTGTTAATATAAAATTTAAACTAATAAAGTTATATTTTATTATTATTATTGGTAGTGTTACAAATTGTGCTCCAATTGTTACTGAAATTGATTCTATAAATGAGTTGTGTTTTATACAAAATTTGGAATATTTTTCTTGGATTTTGGGTGATTTTATTTTTATGTTCATAATAAACTCTTCTACTACAGGTCTAAAATACACTACTCCTATGGTTCCTGCATAAGTAAATATAAAACTTGTTCCAAATAAATTAAATGGGTTATCTATTAATATAATCATACATGAAATTGCAATATTATTTAAGGTATCACTTTTTCTATAAACTAAAAATGATATACACATCAATATTCCCATTATACATGCTCTTATTACACATACACTAAACCCTGTAATTGCCAAATAAATTAATAATATTATTATTTCTATTATTTTACCTTTCTTTTGACCAAATATGCTTTGTGTACTGTTTTCTATTAAATATATAATGTAGGTTACATGTAATCCTGATACTGATAATACATGAATAATACTACTTAAAGAAAAGTCATTTATTGTTTCTTCATCTATTAAACTTATATCTCCTAACATTACTCCTAAAATTAAAGGTGCCACAGTTGAAGAATATGTTTTTTCTATATTTTCTTTAATTTTTAGAGATAGTTCATTAAGTATAAAATATATGTCATGTTTTTGGTCTATTATATCTATATTTTTGGTTTTTATTGTTCCATATATTTTTTGACCTTTTAAATATTCTTTATAGTTGAATCCTTTATAATTTCTTGCTTCAGATGGTTTACTATATTCTCCATCTATTTTTAATATATCTCCATATTTTAGCTCATTTTTTGTTGTGATATATATATATGTATTTTTATATTTTTGTGTTAATACTTTTACTTTATATCTATTGTAATATTCTTTTTCTGTTTTGTTGCTAACAACTTGTACTTCTAGTTCTAGTTCTTTTACATCTTTATATAGGTTTTCAAATTTGTAATTCATTTTTTTTATAATTATACTTGAGATTAATGATGATATAATAATTATTATTAAAATGTTAAATTTGATTAAAATTTTTAAATAATGAAAAAATGTTTTTTTGGATATTCTAGATAATATGTATATTGTGAATAAAATTAGATATAAAAAGACTATACTTATTTTTAAGTATAGTCCCCATAATATACCTATTATATATCCAATTGTTATGATAAATATTGGTCTATTCAATTAAATTACTCTCCTTGCTCCAACATATCTTTGCGAGTAATAACTTGCCGATGTTGATGTAATTTTGACTCCTTCTTTTTTGTTGGCAGAATGTATAAAACTTCCGTTTCCTATATATATTCCTACATGGCCTATTGCTGTTTTACTTTCATTTTTATATATTAGTAAGTCTCCTAATTGTAAATCATTACTGTTTACTGCTACACCATTGTTGATTTGTCCTTTTGAAGATCTACTTAATGTTATTCCAAAATGTTTGAATACATATGATGTAAAACCAGAACAATCAAAGCCAGTTGCCGGAGTTGCTCCTCCTGCTGTATATTTATAACCAATATATTGTTTTGCAAATTCTACAATTTGTGTTCCTGAAACTTTTGTATTAGATGAACTTTCTTGTTTTGTATTTGTTTGCTCACTTTCTGCTACGTTTTTTGTAGTTTCTTCTTGCATATTAGTTGAGGTTTCTGTGCTTGATAATGTTGCTGTTCTGTCTATTCCACCTCTTGATGTTGTTTCTGGTAGTCTTGTATCTGATATATATTTTTTTGATACATATCCTACTTGGTCTTCATAATTTATTCTATACCAATTGTCTATTTCTCCTGTGATTGTTACTCTTGCGTTGAAACTTAGGCTATGTATTATTTCACTTGATGTGTTTGGTTCTGTTCTTATGTTTAAGCCATCTGAGCTTACATATCCTGTTTTACTTATTTCTGTAACTTCTCCTGTTGATGTGCTTTGTGTATTATTTTCTTCTTGTTCTTCATTTTCTTGGTTGCTTTCTGTACTTTCTGTGTTTGGTGTTTCTTCTTCTGGATTTGTTGTTGGCTCTGTATTTTCTGGTGCTGTGTTTATTTCTGTTGTTGCTTGTTTTAATGTATTTATTCTAACCCATCCACTTTCTTCTGTATTTTCTATTTTACACCAGTCATTTAATATTTCTGTTATTGTTATGCTTCCACTTTGTATTTCTGATTTTTCTATTGAGTAGATTATTGGCAATGCTTTTAACTTTATTGATTGATTTATTGTGTATTGATTGTTTTCTTCTATGTTTTCTGCGCTATTAACTTTTGTGGTTAATATTAATATAAATATTATCATTAGTGCAATTATTGATAGCTTTTTTATTCCCATTTTTATAGTAGATGTTAGCTTTCTAGGCTAATATCCCCCTTTCTTTTTTTAATATTTACGTGTTATAGTATATACTTTATTGATAAAAATGTCAATATTTTTATAGTTTTTTTGAAAATCAGGGGGAGTCATTGACTCCCCCTGACGAAACGTTTAAATGTTATTCTGTTGTGGAATCTGTTGCCCAGATTTCACATGTGCATCCTCCTTCTCCAGAACTCATGACTAATTTAATAGTCTTACCTGTTGTGTTAACAAATGTGAAGTCCACATTGCCATAAGATACTGTGGCTTCATCTTTCCTTTCTGCATAACTTACAGGAAGAGAGTGTTGACGGGCATTTGTGCTTATACCAGCATTTTTGGCAGCAATGTTTACTGTCGTGCTGACCTGACAAACACCACCACCGATTCCTGTGGATACTTTTCCGTTACTGTATACTGTAGCGTCTTTGTATCCTTTGTCATAGGTACATTTGCCTACAACATTCCAAAAGCTAAACTTCTCACCAGGCTTTAGTACAGTTCCATTAATATATCCTGATGCTATACTAATGTTGGTGTCTCTGTTGCTATTGGCACTGGCCTGAGTGGTTGCGGTGCTAAGCAAGTACCATTCTTCGTCCATTGTTTCGATTGGCGTTACATACTTTTTGGCAATATAGCCCTCCTTTTCTTGATAGATGATTTTGATGCGAGTTCCAAATTCGTCTGTGTTTTCTACTTCAGAATTTTGTACAATCTCGACCATGGCTCCTTTCGAAAGACTAGCGATTTTTTCTGTATCTCTGGTAGTGCCCACACGCATAATAACGTTTGTGGCATTAATCTTACCATAGATTTTTTCTTCTGTTGTCACTTCTACCGGAGCTTCTGTTGGAGTTTCTCCATCAATAGGGTTTGCAGCATAGACATTTACTGCAAGCAAACACCCCATGATGAATACGGACATGATTTTGATTAACCGTTTCATTTGCAAAACCCTCCTTTAGGTTTTTAATGAATTACATTATATCACTTAATCTATTTTATGTCAAATTATATAAAAAAATTAAATACACAAATTTTTGTTGTGTATTTAATTTTTTTGATTTTAGGCTGTTTTCTTTTTTATTATCGATTTTTTTGGTTGTGTTTGTTGTAAATGCTTCGTTTCACATAAATCTTTTATATAAAATTTTTTCTTTTTTTCATCATAAGAAATAATATTTACACTTGTATTTCCTTGACTAAATTTTTTACTCTCAACATTAAATGGAACTTTTGCAATTTCTCTTAAAAAGGCCTCTATTGCAATTCCATGTGAACAAACAAGTATTGTTTTATTAGGATTTTCTTTTACAATTCTTTTCATAATTTTTTTCATTCTTTTTTGTACTTGTTTTGTTGTTTCTTGCTTTGGAATTCCCATGATTTCTTTTTTTGAGTTATGCATAATTTTATTATCTAGTTTATCAACTTGTTCCCAAGTAAAACCATCGTAAATTCCAAAATCCATTTCTTCTAGTTCTTGACTTAATTGAATATTAATGTTTTCTAATTTTGCAATTGGTGCAATTGTTTTTATTGTTCTTTTTAATGGGCTTGAATAAACCTTATCAAATTTTATATTTTTTAAATAATTTGTTAGTAATTGTACTTGCATTTTTCCTTCTTCTGTTAAATCATAATCGCCTTTTCCTGTTAGTTTATTTTCAACATTTCCTGTACATTGAGCATGCCTAATCAGGTATACATCTGTCATCTAAAAAACCATTCCTTTCTTATATCTTGAGAAATTATTAATTTGTGAAAATTTTTTTATTCTTTAAAAAAACTTTCAAAATATAAATTAAATTTTTCTTTCATTTCTCCTATTTCAAATTTTTTTGAACATTTATAATTTTCATCTGACAATATTTTTAGTAAATCCTTATTATTATATAAATATATAATTTTTTCTTTTAATCTTTCTTTTATTTGACTTTCATTTAATCTGATTATTCTTTTACCTATTATATAATTTTTTTGTTCCGGTCCTAAAGCTTCATTTACAACACCAACATCTGTTGTAATTACTGGAACTCCACATCCCATTGCTTCTAATAATGGTTTTGGTGTACCTTCTTTGTATGATACACATACATATATATGTATATTTGAGAAATATTCACACATATCATCATTTGCTATTTGTTTAACAGCTTTGTCTGCTGTTTGAAGCTTTATATTATATCCTTCTTTTTGCAATTCTTCAATTACTGGTTTTAATACTGTATGAAATCCTTTAAAATCTATGAAATTTCCATTCTCATCTTTTTGTTTTTCATTCCATCTTGAATTACCTACCCAGCCAATTATTAGTTCTGAATCTTTTCTTAGGTTAAATCTATCAATATTTAGTGGATAAAACTTTTCCTTTTCAAAAGTATCTCCTATTATTGCTGTAGGTTTTTTTATTCCGTCTATATTACTATAAATTTCAAACAATTTTTGAGAACTTACTATATATTTTTTACAATATTTTGTAAATGTTTTGTTAAATTTTATATCATCTTCATATAAATGATCATAAATTCCTGTTGATATTTTGTTAACCATTCTTTTGGTATATTCTTCATAATTACCATATTTATCAATTACTTTTTGTTTAAATTCATTATTTTCTTCAAAGTCTAATAATATGTATCTCCAAAAGAAATGTATTAAATCATAATCTTTTAATGTTTCTAATATCTTAAATAAATCTTTTTTAAATTCTTCTGCTTTTGTATAATAAATATCAATTTGATATTTGTCTGATAATGCTCTTTTTATTATTTGTGCTGCAATATCAAATGCCCAATCTTTTACGTCTGCTACTAAAGCTATTTTCTTCATTAGCATCCTCCTTGAATATCATTGACATCTATAAATTTATATTCACGTTTTGGAAAAATAGGTGAATTTTCTTTGTTTTTTATAGCATTTAATATTCCTTTTAATTTAAATGGAATACTTTCTGTTTCATTTATAATAAAGCTTAATACATATGGTTTTAAATTTTCTGGAGCTTCATCATATATTTCCATTAAATATGCTAACATTTTATACATATCAGTACATCTACGTATAGATGGAGTTGTCATTATACTTCCTCCTCTATTTTTGTAGTAGTTAAAAATAGGAAATTCTCCAAATGTTGTTTCTCCTGCTAATGTAACAGCTTCCATTGAATATATCATGTCTTCATAATATACATCTTCTTTAAATTTTATGTTCTTTTCAAGTAAAAATTCTCTTCTCCAGCATTTACTTGGTATTGAAAAAGTTGCATCACACATTAAACGTGCTTCTTTTGTTGAATTTTCTTTTGTTGCAACTCTTAATCTGTTATTTCCATTAATTTCTTGGAATCCGAAAAATACTATATCTGGCTTTTTATCTCCAATCGTTTTGTCTATGTCTGTTAATGTTGTTTCATTGTATAAAGTATCATCTCCATCTAAATGAACAATATATTCTCCAACTGCATTTTCTATTCCAATATTTCTTACTGCTCCTAAACCTTTATTTACCGGATTTTTTATTATTCTAACTTTTCCATCAAATTTCATGATTTTTTCTAATGTATTATCTGTTGATTTATCTTCTACAACAATTAATTCATAATCTGTAAAATTTTGATTTAGTACACTATTAATTGCTCTTTCAATATAAGCTTCAACATTATATGCACTGATTATTACTGAAAATCTACATCTATTACTCATACATTTTTACATCGCAAAAACGACATATCTCCTTTCAATATTTTTGGAAACGATAGGCTATATACTTACGTGTCCTTGTCTATTATATCACTATTTGTGGCAATCGTCAAATTTTAAATCTTAAAATTTGACAATATTTTTCAATTTTCTAGATATTTTTCTCTACTAATGGTAAAACTTGTTTCTTTCTAGAAACAACACCTGGCATTTGGGCTAAATTGTCTTTAATTTCATATGTTTTTGAAATAGCATCTGTTCTATCACCTAAAACAATTGCTGTTGAGTTGCTGTTTACAATATCTGTAATAACAAATACAAATAAGCTTAATCCTTTTGATGTTATTTCTTTATTTATTTCTTGTTCTATTTTTTCTTTTCTTTTTAATACATCAGGAATGCTTACTGTATTAACCTGTGCAATAATATATTTTATACCTTCTTTTTCCATTGTTTTTGCATCTAAATTTATTAATTCTTCTTCTGTATATTTATCTAAATTTGTTCCTGCTTTTAACATTTCTAATCCATATTTACTAAAATCTACATTTGCTAGTTTTGCTAATTCTTCTACTGCTTTTTTGTCTTTATCTGTAGTTGTTGGAGATTTTAATAATAGTGTGTCTGATATTATAGCACTTAGCATTAATCCTGCTATTTGAGGTTCAATATCTACATCATTTGATTTGTATAATTCAAATAATACTGTTGCTGTACATCCTACTGGTTGTGCATAATAAAATAATGGTTCTGATGTTTGGAAGTTATTAATTCTGTGATGATCTACTACTGCTAATATTTTTGCTTTTTCAATTCCTTCTACTGATTGTGTAAATTCGTTGTGGTCAACTAATATTACTTCTTGTCCTTCATCAACTTTTTCTATAAGTTTTGGAGCTTCTACTTTGAAGTAATTTAATGCATATTTTGTTTCTTCATTTATTTCTCCTAATCTACAAGATATTACTTCTTCTCCTCTTATTTTTGATTGTAAATTTGCCATTGCTAAACTTGAGCATATTGAGTCTGTGTCTGGATTTTTGTGTCCAATTACTAAAATTTTTTCCATTTTCTTGTTTCCTTTCTTTATTTATTATAATTTACTCTTTTTGAGCATTTTTTAAGATTTCTTCTAATTCTTCTTTGTTAAATTCATACTTTTTATTACAAAATTGGCATATTATTTCAGCTTTTTCATCTTCTTCTATTATCTCTTTTAATTGCTTTTTTCCTAAAGTTGCTAAGCTGTCTGCAAATTTTTCTTTACTGCATCCACATTCATATTTAGGTTCTATTGATGCATCTATAACTTGTACATCTTTATCTCCTGTTATTTTTTGAGCAATTTCTTTTAGTGTTAGTTTTTCGTCTAGCATTCTTGACATTGCTCCTGCTTCAAATATTGATTTTTCAACTATTGATATTTCTTCATCTGTTGCATCTGGCATTGGTGAAATTATATATCCTCCACTTGAGCGAACTCCATTTTTGTCAACAAGCACTCCTAGTGCTACTGCTGTTTGTTTTTGCTCTGAGGTTTGAAAGTAATTTGCAAAGTCTTCTGCTATTTCTCCAGATGTTAATGGGCTTATACCTATATATGGTTCTTTTAACCCTATGTCTTTTATTACATTTATAAATCCTTGGTTTCCTACTGCTCCACCTACATCTAGTTTTTGAAATTCATTTAGTGGTAAGTCTACATGTGGATTTGTTATACATGCTTTTACATGAGGTTGGTTGTCTGATACTGCAACTATTTTACCTATTGGTCCATTTCCTTTTATTTGTATTGTTAATTTGTCTGTTTTATTTTTCATTTCTGATCCAATTAGTGCTGTAATTGTTAGTACTCTTCCCATTGCAGCTGTTGCAAGTGGACTTAAATCATGTAGTTTTCTTGCTTCTTCTACTAAATTTGTTGTAGAAGCACATACTACTGAAATTTTTCCTTTATGTGCTAAAAATTTTATTATCTGATCTTTCATTTTTCCTCCTGTATTTGATCGCTTTTTTCTTCTAATTTTGGTCTATTTTCTTGCTCTTTTATAAAATTTTTATATCCTACTGAAACAGTAGCAATTATTAATAATAAAAATGATAATGCTTTCCAAATTCCACTATCAAAAAGTATTATTGCAAACATTCCAAGTGAAGCACTTAAACCATATAATATTAATACTGCTTGTTTTGGAGTGAATCCTTTTTCTACAAGTTTATGGTGTAAATGTCCTTTATCTGGTGTAAATACTGCTTTTATTGATTTACCTTTTATTAGTCTTCTTACTATTGCAAATAATACATCAAAAATTGGTAATCCTAGTACAATTACTGGTAAGACTATTACCGCAGCAGTATATGTTTTGGCTACTCCTAAAATTGATACAATTGCTAGCATAAATCCTAGAAAGTTAGAGCCTACATCTCCTATAAATGTTTTTGCTGGTGAAAAATTGTATGGTAAAAATCCAACTATTGCTCCTGCCATTGCTGTTACTATTACTGTTGCTATTATTGGTGAATCATTTAGTACAAATATTATTAATAAAGATATACATGAAATTA
This sequence comes from uncultured Clostridia bacterium, assembly GCA_944386165.1. Classification (GTDB taxonomy): domain Bacteria; phylum Bacillota; class Clostridia; order TANB77; family CAG-508; genus CAG-269. The sequence continues at coordinate 22,033 of CALXAA010000025.1, forward strand.
ATGAAATTCCTGATGATAGACCATCTAAACCATCTATTAAATTTATTGCATTTGTTACTCCTACTATCCATAAGACTGATATAATTATTGAAAAGGTTTCATTAAGTCCTATTCTATATAAAAAAGGTATATCTAAATGTTCTATTTGAGTTCCAAATAATACTACTATTATTGCTGCTATAGTTTGTCCTATTAGTTCTTGCCATGGTTTTAATGTTTTTATGTCATCTATTGTGCCTGTTATTGCTATAACAACTATTCCTAATAAGATTCCTATCATCTTTTTTCCGTATTCTTGAGCCGAAAATAGGTCTAAGCTTCCTTCTATTGTCATAACTGCTATTAAATATATCATAGACACTAAAAAGCCTAGTATTACTGCTGGTCCTCCAAATTTAGGCATCTTTTTTGTATGCATTCTTCTTTGGTCTTTAGGTATGTCTACTGCTCCTATTTTGTTAGCTATTTTTATAGTATATGGTGTTGCCATAAATGATACTATAAATGCTAATATAAAAGCTATTGCTATGTTACCCCACATTTATGTGCAACCTCCTGTTATTTCATATTTTCATTTTCAATTTCATTTATTATTTGGATTCTTTCTGCATGTCTTCCACCTTCAAATTCTGTAGCGATCCACATTCTTACAATTCTTATTGCTTCATTTGTGCCTATATAATCTGCTCCTAACGCTAATACATTACTGTCATTATGCATTCTAGAAAATTTTGCTTCTTCTTCATTGTCGCATTTTGCACATCTTATTCCTTTGAATTTGTTTGCTACTATACTCATTCCAATTCCTGAACGACATATTAGTATTCCTTTATCACATTGTTTATTTTGTATTTCTAGTGCTACTGCTTTTGCTATTTCTGGATAGTCTGCTCTTTCTTCTGAAAAGGTTCCACAGTCTTCATATTCTATTTCTTTTTCTTCTAAATATTTTTTTATTTCTTCTTTTAGTTTATAACCTCCATGGTCACTTCCTATTGCTATCATAATAACACTCACCTTTCTTTGTTATTGTTCTTATATTCCACAATAATATATCATATTATTATTTAAAGTGCAACATTTTTTATTTTATAATATTGTTTTAGACATACTTATAAAGATTTTATTTCTAAATTTTACTTTTTTCTCTTGCCAAACGGTA
>CALXAA010000026.1 GCA_944386165.1 uncultured Clostridia bacterium
CTTAAAACTCTTTTTGAAAATTTTATGTATAATGAATTCAAGTGGAGGTAAGTAGAAAATGAAAAAAAGAAAAAGTGTCTGGTAAGGATGGTTATTTTACAACTTTTACTACAGTAAATAATCATAAAAAAACATATAAAGAATATAAACAAAATGGTGAGTCTTCTTGGAGTAATAAAGAATATTGGGGAGATACTATGGCTGAAAATGGCTGTGGCATAACTGTTATGTCAATTATATTAAGTGGTTATGGTAAAGATTATACTCCTGAAGATTTAAGAGAAAAATATTACCCTTTCTCACTATATGGCATTACTTGCTACTGATGGTGATAATATGGTGTATGTTTCTAATCCTAATGGATTAGAAAATGATGTTAAGAGTTCTGGTTGGTATGATATAGATGAAATAACTCCTTATCTTGCTAAAGCTTTATATGTAGAAGATTTTGAATAGGCTCTACAATTTTATATTGTAAAGCCTATCTATATTAATTTATTTCATAAAAAGTTTTTATACTATTGGTAATTGCTTGCATATATAAATTTTGTTTTCTTAAAATATTGTTTAAATCTTTATTTACATTTATATATCCTAATTCTATTAAATATGATTCAACTCCTACATTTGAATTTCGATAAATATTTTCTGAATAATCTGAATCTGTTCCATCTACATATGCTCCTGTAGCTATTCCACCTGTTTCTCTTATTATAAATAGATATGGTATTAAATCAAATATTCCATTATAATTTCTGCTTGTTAAAATATTTCTGGATTTTCCAACATCTATTGTTCTTACATATACTCCATTTTCTTCTTTGTAACTTTCCATTTCAGAATATTCTGTATTTGCTGTTTTTACTATATTATCAGCTAATTTTTTGGCTAAAGTTAAATCACAATTTGGAGCAACATAAACTTCAACTCCTCCATCTACAGAGTCTGATTCATTACTGTTTAGGTGTAATGATATTAGTATTTTTGCATGTGATTCATTTGCAAGTGTTACTCTGCCTTCTTCATCATATATATTATAAGTATTATATTCTTCTGGAGACTCTGTTCCGTCTCTTGTTATTAATACTTTTAGCCCTATTTCCTCTAGTTGCTTTTTTAATTCTTTTGCACAGTCTAGTACTATCTCTGCTTCCTCATATCTTCCTGATATTGCTCCAGTATCATTCCCCCCATGACCAGGGTCTATTACTACATCATATACATTTTGTGGTAGTTCATTTACTTTTGTGATATTTAATCCTAGAAATGGAATGTTTTCAAATGTATTAAAGTTTATATTGATTTTTTGGTTTGCATTGTTTCTGGTTAAAGTATAATATTCTATGTTACCATATTCTGTATCATTTTTTAAAGAGTAATATTTTGTTTCATTATTTGGAAATTGTAATTTTAGTAACATATAATAATTTGTTGTCTGTAATGTTTCAAGATTTAATCCTGTGTTTATTTCTTTTAGAGTTGAAAAAGAAAGTATATCATCTTCATAAGTATATTCTGTATCTATTGGAAGTTCTTGACCATTTATATTTTTGGCAATGACTTCTACATTTTGTATTGTGTTATTTTCATTTATTTGTATGCTACCTTCTATATTTAAATGTGTACCATATACAATATATCTATCTATACTTGCATATGAAGTTGTATCTATATTATTGAATATTTCTTTTGCTAAAGCAATTGTACTAACAGAATCATTTTCTTTATTTGTTTTATTGAATAAAATATATATTAATATTAAAATTACTATAATAAAAAAAAGTCTTTTATGTGAGGTTTTCTTTTTCTTCTTAGGTTTTCTTTTTGGTGCCATGTTTGTTACTCCTTATTTATATCCCCTTATTACTTATTTGTATATCATTTTTCTTGATTTGGGTCAAGCTTTTTTTCATAAAAAAACAAAGCATATGATTTTTTATATCATATACTTTATTTTTTAAATTTTAAGCAAATTGGCTATTATAAAGGTCTGCATATGCTCCATTTTTTTCTAATAATTGTTTGTGATTTCCTTGTTCTATTATTGTTCCATTTTGCATAACAAAAATCATGTCAGCATCAACAATTGTAGATAATCTATGTGCTATTACAAAGCTTGTTCTGTTAGACATAAGTGCTTGCATTGCTTTTCCTATTTCTATTTCTGTTCTTGTATCAACACTTGAGGTTGCTTCATCTAAAATAAGTACACTAGGATTACAAAGCATAACACGAGCTATTGTTAATAATTGTTTTTGCCCTGCTGAAATTCCTTCTGTATCATCAGATAAAATAGTATCATATCCTTTTGGCATTGTTCTTATAAAGAAATCTACTCTAGCCATTTTTGCAGCTTCAATTATTTCTTCTCTTGTTGCATCTGGTTTTCCATAAGCAATATTTTCTGCAACAGTTCCTTCGAAAAGCCATGTATCTTGAAGAACCATTCCAAAGTTATTTCTTAAATTTGCTCTTGTTAGATTTTTGGTGTCTTTTCCATCTAATAAGATTTTTCCGCCATTTATATCGTAAAATCTCATAAGTAAGTTTATAAGTGTTGTTTTTCCTGCTCCAGTGTTTCCAACAATGGCAACTTTTTGTCCTTGTTTTACTTTAAAACTGATATCTTCCATTAACATTTTGTCTGGAGAATATCCAAAGCGAACAGCCTTAAATTCTACATTACCTTTTGCATTTTTTACTACCTCTGGATTTTCTGGTTCTGGTGTTATTTCTTCTTCATCTAACATTTCATAAATTCTTTCAACAGATGCTAACGCTGATTGTAAAGAGTTTAACATATATGATGCTTCTGTTAATGGTTCTGCTGCTTGATTCATATATGTGAAAAATGCTTGGAATCCACCTACTGTTAATCTTCCTTCAATTAATGATTTTCCTGCAAATATGGCAATTACTACTTGGCCTAATCTATTAATAAATCTAATTGCAGGATTTATAGCATACATAATAAAATCTGCATTTCTTGTTGCTTTTGCTACTTCATTTGTAATATTACTCATATTTTTTATACTTTTTTCTTCTTGATTAAATGATTGTATAATAATTCTTCCACTATATGCTTCTTCTACTTGTGCTGTTAAATCTTCGACTTTTTCTTGTCTATTAATAGCTGATTTTAGTGTTTTATTTGTAAATACTTTTGTTAGAATCATAGATATTATCATAAATGCTATAAATATTAGAGAAAGTGTTACATTAAAATATATCATCATAATAATAGAACCTATTACAGTTCCAATAGATGTAAATAATGTTAATAAACCTACTTGAATTGCTTCTGACATTTTGTCTAAATCATTTGTGGCTTTACTTAATATTTCACCTGGTTTGTGTTTATCAAAATAAGATAATGGCAAAACATTTAATTTATTACTTATTTGATTACGAAGTTTTAAACTTAATCGTTCTGAAAAACTTGTCATCATAAATTTTTGTAATACATATAAAAATGTTGTAACTAAAAATATTACAAGCAAAATGAAAATGTCCATTCCACCTTGTTCCCAAGTAATAGAAAATGTAGTTCCATTTTGTATTGAAGTTTGAATTGAACTCCATAATGAGTCTATTATTTTAGCACTATAAAGTGGAGCTACTATTGTAAGAACTGTATAAAATAATATAGATATAAATACAATGATTAATCTTCTATATTCATCTTTTATTGAAAGTATTAGTCTTTTAAGTGTATTTTTTATGTTTTTAGGCATTTTCTACATCTCCTTTCATTTGAGATTTTGCTATTTCTTGATAAATAGTGCAATTTTTCATAAGTTCATCATGTTTTCCAATACCTACTACTTTTCCATCATTTAATACAATAATTTGGTCTGCATTTAATATTGTATTAATTCTTTGAGCAATAATAAGTATTGCAGAATCTTTTATTTCTTTACTTAATGCTTTTCTTAAATTTGCATCTGTTTTAAAATCTAAAGCAGAGAAACTATCATCAAAAATATATATGTCTGCTTTTTTAACTAATGCTCTTGCAATAGCTAGTCTTTGTTTTTGCCCTCCAGAGAAGTTTGTTCCTCCTTGTGCTACTCTTGTTTGTAAGCCGTCTTCTAGTTCTTTTACGAATTTTGCTTGTGCAACTTCTAATGCATGATACATTTCTCCTTCTGTTGCATTTTCATTTCCATATCTTAAATTATCTGCTATCGTTCCGGAAAATAACCAAGCTTTTTGTGGTACATAAGATATATGTTCTCTGATTTCTTTTTGAGATAAGCTTTTTAAGTCTTGACCATTTAGCAATATAGAGCCTTTTGTGGTATCATGGAATCTCATTATTAATTTGGCTATTGTTGATTTTCCACTTCCTGTACTTCCTATAATTGCTGTTGTTTGGCCTCTTTTGCATGTAAATTTTAAATTGCATAATGTGTCTTCATCTGCATCATTAAAACGAAATGTCATATTCTTAAAGCTTACAACATCTTTATCTTTTTTGCTTGATTCTATCATTTTTTTATTTCCATCATGTATTTCTGGCTCTGTATCTAGAACTTCTTGTATTCTTTTTAAACAAATTCCTGCTCTTGGCATTAAAATAAGTACCATTTGTGCCATTATTAAATAAAATAAAATTAATATTGCATATTCTGTTACTGCTGTGATGTCTCCTATTTGCATAGCTCCTGCTCCTACACGATTTCCTCCTAAATATAAAATTGTTACTATGCATATATTTATAGATGTAAAAGCTAAACTGTCTAAACCAGCATACAATCTATTTGCTCTTATTGCTGATTCTGCATATTTTTCAAATGAGTCTTTTAATCTATTTTTTTCATGTTCTTCTTTATTAAATGCTCTTATTACTCTTACTCCTGTTATGTTTTCTCTTAATATTACATTCATTTTGTCAAGAAAACGTTGAAGTTTTTCAAATATAACAGATGCTTTTCTTGTAATAAAAATTGCTGAAAGTAGAATTATTATGGTTATTCCTAATAATAAGAATCCCATCATTTTATCAATTCCAAATGCCATTACTATTCCTGAAATACACATTATTGGTACTGGTATTACCATTTGTATAAATGATACTGCTGTTTGTTGTATTATATTTACATCATTTAGTGTTCTTGTAATCATACTTCCTGTTCCGAATTGTTTGAAGTCAAAATGAGAGAATGTTAAAGATTTTTTATATAATGCATCTCTCATGTCTCTTCCCATATTGGCTGCTAATCTTGAACATAAATAACTTCCTACTAATGCTCCTAATCCTGATACAATTGTTGCAACTAACATTAATATTCCTTTTTGGAAAATATAATTGATGTCTTTGCCTCCAACGCCAGAGTTTATCATATCTGCTGTAATTGTAGGAATGTATAAAGCTCCTAAAATGTCAAATATAATAAATAAGATTGTAAAAACACATAACATTTTATAAGGTTTTAAGAATTTAATTATTGTTTTCATATTACCTCCTCGTATTTTCTATAAATTGATTGGTTTTTTTATCCATTTCTTCAATATATTTTTTAAATAAATTTATTAATTTATTTTTTTCTTTAATTTCATTTAATGCATTTTTTTCTATTTCATTTACTGGTTTGATAAACTTTTCTGCAATATGTTCACCATATTCTGTTAAAATAATTTTTTTGTCTTTTTTGTTTTCTGGAACAGCTACTAATTGAATTATGTTTTGTTCTTCTAATTTTTTTAGAGCTGAATTTATTGTTTGCTTACTATATGACCACATAACACATAAGTCTTTTTGTTTGTATGTTTCTTTTTCGTTTTTTATAGTATATATAATCCAAAATGCAGTGTCTGATAGTCCACTACTTTTTGCTAACTTACAATATATACTATCCATTTTCTTTAGTAATTGATTGAATTCTTGAATAAGAACTGTAGTTTCTTCATCATTTCCCATATGCATTCCTCCTTTTTAGTCCGATAACAGACGATGACCATTATAGTCCGATTTTTTACTATTGTCAAGAGAAAAATAAAAAAATTTTATTTTTAGCCAAAAAAAAATAAACAACTGAAGTAATATATATATATCTACTACTTTAGTTGTTTATTTGGGTTTGATATATTATGTTTTAAAACATTTTTTCAAATGTATTAATATCTCCATTAAAAACATTCATATCTATTCTTGTTTCTTCTCCATTGTAACCATCTAATTTTGCTTTGTCTGTATATTGCCAAAATGTCCATTCTCTATTATCTTTTAATTTTGGTGTTAAGTAAACATCTCTAATCCATATGTAATTATCTTTGAAGTTATTTGCTATGTATAAATTGTAAGATTTATATGTTGCATATATAATTGGCTTTTTTTCATAGTATTCTTCTAATTTATCTAACAATATTTGTAGTTGCTTTTGTGTTTCTTCAACATCTGGAATGTTTTTATATTTATCACCATAAAATTCTATGTCTACAACAGGTGGTAGCATTTCTTCTGTTTTAGGTACGTTTTTTATAAAATTGTCTGCTTGTGTGCTTCCTTCACTGTCATAACTGAAAAAATGGTATGCTCCTATTTTTAAGTTTGTTTTGATTGCATTTTCATAGTTTTCTTTGAATTTTTCGTCTACAAATGAACTTCCTTCTGTTGCTTTAATAAATGCAAAGTCTATTTCTTGGTTTGATAGAATGTTCCAGTCAATATTTCCTTGATATGCTGAAACGTCTATTCCTCTAATTTTATATTTTTCTTTTGATGGATAATTAAAAATTATTATTCCATTATACCAAAGTGTGATTATGATTATTAAAATTACAAGAATTATACTTGCTAAAAGTAAAAGCTTCTTTTTCATAGTTTTCTCCTACAATTTAAATATTAAAGTTTGTTCTAATAATATAATTTAAATCTTCAATTGCCTTATCTATATTCATCATTCCATTTCCAATAGGATAATAGACTGGATATACACTATAATTTTTCCCTGCAATATTTCTTTGGAAACATTGTTTTCTACACTGTGATACTGATATATTTCTATTTAAAATAATAGAACTTACTTGATTTCCAAAACTTACAATTATTTTAGGGTTAATTATTTCAATTTCTTTGAATAATAAATTAAGATATTTGTTGTAAACAGAATTTGGTAAAACTCTTGCGTCAACTTGTGTGCATTTTCCAAGATTGGTTATAAAATATTTGTGTTTTTCTACATCTTTATATACTAAATCAGCAAATTTCTCATCCCATTCTTGTGGCTTTCGCTTTTGAATTTCTTCATATATTTTTTGATTAAGTAAACCAATCTTAAAGAAAAGTTTCCATATATTTTTTGTTCCTATCCATGGAGATCTTCTGCCTTTCCAATTAGGATCTGATGCAATATTCTTTCCAGTTGGGTTCATAAATACAAAACAAATTTCTGGATTGTTAGTACATCCTCCATTGTATATAGATGCTAATTCTTTTGCTCCATATTCTTGCTGTAATTTATCATATTCTATATTTAAATCATTTATATTCATTGTTTGAAACCTCTTTTTTTATTTTTCTAATACTGCTTCATATATTAGGCTAATGATTTCATCTGCTCCCAATTCTTTTCCTAATAATTTTTCAGGTATAAATTTCAATAAATCGTTTGGAAGCCACCACTTACGCATTTCTTTTTCTCCAAATTCATTTGCTTCTACTTTTGTCTTATGACGTTTTAAAGTTTCTTCAAATGGAATGTTAAAATAAAATGCAAAAATATCTTTTTTAAATTCCTTTAATAACTTTTTAAATAAATTATTATACCATTTTGAATTGAATATACCTTCCATAATAACAATTTCACAATTTTGTTTTCCAAACATTGCAAGTTGAAATATTAGTTCTTCTACATTTGGTTTTTCTCCATCTTTTACATATAATATTTCTCTTCTAACAACATCTTGCGATATAAGCATTGTACCATGTCCAAACTTTTTTTGCAGTCCTTTTGCAATTGTTGTTTTTCCGCTTCCAGAATTTCCTCTTAATATAATTAGTTTTGCCATCTTATTTCTCCTACAATTATTTATATTTCACTGATAATCTTATCCAAACTAGAAAAGTCAATGAAATCAACTTTTTTATTATAAGTTTCTATCATTGCTCTATTTTCAGCTGTTTGCTTTTCTTCTGGTAAATTCTTAACTGCATTATAAAGCAATTTCATCATAGTTTTATGGGCAAAGTTTAATTTTGAATAATCTATTCCTCCCCTCAAATGAAATATTTTTGCTTTTTCAAAAACTTCTTTTGGTATCTGATTTTTTATATTATTCCTTATATTATTTTTATTTACCTCATCTGTTGGGTCTGAAAGTCCAATTGTAGCCAATATAATTGTTTTATTTGATATCTTGTTTAATTTTTTTAGTGTTTTAGACATTCCTAATACTCCACCTGCATATAATCCACCTAAGTAAATAATTTTATCATAATTATTTATTTCTTTTATATCTTTAAAAGAAACTGCTTCTATATTAGTTCTTCTTGAAAGTTCTTCTGCATATTGTTTTGTTGTTCCATAATGAGAACCATATATTATAATATTACTCATAATAAAATCTCCATTTTATAAATTATTTATTTTTTTCGTTTTTTGAAATATACTGTACTAACAGTATAATTCCTGTTAAATTAATTCCTATTGATAAACCTAGTAGTAATCCTGAACTAAATTCACTAAATGGTGTTATTTCATTACCGCAAAAGAATGTATATACTAAATATAATACATTTCCTAATATTATCATCAGTATACCTGTTTTTCCTTTATTCATAAATGCTCCTCACTTTCAAATTACTATATCTAATTTATTATTTTTTTACTTTTTAAATACTAAAATTGCTTTTGCTGTTCCTGTAATTGACATAGTAACTAGTTCATAACCATCTTGTAACATTTGGTTTGCTTTTTCTTCTACTTTTTGTGCCATATCATCTGCTTTTGGAGAATATTCTATAACAACTGTTTTATACATTTTTCCACCTCCTCACTTATTACAAATTGTAATTTATTATTACATACTTGAGAAAACAATTAATAAAATTCCAACTATTACAAAAATGCCACCCCATATTCTAAGAATAATTTTCATTTTAGGATTTTTTAATAATTTATCTGGAATTCTAGGGCTTTTAAGTTTCATAAAAAATTGAGGAACTAATAACATAAAAATTGCAACTATTGTAATTAAAATTCCTGTAATTAACATACAATACCTCCCTCCATAAATTACTATTTTTTATTATTTTTAATTACTATATGAATCAAATTCTAAGATTTCTGGATATTCATTTTCTACAGTATTACTTTTTATTCTTAAATATAACATTAAATGCTTAGAATTTTCTATTGTACTTGCATTATAAGTTGAATTACCATTAAAGTTTGTATTATATTGAGTATCATTTGTAAGCTTTAGTTTTATGTCAAATGAATGTTCTTCATCATTAATTTCTGGATAATATTCTGATCTTACAATATCAGAAATGCCAAAAGTTACAATTGCTTCATTGTTTCCTAACTGTTGTACTTCTTTAATTTCATCTACACTTGCCCTTACCATATCTATATCATCTGGCAAAGATAAATTAATTAATATTTCTTTTTTTAGTTCTTCTCCTTTTATGTTTTTATATAAAAGACATTTTTGGTTATTGTTTAAATCTATATACCAATTTTCCTTTATATCATTAAATGAATAATTTGTTCCAGTTCTTCCATCTATGTAATTAATTTTTTCATCATTTTCTATTAAATATAAATTATTATCTTTGTCTGAAAAATATATTTTGTTATCTTCTATTTTTGTAATTATTCCGTATTTATATATTATGCTATTTAAAAATTGTTTGGTTATATCATTTATTTCATTGTTATTGTTTTGGCTAATTGTTTCATTTTCCTGTTGATTTTCATGTTCGTCAATACTTTCTTCTTCAATTGCCCAAATGAAAAAGATTACCCAGAAAATTATAACAAAAATTAATATTGCAATTCCTATGTTTTTAACTATTTTCTTTTTTAAGAGTATCCCCATTATCCATAATATTGCACCAATAATAATTAGGATTTTTGTTGTATTAATTAGTATCATATAAATCTCACTTTCATTTTTAATTTATTCAATTCAAAAAACTTAAAACCATTGTGCAAAACATCATAAAAAGTATAACACAAAAAATTATGTCTTTGATTGAATATAATTTCTTTTTAGTTTCATCTAGAAAATTAATATATTTATCATTAAATTTGTCCTTTAAATAATTTGTAAAATCCTGGTCATTATAGTTTTCAAAGCCTCTTTTATCTACTATAAATCCTTGACGGTTATTTATCATAATATATATGTATTTTTCTGTATTACAAATATTTTTTATATTACTCAAATCTGTATATAAAAATTTCTGACTTGCTAGTTCAGTTGAAATCAATAAATAGTTTTCTGTAAATTCATATTTGTATGTTATGTCATTGGCTTGGGAATTTATTTTGACATTTCCTTTTGCAAGTTTTATCATTTTTATTATTACTACTGCAAAAATTAGAACAAAAATCAATGTAAAAGTATTTGGTATTTTATGGTATTTTACACTTTGACTTATTGCACCTATTATTCCGAAAACAAAAAATAAGCATGAAAAAATAATTATTTCCAAATATCTAAATTTATTATATTTTAACCATATAAATTTAGAAAATGTTTGTAAATTTTCTTTTGTGAATTTTGTTTCATTTTTATATAAATTTTTTTGTTCTTCCATTTTCCACCTTCTCATTTATTAAAAATTGTAATTTATCATTCTGAATACTTTTCTAAAAATTGCTCTAGTTCTGTTTCATTGCTAAAAATCTCATCAAAAATATTATACAAAGTATCTGTTGCTTCATATTCACCAATTGCATAACATTTTTTTCCTAAACCATAAGCAATTCCTGACTCAATGTGTGCTGCTTTTCCAGCTGGCAAAACAAGTAACAAATTTTTTGAATTTTTTTCTCCATCTAAATCATTATGAAACAAGTTTAAAACAATATCGCTTTTTAAGCCTAAAGATTCAAATTCTTTTTGCTTTTCTTCAGGAGTTTGGTTTTTATTTCCATATCCCCAATTTTCTTCGTTTTTTAAAAAGCAATAATAAGATATCTTATATCTATCAAATAAATCACATATTTTTAATATATTTTCTTTATTTCTAGCTCTACCAGCTATAAAAAATTCATATTTATTTTCCATAAACATTCTTCTCCATAAATTATTATTTTTATTCTTCTTTTAATACTTTTTCAGTAATGATATATATTGTTGTTCTCATATTATCATAAATGCATTTAATTATCAATATTTCTTATATTATTTAATGTTAATTTCCCATTATACAATTGTATAAGCTGTTTTTTTCTGTTATAATAATTTTGGAGGAAATAATCATGGGAGTGTTAACACATATATATTTAATTAGGCATTCAGAACAATTAAAAATAAAATAGTACAAAACGAAGATAGTCAAATAAGTAATGAGAAAATAATTTTATCTGTAAAAGGTGAAAAAAAGCTCAAAAAATTAGTAAGTTAAAGCAACTAAAAAATGTAGATGGTGAAAATAGAATGGAAGTAACAGATAGAATGGAAAAATCATTTGAACGTGTTTTTTCTGAAAACATAGGAAAGACTATAGTTATTGTAAGCCATGGTGCATCTATCAAATTTTTATTAATGAAGTGGTGTAAATTGAATATTAATAATCAACTTGAATTTAAAAATAAAGTAATTAATCTAAATTCACCAGGAGTGTTAGAATTATTGTTTGAAGATAAAGAGTTAATTGAATTAAACCAAATAGTGTAAAAGTGATTCAAGTGGCATAATTAAATTTATACCTTGAATCACTTTTTCTACATTATATTCTTATTCCAAATCATAGTATATTCTATTTCTTTTGTATTATTATCTATATTTTCATTTATAATTTCAAAACCATTTTTCTTGTAAAAACTAATAGCATTTGTATTTTTCTTATATACACTTAATTTTAAGCAATTTCTATTTTCCTTTGCTTTATTTAATAAAGATGTACCTATTCCCTTTCCTTGATTATTTTCATCAACAAAAATTCCTTCAATGTAGTTTTTATTTAGTCCTATAAAACCCACAATTCTTTCCCCAAAAATATAAACATATATCTCTGCCTTTGGTAATGCTTCTTTTACATAGTTATAATTATTTTTCCAGTATTTTTCTTGAATAAATTTATGAGATTTTACATTCTCATTTTCCCATATTTGCATCACATCATTTATATCACATTTTTTAAATTTTCTTATCATATATTCTCCAATTTTATCTTACACACCTAAAGTCAAATTTTTTATATAACTTTACAAACATCAATCCATTTTTTGAAATTAGATGTTTTTTCTAATTCATCTAATGATAGTTTAACAGCACTGTTTGAACTTCCACAATTATCTATTTTTGTATCTCCTGCAACAGCAATTAATATTGGTTTATCATCAACAATAAAAGATAATGTTTTTACTATTTCTTCTTCCTTACAATTTATTGCTTTTGCCGCTTCTTCAACAGTTGCTGATGAAACAGGAAATTCCATAATTTTATCTTCTAATCCATATTTTTTTAAATATTCTCTTGCTTTTTCTAATGACATAATTACCTCCTTGACTTATATTTATGTTGTTTTTAACTGTATAATGTTTGTTGCTACTTTTTTTATAAAAGTTTCATCATGTTCTACAAAAATTAGTGTTGGCTTATATTTTAAAATTGCATCTTCTATTTGTATTCTTGTTAAAATATCTATATAATTAAGTGGTTCATCCCATATATAAATATTAGCTGATTCTGTAATGCTTTTTGCAATTAAAACTTTTTTCTTTTGACCTTCACTCATTTGTTTAATATCTTTGTTAAATTCTGAATTATAAAATCCCATTTTAGATAGCATTGATTTGAAAATACTTTCATCAATTTTATTTTGGATTGCAAATTCTTTGAGTGTTCCTTTTAAATTCTCTGTACTTTGTGATACATAAGATATTATTAAATCATTTGCAACTTTTAAGCTTCCAGCATATTTTATTTCATTTCCCATAATTAATTTTAAAATGCTTGATTTTCCTATACCATTTCTACCTGTAATTGCAATTCTGTCACCATTTTTTATTTCGAATGATACTTTATCAAATATAGTTTTATCATTATAAATAATTTGTAAATTATCTGCTATTATTAATGGATTCTTTTTGCTTTCTAATGGAATTATTTTTAAACTATCATTTCTATCTATATTATTTAATAAACTAGACTTTTGCTCTAATTTATTTTCTATTCTTTTTTCAATTACTTTGGACCTTTTCATCATTTTTGCTGATTGATGACCTACATATCCTCTGTCTATTTTTGAACCAGAATTTGTTGTATTATATTTTGATTTTTCAATTTGGTTTGACCAATTTGCAGTGTTTTTAGCTGCAATTTCTAATCTGTTTATATCTTTTTTTAACTTGTCATTTTGCATTAGTTCAAAGTTATCTTGCCTATCTTTGTTTTCTTGCCATGAAGAAAAATTTCCTTTTTGAATATCTATATTTGTATTATTAATTGAAATTATGTGGTCTACAACTTTATCTAAAAAATTTCTATCATGAGAAACTAAAATAAATCCTTTTTTCTTTTTTAAATATTCTACTAAATTATCTCTTGTTTCACGGTCTAAATGATTTGTTGGCTCATCTATTAGTAAGAAGTTATTTCCTTTTAAAAATAAACTTATCAAAAGAATTTTTATTTGTTCTCCTCCACTTAACAAATTGAAGTTTCTATAAAGAATTTCTGCATCTGTATTTAGCAAATTTAGTTCTTTTATAATTTCCCAATCTTCTATATTTGGAGCTATTTCATGGGCTATATCTATTGCCATTTTTTCTTTGTCTTTTACATCAAACGGGAAATAATCAAATTCTACATTTTTTGATATTGTTCCTTTGTATTCGTATTCTCCTAATAATAGTTTTAAAAAAGTAGTTTTTCCTTTACCATTTCTGCCAATTAACCCTAATTTCCAGTCTGTATCTATATTAAATGACACATTTTCAAATACATTATTAAGGCTTCCATCATAACCAAATGTTAAATTATTTACACTTATTAATGACATTGTTCCCTCCTATGCTAATGATTTTTCTATATCTATATTAGCTTTATGAGCTTGTCTCATTTGATCTTTTCTTGATACTTTGTATAATTTATTTTCTTTTACAAAATTTGCTCCTGTTTGCTTAAAATAAAAAGGAACATTATATTTTATACATTGATTTCTAGTATTTAAAATCCAATCATAATTACATATTCGTGCATTTGATCCAGATTCTCCACCACAAGTTACCATCTCTATTTTGTTACTTTTTAGATATTTTTCTATATTTATTTCTTCTAACATAGGTTCATGAATTATTTCTCTATGTTTTATTGGTAAATTTAATAAAATTGGTAATCTCTCATCTGCTGTTTCTTGGTTTTCACAAGTTGAGCATATAGTTACATTACTATAACCATCATTCCAATCATCTGGCAAACTTACATTAAATCTTTCAATTCTTTTTGTGATTAGAACAAAAGTGAACTTCGTTCACTCATAGCACTAATTTAATATTAGTGCTTTTTATAAAGATGTTGTTTTTAAGTTTCCACCTATTTCTAGGCAACCCTTTTCTTTAATGGTCGTTGTTCTCGACCAATATCCATCGCTATTTCTAGGTTTGGACTAAAGATTCTTTTTATATATTTTCTTAATATATTTATACTTCCATTTACATCTGCATTTATTATTTTCCCTTTATTCGTTTTAAATAATCCTCTTTTTATTCTTCTGCTTTTTTCATATTTTTCCTTATTTATTTCCTCTTTATCTATGCTACTTACTCCTGATGTATATTCTTCTGTTATTTTTACTACTTCTATTCCTTCTAGCTTTGCTTTATATTCTATCTTTTCTACTAAATTTTGTATTGGTATTTGCACAAATATCTTCAGCTATATCATCTATTTTCAATGTATGCCCATATTTAATGCGATTCAAATCTTCTTTCATTCTAAAACATTCTTCTAAATCTATATCATATGTATTTGCAATTATCAAAACATAATATAAAACATCTGACAATTCTTCTTCTATTGTTCCCTTAATATTATTGTCTACCATTCTCTGATTTTTTCTTATAACTTCTGCTAATTCCCCTACTTCTTCTATTAATTTTAAAAAATATCTTTGTGTGTTTTTCATATCTTCTGGTTTAGTTCTTTTATATTTTTCTTTTAAGTATTTTTGCATTTTTCTTATTGTCAAACTCATAAAATATACCTCCTCATATTTTCTTATAAGTATAATTATTCTAATATCCACTTTATTCCATTTGCTATTCTTAAATTTGCTTCTTTAAAATGATTTCCTTCATTTTCTACGTATATTGTATGTATTCCTTTATCTTTATATATTTTTCCTAATACTTTTGTATTTTCTTCAACTGTTGATAAAATTTGATTTTTGGTTTTACTTTCTTGTTTTCCAAGAGAAAAATATATCTTTTTTATGTTTGTTGATATTTCTGTTTTCTTTGCAAAATCAATAAATTTTGGATACCAAAATGAACCTGATGCTGATGCTATTTTTGTAAATATATCTGTTTTATATGCAGAATAAAGTGCAAATAATCCTCCTAATGAATATCCAGCTATTGCATAATATTCTATTTTGATTTTTAAATGACTCTTAATATATTCTTCTACTTGAGGAATAATTTGATTTATTAATTGTGCAATATAGTCATCTGCTTTTCCTAAACAGTCTACATCTCTTTTATTTAATTTAGGTGCAAACCAAGGTGTCATATCATCATTCCAGTTTAAATTGGATATTGCAACTAAAATAAATTCTTTGCTTTTAAGATATGTACATTTTGCAAATACATCTTGCCCTTCATTTCCATAAGAATTCAATATTACAACTGGTAATTCTTTATGGTTTGAATTATTACAATAAATTTGTATATTTTTATTATCTATTTTTATCATATTTAATCACCTATATATTGAGTTTCAATTCTATTTTCTGGTTTTACATCAAATGTATACAAAACAATCAAGAAAATCCACTCTAATGGTTTCATTAATATATATGTAATATCAGCTTGTACACTTGTATTTATATGTTTTGATAATGGGTAACCATATTTATCATAAATATTTCTTATAAAATGATGAAATCTTGGTGTTTTTTCTTTAATTAAATCTTCAAAAGCATTTGCTATACATAATTGTCTATTAACTACAATCTTTTCGCCATGTCTTATTCCCATACGTAATGGTTTTACTATATTTTTATGGCCTCTTAAAGACACTGTACATAAATAATGTCCATCATATGTTATTGGTGGTGGAGATACTTTTGTTGATAATGTCCAATCACTTGTTTCTAAAATAGCTTTTATTGCTTCATCTGGT
Organism: uncultured Clostridia bacterium; assembly: GCA_944386165.1. Taxonomy (GTDB): domain Bacteria; phylum Bacillota; class Clostridia; order TANB77; family CAG-508; genus CAG-269. The sequence continues at coordinate 16,528 of CALXAA010000026.1, forward strand.
CTTTGACCAAAAACTACTAATATACTTATTAGAACCACAATAAGTGGTATTGATAAAACTATTGCAAGTATTGGCCAATTGTCTATATTATAAAGTAATTTACTGCAAAAGTTCAAAAACTTATTATTAAATTGCTTTCTTTCTATATTTTCTTGCTTGTATTTTTTCATTATTTCAATTTCTGCTCTTATACTACATAATATGTAATTTATTGGAAATAAAGTTAAATATGGTATTCCAAAAATATATTTTTCTAATATATTATTGCTTAGTTGTATTATCCAAATAATCATGTAGATAGAACATATAAAAATCCCAGACATTGCTCCTACTATAATTAATGGTGGTAATTTCAATTTTTTTATTCTTATTAAAATATAAGATATAATACCTAATCCTATTATTGCAAATACCGTAGGGTAACTCCATGAAGCTATTGGACTATGTAAGCCTAATTCTCCTCCTCCTAATCTTAATGCCTCTGGATAATCTATAAAACCACTCATATTATATAAAAGTATTGTTAAAGGTATTCCTAATAAAAATATTAATACATCTACAACATTTTCTTTTATTTTTTTCTTCTTAAATAAATTTATTATATTTAGTATAGTTAAAATTAATGGAACTATTAAACATATACTCCCTATTATTACATATATTATTGCCATTTTTTACTCCTTTTTAATCACTTGATGCTCCAGCACCTATAATTTTTCCATTTATAGCATCAACATAAATATATAAACTTGTTAATGGGTCATTTTGGTCAAATAATCTTACTTTCCACATAAGTTTATTTTTATAATCAGATACTTTCCATTCTTCATTCCAATGGCTGAACTTACTAATACTGCTTAGATTTGATATTAATTCTGCTGAAATAGAATCTTTTTTGTCATATCCTCTACTATAGAATTCAGATTTCCATGGCTGATATTGATATTTTGAATTTTTGGCTTCCATATCTGCAATATCACAAGCTTTTTCGTCTGAAATTATTTCTACCTTTTGGTTATTGAGTTCTGAATAATATTTTCCCTCTTCCATATAATATTTGGCAGCATATTCATCATTACTATTATTTAAATTTTCTGTAATTACTGGTTCTGTATTATTAATCTCATAATAAATACAATTTGTATTTACAACTTTACTCACAACTAGTATATTGACAAAGAATTCATCTTGATAATTTCCAAATTCATATTTGATATTTCCTATGCTTTGCTTTATATTTTTTATCTCATATCTTGATAATGTTATAACAACTGTTTCTCTATTTGGATTAAAACTTGGTATTTCTTCAGATGATTCGATTTCTAAAGTTTCTATCGCTTCTTGAAAATCATATTCATTATAATCAATGATTTTTTGGTATATACCTTGTTGAACTTCTTTAAATTCTATGTAATTTGGTATGTCTTCTATTTTTTTATCTAATGTTATATTTTTATCTTGATTAAAATCATAATATTTCATATCTTTTGTCCAATTTTCAACCTTTTGAATTAAATTTTCTTTGTCTTCTAAATTTGTGGCAATTACTTGTCCTCCATCTTCAAGTCTTTTTATGATTCCTATTTCTGTTTCTTCTAGCATAAATATAAAATTTTTGCTTATTCTATTATAGTCAAATTCTATAAAGCACCCTTTATCTTGCATTTTAGATATTTCTTCTTCTGTAAATATTTTTCCTTCTGTTATATTTGATGTTCTTCTATATAATTCATTGTATATATATTGAAGTTCTGGAGAATCACTATCAATAATTACATATTTTCCATTTTGCCTTTTATATACTATTCTATTAGGTATAGGCAGTTCAGTGTCTTCACTTATTTTTCCAAAAGTATCTATTTCATTTTTTTCAAGATTAATTTCAATTTTAAAAATATAATAAATGATACATGATATTATTACTGATAATAAAATACAAACTATAAATTTTTTCAATTTTTTTCCTCCATATTTTTGTTATAATCCAAAATGTCTCCAGGTTTGCAATCTAAAACTTCACATAATTTTTCTAAGGTAGAAAATCTAATTGCTTTTGCTTTATTTGTTTTCAAAATTGATAAATTTGCTGGTGTTATGCCTACTTTTTCGGCAAGTTCTCCAGATGATATTTTTCTTTTTGCCATTATAACATCTAAATTTACTATTATCATTTTATATTCTTCCTTTCAGTTTTATTTTAAATTGTTAAATCATTTTCTTCTTTGTATTCAATTGCTTTTTTGTATATTTCATTAAGTATTTTGATTCCTATTCCAGAAACAGCAAATATTATCATTAACATTATTGAAAAAGCTAATATGTATGATATAAGATCTGCAATTATGTCCTTTATTAATATTATTATAAGTATTGATATTATTAAATATATTGCACTTATTATAAAGCAACTTATGCTTATTTTATTAAGTCTTTTTGAATTGTCTGTACTAAATAATATATTTCTTTTTAAATTTTCAAATATTTTTATGAATTGGTAAATTATAAAAAGTGCTATTATTCCCGTAACTATAATCATTGAAAATAAATTTAAGTTAAATGTATTTTCTTGTAAATTTACATTTATAATGACATCTCTTATTGATTTTGCAATTAATGTTAGTACAAACACATCTATAAAACTTATTATTGCAAAAAGTATGTTAAGTCCTATTATGACTTTTGATGATAAACTTTTCTCTCCTAAAATTTTCATTTTTAAATTCCTCCTTCATTTTGCATAAGTATATATCATTTGTTTATTATTTGTCAATACTTTTTTATCGTTTTTCGATATTTTTTTTGAATAAAATAATCTCTTAGAGGTTTTTCCACTTTTGAAAATGCTATTTTTATATTATTCAAATCATCTTTTCTATAATTTAATATATAATCATGTAATATGTTGTATTCCTCGATGTTTATATTTTCTCTAGTGTAAACGGTATAACTATTTTCAAACTCATATCCCTCTGGTATTAGTAAATTTTCCATAAACTTAAATTCTTCTGGTAACTTATCTATATCAATAGTTTTTATATCAGCATCTAAACTTGTCATTTCCATAACTTTTAACTTGTTTATGTTTAACTCAACAACTAAGCTTTCTTCTTTATTTTTATTCACTTCTGTTTTTCCTATTTCTAAACCTGTATTATTCATTTTACCTGTTCCTATGAATATTCCAATTCCTAATATGAATACAGCACATATAGATGAAATTGCATTAAGTATATACTAACTCCATTTTTTACAGTAATATAGACATATCCATAAAAATCATCTAATAATTTGTCTATATTTATTTTTCCATTTAATAGATAATCACTTAAAATTTCTTTTTTCAATTTAGATCTAAATCTCCTTTTATTTTAGTTAACTTTCATATATATAGTAACATTTTTTTCATAAAAAAAATAGAGATTAATATCTCTATTTTCAATCTATTCTACTTTAATAACTCTTTATAAAATTATTTTTCTTGCACTTTATGTGCTTCTATTGCTTCATCAAATATTTCTAATAGTTTAGCTCTTATAGTTTCTTGTGCATATGTATTTTTTGTATATTGTGCAATTTTGTCATTATCAAAAACTAATTTTTTATTACAAATATCTAATACTGATGAACTTATTGCATTAACTGTTCTCATATATTGATTTAAATAATTCTTTAAAGTTTCTTCATCCATATTTAATTCTTGAGAACTTTTTCTTATAAATTCTTTTTTTTCATTTTCATCATCTATCATTGAGAAAAGAGTTGTTAATTCATCTAGTCTTTCTGCATTATTTGCACTAGTTGGTCTTTCTGGTAGTGGTGGTACTAATACTCCTAATGGTGTTACATAGCTCTTAGACTCATCAGATAAATCTTCTTTTTCTACATTTAATATTCCAGGAATTCCCCCTGAGTTTGTAGCAATAACTGGATGACCACATGCAGTTCCTTCAATTACAACTAATCCAAAAGGTTCATTTCTTGATGGTATTAATGATACTGTTGCTAGATTTTGTACTTTACAAATTACGTCATGATTTTTTCTTCCTACAAAATCTGTATTTTCTAATTGTAAAGTTTGTGCTTGGTTTCTTAGTTTATCGTCTAAAACACCAGAACCTACAATAATTGTTTCAATTTTCTTGCCCTGTTTTTTGCTGACTTTTTCATAAATCCTAGCTGAATCTAACAATGCATCTATACCTTTAAAATCTGCAAATTTTCCGACAAATAGTACCATATCATCATAATCAGAATTTTCTTTTTCAATTAAGCTTGGAACTATATCTTCTCTTTTTACAGTTTTATCTTGATAAAATACTTTTGTGTCATATCCATTTTCTAATAATCTAACTTTTTCTTCGTTTCCAGGAAATAAATTATTAAATTGTTTTTCTTGAGCATCAGAAATAACAATAATTCTTTCTGATTGTTTTGCAGATTTTTCTGCTTCTTTTCTATATAAATTATATAGTTTTTTAGAATCATATAATTTAATAAGTTCAGCCAATTCTGATTTTGTACAAACTAATTTTTTTGTTTTTAAAGCTTCTTTTAATTCTGTCATAATTTCGGCTTTTGAAGCAGATTTTTTGTATATTTCTTCTATTATTTGTAGATTATTTAATTTTATTTTATCTTTATTTTGTTCAAATTCTTTCTTTTTTTCTTCAATTTGTTCTTGAACTTTTTGTAATTCTTCTCCTGCTCTTATATATCCCATTAAGTCTGTTCCATGAATTGTAAGGGCAACAGGTATATTAAAATTATTACAAATACTACTTGTTAGCCAATTATGTTGTGCATGGATGATATCTGGATGAAACTTTTCAACCTCTTCACTTATTGCTTTTCTAAATGCTTTATTATATTCTTCTATTTGCTCTAAGCTTACATTCCAGAAGTTTGCTGTACTTTCAGTATGAGTTGTAAACATTAAATAATTAAATGGACATTGTCCTTCAATTTTCTCAGGATTTTCAGTTTCTGCTGTAAATGGAACTATATGATATCTAACTCCATCTAATTTATCAAAATTTGTTCTGTTGTTTCCTGTTATTATAACAACTTTATGACCATCTTCTACATAAGATTTTGCTTGTGTTGTAATTAAAGCTCCACTACCAGCTCCATGTGTTGGAAATGCTGTTACAATTAAAATTTTTTTCTTTTTCTCTTCTTTTTTCATAATTTTTTTCCTTTCATTTTCCTTAAATTTTTATTTCAATTATTAATTTTAAAATCTTAATTGATATACACAGCCCAATTATAACATGATATTTGTATTTTATCAATTGTTATATTATAAATATTTTTTCATCTTTATTTATTATTTTTCTATTCGTGATAAAGTATGTCTTTTAAAATTAACATACTATCTAATGTATTATATCCATATTCAACTCTTAAATTATCAAGTAGTTTTCTAATTTCAATAGAATACTTTGATACATCTACCTTTTTTTGAAAGGGGATGTTAATTAGTCTTAAAAAACTTTTTATTAAGGTATTATAATATTGATTTTTTCTTTTTGTTAAATTCTAGTT
>CALXAA010000027.1 GCA_944386165.1 uncultured Clostridia bacterium
ACCTTTTTAATTTCAATACTTTCTGGGATTATAGGTGATTTATTTTTACCGTTCTGGAATGTTACTTCGGTGTGTACCGTGCTTTTACTTATTCCGAAATTTTTTTGCTGTTCCTCTTACTGTGTCTTTTGAATTTATAATATATCGTGCTAAACTTGTTGCACGTTCTTCAATTGTGTTTTTGCCTATATTATTTTGATTGTGTATCTGTGTTGTGTGTAAATGTGTTCTATTCATTTTGTTCCTCCATAAGAATACTTTTTGTTTAATTGTATTCTTACTTTAGATAAGTTAGAACTTATTTATTTTTATATTGTATATGTGAAAAACTACTTCTGTTTTGGAAGTAGTTTAAATTTGTATCTTATTTTTCTGCTAAATATTTTTCAATAATTTATCTAAAATAATCAATAATCTTTCTTATCATTCTGTTTTTAGGTTTTTCTGAATTTTCAGTACTTTCTTGGCTTATAGCCTCCGTACGAAGTTTTTCTGCTTTTCCACTTTGTTCTATTTCTTTTTTATTTAATTTTTCTTTTGCTCTTGAAATTAGATTTTTATGTATTAATTCATAATGTTTGTTTAGAGCCTTTTTTGTAAAATTTTTATCTTCACTCACACTATAAACACTATCTACGCCATTACTCCTTATCTCAAAAAAACCTGCATAATGTATAATAAAAATACCAACAGAATTTTTATTATCTTTAATATTTACATTATAAATATCATTATCAACCATTTGATATAACATTTTTACATCTTCTTCATCAATTTCTTTTCTAGGTTGTTCAGATGCTATCAAAAATTTAAAATTTATATTACTATTTTCGTTACCTTTGCCTCCTCTTTTTACATCAGAATTATAATAAATTTCATGCATAGCATTTAATATAGCAGCTATTTCAGTTTTAGTAATTACTAATTTATCTGAAAAAATTCTATATCTATGATTATTGCCTTCTTTTACTTTATAAATTAGTAATTTAAAATCAGAATTATTCTCTAATATATATCCATCTCTACATACAACTGAATCACTTATTGTATTTATAATACCTTTTGCTATTCTTGAATCTTCTTCTTTTGCATCTAATAATTCAAAACTACCTATCTCATTCCATTCACAATTCGAATAATCAAAAATACTTTTATCTAATCTATATCTTCTTAAACCTTCTGCTTGTAAATTTGTAGGATGCTCATCTAATTCATTACTATGATATACTTCGTAATCAGCTCCAATTTTTATTGTTTCTGGAAGTTCTGTAATTTGTCCTTCATTTGTTTCTTGCCCTTGTTCAAATGATACACTTTCTAAAATTTCTGCTTGTTCTTGGATTTTTCTATCCTTCTCACTATTACTTTGACTTAATATTTCAACTTTTTTATTTGCTTGCTCCAATTCTTCTGCTAATTTTTTTATATCATCAGAAAAGAAATCTTCTAAAATTGCATATTGTAATTGTGTTTTTTCATTTTCTTGTTTTTCTTCTTGTCTATTTAATAAATTAGAAATTTGCTTTAACTTCTTGTTTTTATTTATCATATCTGCAAAAACCTCAAAATCTTCAGGATTTTTTATCATATTACTTAATATTGCATCTAAAATATATTTATCTGGTGCTATTTCTAAAATATCATTTGCATCATTTATTGCATCAAGCAATTCTGAACATGATGGTACTCTTTTAAATAATTCTCTATTTTTATAAATTTCTTCATACAAAATTGAAACCATTGCAACTAGCATTTTATCACATTCTGGTAGATTTTTATTTGCTACTTTTAGAAATACCTCTGGCTTCATCGGTTCCAATCTCATAAATTTTAATCTTCTTTCAAGCGGTTCACTTAAATGTAGTCTAAAATAATTTTTGCATAAAATCACTTGTAAATTCTTCTTTTTATCTTCCTGTATTTCCAAATCTCCTAATTGAACAGTATTAATTTTTCCTTTTTGCAAAAATTGATATAAATATGTATCTGTATCTTCTCTTGCCTTTTCAAATTCGTCCAAAAATAGAATTACTTTTTTACCCTCATTTACTGCCTTTATAGCTTTTACTAATTTTCCTTCTATAATTACATTATTTGCATCACCTGTTATGGCAGCAGCCACTCTTATTTCTTCATTTAGTTCTGCTTTTCCTGTTGTTGCATCACACTGAAAATCTATCATTTCAACATTTTCTGATAATATCTCTTCTAATATCTTTTGATATGTTTCTGCATAAAATGTTTTTCCACTTCCAGGCATTCCTTCTAGACATACAGCATGTATATCTTGGCCTTTTTTATTTCCTTTTACTAGTTTATTTATATTATTTATAGTATCCCAAATTACTTTATCAGTAGTATAATATCCAGATTTTTCTAGTAAATCTTTTACTAGGTTATAAGTAATTTCCATTTTTATCCTCTTTCTTATAATATAATTATTTCAACCATATTTTTAAATTTTATTAAATCTAATATTTTATTACTTCTTAGCTTAACTCCATATATTTTTGCTATTTCTTTTAGTATTTCTAAATTTGAATAATAATCATCTTGCTCATATATCTTCTTTGTTTGTTGTTTATTTCTTATATACATTATTTTTCCTTCTATATAAATTTCTACATTTTCTTCTTTTATAGGTAAATATCTATTTATTTCTTCATTTCGAGACATACCCTTTATATTACTATTACATTTTCTTATAAGTTCTTTTAATTCTATCTCCATACTTCCTCCTTATCTTTTTTTATATACGGCTTGTCTATATTCCTCATATAAAATATGATATCATCTAGTCTTTCTATTCTAAAAAAACGCCCTTTAAAGTTGAATGGTTGCGCTTTGTATTTTTCAAAGCAAAACCAATATAATTCAGTCTTATTTGATAAATTTTTTATTGCATTTATAGGGTCAAAGTCTGTAAATAATGCTACTTTTTCAGCATTATTTTCTATTAAATACTCATCTAATTGTTGATTTATAACTTGATATTTTAATTTTTCATTTTTTATAGTTTTATCCATCATATTTTCATCAAGTATTGCTTGAAATTCTTCTACTGAAATTTTTTTATCTTTTGGTAGTTCATCTATTTGATATACTACATTATCATTGTATCCAATTAATAATTTAATTTTCTTCTGTAAAATTTTTAGAGCTATTAATGATAATATATGTGAATATTCTCTCATACTTCCAGATAAGTCAAAATAAAAAGAAAGTGGGATTGCTTCAGATTTTTTTTCATCTTTTTTATATCCATACTTATCTTTTAACATTTTCCCATATTCTTTTGTTACCTTATGTTTTACTAATTGCATAGTATCCCATTTTTCAAATCCGTAATCTTTAATTGTGCTATCTTCTCTTGAGTTTAATTGTGAGTCTCTTGTTTGAAATCTTTTGTTTATAAAATTGTCTATTAAGTTGTTTATTAGTGCATCTGAAATTTGAACTTGCCCATTTTCTAATTCAAATCCATTGCTTATTTCTCTATTATTTATATCTCTATGTGTGGTGTCACTATCTTTTACATTGTCGGATTGTTCTGGCATATTCCAATTTTTTAGTATTTCTCTGAATGTATAACCTTTTTGAGGAGTTTTGCTTTCTATATTGTTTTCTGCCTTTGAATTATCAGATTGAGTTTGTTTGCTTATACATTTTTCTTGTACTTCTGTAGCTTTTGGTTGATTTCTTCTTTGCGCTTGCTCATCTTCTCCTTTTTGAACCTCTTTTATAGTATTATTAAAACAATCTTTCCCATTTAACTGTTTACTTTGATTTTTTATTTTTGAATCTTTTACATTACTTCTCTTATATAACCAAAAACTTCTTTTTTTCAAATTAATTCTCCTTTAAATACTGTGTGAATTATATTATAATTTACTTATTATGTCAAGTACAGTTGTAATATTAGTATTACTTTATTATAAATCGTCTGGGGTCGGTTCCTTTTCTGTTTTGGAACCGACCCCAGACAAACAAAAAAGGAAAGCAAAAGAAGAGACTCAGGCTTTTTCAAGCTGAGTCTCCTGTTTTTGGGATTTCTATTTAGATTTCCTTATTTTTTACTTAGGTACTAGTTAGTAACCCTCCTTTGTTTACCCTCTACGAACATCATAGAGAGTATTTTTTGTCATTACACTAAAGCCTTCAGAGTTGATGTTAAAAATCTTTGATTCAGGAGTCATAATTTTTAAACACTCCATCGTCTTTTTTTCTCCATTCTTTATATTAATAATAGTCAGGCTTCTATCTTCAGGAATATAAATATATCCATATCTAAAATAGACATTAGAAATATTTTGACCATTAATATCAGCTGGAAGAACACGACGTTTTAACTGTCCACTCCTATCAATAATCATGCCAAACCCAATACTATTTAAAACTAACCATTTTTCAATAGAATCATCATAAATAATATTGTATTTGATATTTTGAGCAACCTGTGCTGAATTATATTCTATTTCAGTTAAATACTTTTCATTATAGAATATACAATCAGTATTTGTATAGACTTTCTTAATTAGTACACTTTCCTCATTGCTATTGATATTAAATTGGTTGTTTGAGTTGTAAATTTTTCCATTAAGCACAATAATATAATTATCATGAGTTGAATAAAGTTTTTCTTCATGTGATATAAGATTTTTAGAAGCTACAGAAAGATATTTTTCTCTTCTAGCTAAATCATAAAATGTTATAATCACATCTTCTTTATCGTTAGAAATAAATACATCTTTTATATCCCAATTATTATCAATAGACAACCTATGATGAACTAATTGTTTACTATTGTTTTTTGTTACAACAGAAAGGTATCTCTCACTTCCTTCTTTACATATTGCACAATATGGATTTATAATTCTTACTACTTCTCCTTCGAAAATTTTTTTCTCTATCGCAATAAATTTTGGATTAATGCGGTAAAAATCTGTGTTTTGGTTTGTAGCATTATTCGACTTTTCACTTTCAGTCAATTCAATTAGTTGTTTTTTGAGATTTGGTACGATGCTCTCTCTGTAATCGCCTTCAAAAATATTTAAGAAAGCTTGTTTTAGATCATCATTCATCCATTCCCAAGAAACAGCTACTTCTGGCAATTTCATTCCATGATTTCCAAGAAGCGAAATTCTTCTTTCCATCTTTTCTGGAATGTCTAATACTACCCTTTTACCAGATTTTTCTTCATAGTAAATTCCGTTAAACGGGTGTGTATATGTCAGATAATAGAATGCCTGAAGAGCATACGAATACCAGTCATCCTTTGAAGTGATATTTTGATTTTTGGCAGAATTTGGATCAATATATCCTGGTGTATAAAATTCAACTGCAATTTCGTCAATTCCCATTCCATCAAAGTCTATAAAATACACATTTTTTTCTTGGTCAACTAAAATGTTTCTACCATTTAAATCACCAATATAAATGTTGGCCTCTTTATGAAGAGTTTCTATTCCTTCACCTATTGTGATGATTATTTCTAATATGTCTTTTATAGAAAAACTTAGTTTCTTAACTTGAGTTTTGTCTCTTAATATAGAAATGGGATTTGCTTTTTGGACTTTATTCATGATATATCCAAAAATGTCGTTAGAGCCAACATTTACCAGAACTTTGGAAGGAATTACATATTTGAATTTATGATTTTCTTTATTAATATTTTCTAATATTTTTTTCTTTGAAAAGATTCTAGCAAGTGTTGCTCTTTTATGATCAATATCCACTTCTTCTTTGAAAACTTTTGCTACATAACCATTTTTACACGGATAAATATAGGATTCTCCTCCTTCGCCTCCTTCAATAACTTCTTTGTTTTGAAAACTACTTTTTCTTACAATTTTTATGAATTTGGTTTGTTCTTCTGCAGAAATGCATTTGGGGCAAAATAGATATTTCCTATTATAAAAACTTTTATGAATAGGACAATATTGTGTCATTTGTCTGGCTAAATTTGTAAGTTTTACTTCTAGTTCTAGCAAGTTTTTAGAATCATAATCAATTTCTTGTTCAAGTGTAGAATCTGATTTCAAAACTTTGTGTACATATTGAATTGTCCACTCTTCAGTTTCTTGCAGATTTATATTACACAAATTCAAAAAGTCAATGTTCAATATTTGAACTTGTCTTTTAATGTTTTTGTATAAATACACTTGTCCAAATGGGTTTATTATAAAACCCATTTTTTGTATGATTAGTTGTTTTACTTGCATTACTAATCTAAGCAAACTTTTTAATCTTGCCAAATTGTTTAAATGCTTTCTGTCTTCCAAATCTATACATACATTATCTGTATTTCCGCCAAAATGGTCAAAAGCATTTGATTCATACACATAGCCAATAAATTGATTATTTTGTAAATCTACTGCTTTATAGATTGGAATAAAACAATTTTGCTGTAACAAACCAGTTTTTTGAAAAAGCCTCAACTTAATAATTTGGTCGATATTTTTTTCAATTTGATTAAGTCTTTCTCCTTCAAATTTGTATACTTTCAGATTGTATTTATTTTGATTTCCATAAAAACTGTAATGAATTGCTGTTTCGTCTTCAAAGACTTTTGGCAATTTTTTCACAATATCTCCAGCAACAAAGTATTTAGTCTTAAGACATGCAGGACAACCTGTACAACAAGTTAATTCTTGTGATTTATTATCATCAATAAGTACTAACTTTATGTTTTCTTGTTTATCAGAATAATAAATTTTGTGTTCATTACAATATTTATTAAGTCTGTTTGCAATGTCTAACAAAGATTGCTTTGTATACTGTTCAATTTCTGAGAACGCATATGGATTATACCCTCTTGAAATCAAGTAATCAAATACCTGTTTTACAAAAAAGGAATTTGTTATATAATTATGACTTTCTGCTCCATTAATTTCTTTTATATGGAATTTTTCATCCATATAATTGATATAAAACATAAAGTTATTATCCATCCATATGGATTCGAAATTGATGTAATATTGAGAAAATTTTGTGAATAAATATGCGGCTACTTTTAATAGAGTTTTGTTATCAAATTTTAGTATCCTTCCTTCTGTGAGCCTTTCTCCTTTAATAGGCTCCACTATATATCCAATAATATTGTACATATCATTGCCATATAGTCTTTTAGAATTAAGTACTAATTGTAAAACTTTTACAAACTTTACATGGTCATCTTGTATTTTTCCTATCTTTTTAGAAATTAATTTTTCTACATCCTTTTTTCTGTTTTCAAATCTATGAAATGCTATAGATTTTTTGAATGTTATAAGTACTCTACCATCTGGCAAATTTACAAAATCATTTAGTTTTATAGATTTAATACCATATTTTTGCTCTACTTCAAATTCAAAAGTAGTATAGAACAAATTAGTTGGATTAAATCTGTAATCATAATAATAATCTATATTAGAATTGGTCTTATTATGCCTGAAACTAAATCTTAATGCATCTTCCGCTTCTTGGTAATCTACTTGTTTTCCTAAAGCAAAATTTATAAATTCTCTTACAAGAATAGGATTTAAAACTCTAATTTCTGTTTTTTCAAGGAATTGTTTTTTATTTCTTAACCTCCCATACTTTTTTTCTATAAACATTGCAAGCCGTTTGAAGAAAATTGTTACAATTTGTTTATAAAACAAATTAATATTCCACAAATCTTCTAGTGTTTTTAATTTAAAAGTATAAGTATTTTCTTCTAAGGAAATTTTACACATAAGACATTTTTCAATGTCTTGATCATTTGAATTTCCTTTATATTTATACCAATCCGTTAATTTATAAACATATTTTGCAACTTGCTCAGTAAAATAAAAAATATCTTTCTGACTATTCAAATTAACATTTTGTATTGTCTGGAAGTCTTTAGAATGAATATTTTCTTGGAAGTAATAACCAATTATTTCATAACAAGAATTTGTAACAATTGTTATGTCTTCTAGAATTTCATCTTTTAGCCAACCACTTAGAGTATTAGTTAAAAAAGTACAAATTCTATGAGATATTTGGTTATAAATTTTTAAACATCCATTATAAATAGTATATTCATCTGTTTTTTGAGTAACTTTTAGAATAGAATCATCATTATAAAGTAAAACCCAACAATTAAATAAAGGCTTTTTTAAATCATTCGATTTTAATAATACCTCATATATACTATTAGGAATATTACCTGCTTTATAATAATCATAGCACATTTGGACTATAGGTAGAGCATAAGGAAGTTCATCTATTTTCCAAAGTACTTTTTCTTGTCCAAAGTTACTATAAAATTCTTCAAGATTTCCACCATTTGTAAGAACATAATGAATGTATTTTATCATACAAACTTTAGATTGCTTAATTTTTTCTACATCATCACATTCAATAAATAATGAGAAAAAGTCAGATATATGAGTAAAACTATTTGGATCTATTTTCGTGCTATCTAGAATAAATCCATTGGATTCCATGACTTCTACAAATCTTTGTATCTCTATTAATTTCTCAATATCTGTTAAAAATCTCCATTCTTTTTTGAATATAGATTTTAAGCAGAACCATTTAACTCTATTTTTATGACTTACTCCATAATTGACAAGAGTCAAAGCCTGAATATTTTCAGTTCCAGGATAAAATAATTTAAACTTGAGAGATTTAAAGAAATTGTATAGCCGATTTCCAATATCATTATTTTTAATAACAACTAAATACTTATTGTTGTGGTTATAGATTTCTTTGTCAATAGACTTTAATTGCAATTTGTAAAAATTTTTTGCAAAAAAATAGTAGACAAAAGAATAAATCATTCTAAAAATATTATACATATTGCCTCCTATAATATTAAAGTGGGGGACTAATAGTCCCCCACTCCAATCATATGGAACTATTTTTAGATATCATCAATCCAAGAAGTATCATCCAAGACCTGATTAGTAGTCTGAGAATATCCACTGGACTGAGAATTGCCACTAGTTGCTTTGCTAAAGAAGTTTGCGCCAAGAGATTTCATACTCATTGACTGTTCCTTGCAAGACTTAGAAAGTTCTACTCCAAGGAAATTTACAAGATCATCTCTATTATTAACATCAATAGTAGATACAAATCCCATTTCCTTTCCAAAGTTAGAGGTAATACCATTTCCAAATGCAACAAACACAGTTGTAACACCTGCGTAATTCAAATTTTCAATTGCATTTTCGGCTTTACTTCTACTCCCAGGATCATTGCAAGGTTCACCATCAGAGAACATAACAAATGTTGCCTTAGGCACAATCCCCTTTTTTTCTGTTACTCTGTTAATATAATCAGTCAAGTGCTCTGCACCTTTCACAATAGAATAATACAAAGCAGTTGCCCCATAAGGACAATACCTAAACTTCATATCATCAATTGCATGAAATTCATCAGGTTCAAAAGAATCGGAAAACTTACAAATAGATACAGCAATGGAATTTCTCTCAGGGAAATTGTCAAAACTTTTCTGGAACATTTTCCATCCAGTTCTAACATTTGCTTCATCATCTTCCATAGAAGTAGATTCATCAAACAACATTTCAAAAATGTTAATGTTATCAGACGAAAAATCCATGTAATCGCTCATTTTTTCCTCCATAATGTTTGTTTGATTTGATGTGTTTATTTTCGGACAGTATTATACTTTTAAGCAAACACCTCCTTAAGTCCATTAAAATAGAATGAATTCATATATATATAACTATTTTCAACTTTAAAGTCTATGTTTAGACTTTTTAAAATTGAAATAGTTCTATCGCTTTGTTCATCCAAAGGAAATATTTTTACATATTTCTTTTGAATAGAAGACTTTAATACATACATTTTCTTTCTTTTAATGGTTTCACTATTATATGGATATTTGACGAAATATTTTTCTATTTTTCTGTTTAATGTATTTGGTGTATTTTTGATTACATCTATTGCATCAAACAATAACAATAAAAAATATATTTCTTTATAAGTTATTTGGTCTGATATATTTGTCCAAAATCTGATTAAGAGCCATATTTTGTCATCATGTGTTATGGAAAAGATATCGATTAAAGCTAAATATGCACATGTTTTCGGAGAAGTTAATACTTCACTTTCATTTACATGTATTTCCATCCTATCAAAGATTTTAACTTTTATCTTATCTTGTTCAACACCATTTTGACTTTTAAGAAACTCAATCATATTAGACTCAAGTTTAAATGTTTCTCTCCAAATTTCTTCCTCTATTACACAAGAATCAGTATCTGTATCACAGATAATTTGACTAATAATATTTTCGATATTTTTGTCAAATGCAGTGTGATATTCTTCATCACTAATTAAATCTAGTAACTCAGCTATATCAGATATTTCGTCTTGCATAAAGGCTCTAAATGTAGAAATATAGTCAAAACCTTTAAACTGGTTAACAATTACCAAATGAGCTAATATTTGTTCAATAGAATAATTTGAATTTCTTAAAATTATTTTGAATATTTGGTAATCTACATAAGAAATTAGTGTTATTAATCTATCTTTTAAATATCTATCAGATAGAATAAAAGCACTTTGTTTTAAATCTTGTGTAAGTTCCATTTCTACTTCCACAGCTCTTTTGGCTTGAGCTATCACCTTTACCTTTTCATTTGGATGTGATATAGAAACATTATATAAAATGTTTAACTTACTTATTAACCTTTGAAGTTTTTGAGAAAAAATTTCAAATTTAACTTTTTTCTCAATGAACATTGTTATTTCATCGTCAAGTTCACTGACTTTCCAATTCATTATGCCATTAATTTCTGGATCAACCTCTAATGTTAGCGGTTTTGTTATTTCATCTAAACTAGATTTATAATCTTTCCGCAAATTTTCGATTTTTTCCAGAAAATAGCCATAATCTTGTGGAAAGTCTTCCTTAAACAAATCTATTCTCTGTTCAATTAAGTAAAGTTTGGTTAATAATGTTCTACGTGTAATATTAATCTTTTGGTTTTCTTTATCAGCTTCTGAATTTTCTTTTTCTAATATATCTTCTTCTCTACTCGTTGACAATTCTTGTGGAATCGCTTTACTCGCATCAAAATTGATTATTTTATTTAGAAATTCAGAAATACTACTGAAGAAAACATATAAAAATTTTATTATAAACACATAATATCTCTCCAGTCATTTAAAGCTTCTATTGATTGCTCCAATCGAATGAAAGCCTAATGCTGCAGTTCTAATAAAGTCTTGTTCACTAAGGCAAAAATACTTAGTTATCACTTTACTATTACTTGCAACTTTGTTAAAACTTTCTAATCCTTCTTTAGCAAATTCAGAGAAATGGTTGTTAAAACATCTTCCTATACCAATAATTTCTATTATATTTATTCTACTTTTTCTTATTTTCCATTCTGTATTTTCCAAGGTTTGAGTTTTTAACATATTTTTGCTTACTACTTTTTCTAAAGCAATTAATGCTTCATATAAACAAGATTTATCTCCTATGTCTTCTTGATTCAATAAGTTTTTACTGTCAAACAAAATTGCATCAACAATTTTACTAACTTTAACAGTACTACCATAATTAATGATACATACTTTTCCTGATGTTACTAAATTTTTCGCAATTTGTTCTAATTTGTTTTTGTCCTTTGCCACTTCATTTGTGTTTTCCACAAAAAATATAGTCAATTTTTCATCAACATAAACTGTTGTGGGTTC
Organism: uncultured Clostridia bacterium; assembly: GCA_944386165.1. Lineage (GTDB taxonomy): Bacteria > Bacillota > Clostridia > TANB77 > CAG-508 > CAG-269. The sequence goes on from CALXAA010000027.1 coordinate 11,677, forward strand.
TAATGAGAATGGTATTATGGGACTTTGTAAAGTTATTGACCTAGCAGGCATATCAATACCTTGTTTACGTCCTTTAGGTATACTGTCTGGCCAAATTTTACTTTTAAGATCTTTAATAATGCCTCTTTTTTCTTCTTGTTCTTGCTTAAAATCTTTCATTCTGATTTCCTCCAGCAATTTTAAATTTTATTATTTTCAGTAAACATTGCAAATGTTACATCATCAGCAAAGCTTTGCCTTTGATTTCTAATTGCTGCTTCTACTAAAATGTTATTTTCTGAAACCAATAAATTATCAATGCCTTTGAGATCTCCTTTGGCCATAGGCAAAATGCCGTCTGAGCCAATTCCTACTTTCTTGAAAATTTCTCTATTGAATTCGAATGTTTTAAAACTATAGTTCTTAAACTGTTCAAATTCTGCACCACTACAATACTTGTATGCAAAATATGGTGGACATTGCCCATAAGAAAATCTCATGTAGCTTACAAGTCCTTTAATATTTTGCGTAATAATGTATCCGTCTCCAAAAAGTTTTACGATGTATTTATTGTCTGTCCTAAAACATGCAATAATCGTAAACAAAAGATTTTCCATGATAAAGTCTTTTTCTAACTCATCTCTACTGTGATAATCGCTTTTCACCATATCAATAAGTTTATCAAAGACCTCTTTTACATTATTTTCGAATTTTTCGTAATTATCAAAATCCTCCCTTCTTAAAAACAGTTGTGCAAACAACCTAGTTCCTACTTCAGAATACTTCGCTCCACTGCACCCGTCTAATACAAGTAACATCCGCGGAGTTTCAATTCCAAAATCCTGATTGTTTAGGCCTTGTGTGAAATGACCAAAGCCTTGAGAACTTATAATCATTAAGTTCTCTCCTTTCTAAATAAATATTTTAGTAAACCTAAGTTTACCAATGTTTCTATTATATATTGTTTTTTATGTAAAGTCAATATTTTGGGATAAAATAAAAAGCTGATATATAAAATATCAACTTTTAAAGGTTGTATAATAAATTTTTATTCTGTTTTAGGCAGTTTTAGAATTTTCTCTATCTAATTTATCTTGAGACTTTAATCTAACATATCCCAATTCTATCCATTCATTATATGCTAAATTTAATTTAAATACAACTTTTGGTTTAGCTCCAGCCCTGTTTTTATCTACAACACAAGCATAATATCTAACATCCGGATCTTTTGACCTTTCTAAATCAAAATATTCTGTTCCTACTTCTTCATGAGAATACTCATATTTCCACAAGTCTTCATTATGAATTTGTTTTATCAAACATAAGGTATCTAATACCTCTTTTACTGTTCTACATACTGCCAAGTCATTTATATCCATATTTAAAGGTGATGTACTATTTTCTGACAACTGTAATGATGAACCTATAAATATTTTTAAATTTTGTGCTAAATTTGATAAAATTGTTGCAGTTTTCTTTAATTCATCTGCATTTCCTATGTTTTCTGTATCTGTTTTTAATGTATCATAAAACATATATTCAATCTTTTCTTTATAGTAATAATTTAAAATAATTTTTTCTAGCTCATCATTTGTATGATCTGTTATATTTACAAAAAATATTTGATTTCCTTGTTGTTTTTCTATCCAATTTGTTATTTCAATAACTTGCTTAAATTCTGTTGAACATTTTAGTAATCTTTTTGAAAAATCTTTTAAAGTTTCATTTTCTTCTCTTTTAACAAATCCTTTTTCATCAACTTCAACATCACTATCTTTATCTGCTTTATATTTAAATTCTAGTATTTCGCCCTCTGATTTTATCAATTTATGTCCATGTAATTTTTGAATTTCTGGATTATTAATAACTGTTGTAATTAAACATAGTTTCATTTTCTCTTCAGACATCTCGTTTGAAACTATTAAAACTTTTTTCTTATGAATATATGAAATATATGCTGCTAAATTAATTGTAAACCTACTTTTACCAGAGTTTGAAGGCATTGAATAAGACATTGTTTCACCTTTTCTTATTCCCTTAAAAACACTACTTAAAATCGGAAATGGTAAGCTTAATCCTGTTGTTAAGTCATTTTCACCTTGCAATAAAAACTCTGTTGTTCCACTACTTAGAACTGATCTTCTAAATTTTTCAGTCGCATTTATTTGTTCTATAGCATCTTTTACCTCTTGTATAGTCATAATATCATATAGCTGATAATTTACAATATCTATTATTCTTTGTTGAGTTTCTTTTATAGGATTCATTGAATATCCTTTTCTTATTTCAAATAATTTTCTTAATTCTACATATACTTTCTCAAAATCAGCTTTACTAAATCTACCAATTTCTAATAACTCTTTCTTCTTTTTAAAAACCTCAAAACTTTCTTTAGCATAATTGAAATTATCTTTTGCTACTTGTGGTGCATATGCTTCACCTTCTGTAAACAAAATACTTTTGTAAATATTTAGCATTAGTCTACTCTCAAAATAACAATCTTTATATTCAATATAATACATAGAAATGGCTTTTGGATTAGCTACTAGTAAACTTATATATGTTTCCTCTAGCTTTTTATTAGATATTTGCGTTGGATATATAATATCTTCTTCTTTTTGTGATTCTTCTTCCATTTTTGCAACAAGTTCTTCTATTTGATCTTCTTCTGTTACTTCTTTTTTTTCCTCTTCTTTTGCAGTCATATCTTCAATAGAAGAAGTTTTTACAATCTCTCTTTTTATAGGAGCTTTTTTTAAAGTGTCTGCACCAGTACTTACCTTTTTCAATAGCTCCAACATCTCTTTAAGTTTTCCCTCTTCAACAAGTTTTCTAATCTTTTTTATATCTTTCTCATTATCATCAGTAACTTCTATCATGTCAATTAATTTCTGTATTCTTGCAATTTTTTCTTTATCCATTTTTTCTCCTCTTTCTCTTTTGATTTTTGGTTTTAACTTTTTTTCGTTCAATATATTTTCACTTATTTTAAGTATACACATATTAAATTTAAATTTCAAGATTTTTTAGCTATTTTATTTTGGTATATTATTCTAAAATATCATTAATATTTGTTACAATTTTAGCACCATCGAAAATCAAATTATTTGTACCAATACTTTGTGGGCTATTAATATTACCTGGAATTGCAAAAACTTCTCTTCCTTGTTCTAAAGCAACATTTGCTGTAATAATTGCTCCACTTTTTTTACCTGCTTCTACAACTAAAACACCATCAGATAAACCACTTATAATTCTATTTCTTTTTGGAAAATTTTCTTTATTTGGATTTGTTCCATTTGGATATTCTGAAATAATACAACCTCCTGTTTTTAAAATTGATTTTGCTAAATCTTTATTTTGAGATGGATATAATTTGTCAATTCCACATCCTAAAACAGCTATTGTTTTTCCTATGAGAGTTTCTTTTTGAATTTTTTTTGATAAAACTTGTACATTGCCAAGATGAGCATATGTATCTATTCCTAAAGCTAGACCACTTATGATATTAAAACCTTTTAAAGATAACTTTTTTGAAAAATCTAATGCAACCTTTTTACCATATTGTGTACATCTTCTGGTTCCTACAATTGCAATACTTTTTTGATTTAAAATACATTTATTTCCTAATATATATAATTTTAATGGTGGATTATATATATTTCTTAATTTTTCTGGATATTCTTTTGAATTAATTGAAATTTCTTCTATTTGCAGTTTTTATCAACCTCCTTTTTTATAATAACACAGGGCTTCTTTAATATTTTTTATCTTTATGAAGCCCTATTTTTAATAGTTAAAATTTTGAATTTTCTGTTGCTTTTATAACATTATTCATAAGCATTGCTATAGTCATAGGTCCAACTCCTCCTGGTACAGGAGTTATATAACTTGCCTTTTTTTCAACATTTTCAAAATCAACATCTCCTGTTAATTTTCCATTTTCATCTCTATTAATTCCAACATCAATAACTACAGCTCCATCTTTAACCATATCTTCTGTAACAAATTTTGCTTTACCTATAGCTACAATTAATATATCCGCATTTTGAGTATGTTCTTTTAAATTCTTTGTTTTAGAATGACAAACTGTAACTGTTGCATTTTTATTTAAACAACATTGAATTAATGGCTTTCCTACTATATTACTTCTACCTATTATTGTAACATTCTTACCTGTTAAATCCACATTATAAGCTTCAAACATTTTCATAATTCCATAAGGTGTACAAGATACAAATGTATCTTGGTTTAATGCCAATTTTCCAACATTTAAAGGATTAAAACCATCAACATCTTTATTTGGTGATATTTTTTGAAATGCTTCATTAATATCTAAATTACTAGGTATTGGACTTTGTAATAATATTCCATTAACAGAATCATCTTGATTTAATTTTTCAATTAAATTTATAAGTTCTTCTTGCTTAATATTTTCATCTAACAAATATTCCTCAAAAATAATTCCAATCTCTTCACAAGCTTTACTTTTATTTTTTACATATACCTGTGATGCTTTGTCATTTCCTACCATTATTACTGCTAACTTTGGATTAATTCCTTTATTTTTTAAATCATCACATCTACTTTTTAATTTCATTCTATATTCTTTTGCTAATTTTTTTCCATCTATTATTGTAGCCATTTCAAATTTCTTTCCTTTCATTATAATGTTGACAAAACGTTGACAATTATTTCAAATTTTACTATTAATTATCAAAATTCAGGTCATCAGAAACCTTATACTCTATGTCTTCCATAAAAGGAAAAATCTCTTTAACCCTTTTTAATGTAAGCATTGACATTTTAGGTTGGGGATTTTTAGGGTCATTTGTTAATAACTTTTGAGTATAGCAATTTTTTGCAGTTTTAAATAAAACATATCTATTTTTTACATAAGTATAATAAATTTGGTATCCATTTTTTAGATCTAACCACATATCTTCAAAAGTATAATTTTCCATAAAATTCCTCCATAATTAATTTTTGTATATGTTACTTACACATTTCTGTAAATTCCTCTTCTGTTATAATTTGAATTCCTAAACTCTGTGCTTTTGTAAGTTTACTTCCAGCATCTTCTCCAGCAAGTACATAGCTTGTCTTTTTAGAAACTGAACCAGATGTTTTTCCTCCAAATTTTTCTATAATTTCAGATGCTTGTTCTCTTGTATATTTTTCCAAACTACCTGTAAGTACAAAAGTTTTTCCAGCAAACCTATCATCTTCTTCATCGTATTTAAGCCTAGTCATATTAACTCCAGCATTTTTAAGTCTTTTTATTAAATCTTTTGTTTGCTCTTGGTCGAAAAATTCTCTTATACTATTTGCAACAATTGGACCAATTTCTTCAACAAAACTTAAGGTTTCAAAAGATGCTTTTGATAAATTATCTAAATTTTCAAATCTTTTTGCCAAAATTTTTGCTGCTTTTACTCCAACATGTCTAATTCCAAATGCTGTAATTAATCTATATAAATCATTGTTTTTACTTGCATTAATACTATCTATTAAATTTTGAGCAAATTTCTTTCCATTTTTCTTTAATGATAATATATCTTCATATTTTAAATCATAAATATCTGCAATATTTGAAATTAATTTCTTTTCTAGAAGAATTCCAATAATGTTTTCTCCTAATCCATCAATATTCATTGCCTCTCTTGAAACAAAATGAACTAGATTTCTATAAAGTTTAGCAGGACATTCTATGCCTGTACATCTTACTGCAGATTCTCCTTCTTCTCTAACAGCTTCTGCACCACAAACAGGACATTTTGTTGGCATAACAAAATCTTTTTCTGTTCCATCTCTTTTGCTAACTACTGCTTTTACTATTTCTGGAATAACATCACCAGCTTTTTGTATTATGACTCTATCTCCTATTTTTAGTCCTTTTTCTTTTACAAAGTCTTCATTATGAAGTGTTGTTTTAGATATAAGCGAACCTGCAACCTTAACTGGCTCTAGTATTGCTAATGGTGTTATTACTCCTGTTCTTCCTACTTGAAATTCAATGTCTTTTAAAATTGTTTCTTTTTGCTCTGGTGGATATTTATATGCAATTGCCCATTTTGGAACTTTTGATGTTGTTCCTAAAATTTCTCTTAATTTTAGGTCATCTACTTTGACTACTGCTCCATCAATTCCAAATGTTATTCTTTCTCTTTCTTTTCCAATTTTATTTATTGCATCTTTTATTTCTTCTATATTGGCGCAAGGAATACATACTGGATTTACGTTAAATCCAAGTGTTTTTAAGTAATTTAGTTCCTCATAGTGAGAGTTGAATTCTTTTCCTTCGATTTTTTGAACATTGAAAATGTATATGTCTAATGGACGTGATTTTGTGATTTTACTATCTAGTTGTCTTAGTGATCCTGCTGCTGCATTTCGTGCGTTTGCAAATAGTTCTTCTTCGTTTTCTTCTCTTTCTTTGTTCATTTTTTCAAAGTCTTTTTTTGAAATGAATACTTCTCCTCTTACTGTTATGTTGATTTTTTCTGGTAGTTCTTGTGGTATGGTTTTTATGGTTTTTAGGTTTTCTGTTACGTCTTCTCCAACAAGTCCGTTTCCTCTTGTTGCTCCTCTTATGAATTTTCCTTCTTTGTATTCTAGTGCTGATGATAGCCCGTCTATTTTGGTTTCGACTACGTATTTTACGCTTTCTATTCCGTTTTCGCTTGCGACTTTTTTTACTCTTTCGTCAAATGCTTCTATTTCTCCAAAGTTGAATACGTCTTGTAGGCTTTGTAGTGGTACTTCGTGTTCTACTTTTTGGAATCCTTCTTTTACGTGTCCTCCTACTTTTTGTGTTAGTGAGTTTTTTGTTATTAGTTCTGGGTATTCTTTTTCTATGTTTCTTAGTTCTAACATCATCATGTCGTATTCGTAGTCTGTTATTTCTGGGTTGTCGTCGTCATAGTATTTTTTTGCGTAGTATTCTGTTTTTTCTCTTAGTTCTTTTATTCTTTTTTCTGCTTGTTTTTTGTCCATTTTTTTCTTTCCTTCCTCTGCTTCCTTTGCCGAATTATATCATTTTGTTTGTGGGTTTTCAATCTTTATTGTTACTTATTTTATCATTTTCGTATTAGAATATCAACATTCTTGTGGAATTTTATCTATAATTGAATATATATGTGTATGAATTCAAGATTTTTCAATTGATTTTACAAGATAAATATGATATTATTTTAGTATCACTTATTTCTAGAAAAGAATCAAAGGAGGAAGGATTTTTATCCTAGAAAGAAGGTGGTAAATTATGTCTTGTAAGAAAACAAGCAAAAGCGTTGCCTCAAAAGCTTCAAAGACTTTACGTGATGGTAGAACTTCAAAGACTACAAAGTCTATTGCTGGATCTGTTCTTTCACAAAGGCAACCAAATCATACACATAAGAAAAAATAATTAAGAAAAGAGCAGACTTTATGGGTCTGCTTAAATTTTATATTTTATTAATGTTCTTTAATTGAACATTATACCCCCATTTTTTCATAGAATTTATTGTATATTGCAATGAAACTTTACTAAAAAAAGGTATCTTTGGTCTTGCATCATGGTACTTATTAATAATACCAATAATAATCGTATAATTTGTAGGATTAAAATCGATTGGAAAATTTTTATTATTAAACTCATTCATTTTATCATTTACTTTATTTCTAAATGTATTGTCTAATAATAATTCTGCAGAAACTGCTGCTTGATTAAACAAATGACTTAAGTATGCTGAACCACCATTTTTCTTTATATGTATAAGTTTATTATCTTGTGTCATTACATCACATAATTCAATTTTATTTCCCTTTCCTCCTCCATATGGTATTTCTCCTATTTTATGAATTAAATACGCTTTTGATAACGATTTTGAAAATTCTTCATTATATTCATCTTCATCTTTCATATCATCTGTGTAATCTATAAACTCCATATCTGATATATTAATTTTTTCATATTCTTTTTCAATTTTATCTGAAAAGTCTTTATTTATATGATACCATTTTCCATTATTCAGGCAATAAGATTTTTCATCAACGGTTATCTCTGCAATAATACATTTATATGAACTCCATCTTCCAACCTCTTTTCCTTCTACATCTGTAAGTATAATTTTTTTTCTTTTTAATTGTTCAACACTTATTAAATCATTTCTTAATGAGTCCACAACTTTTTCTATGATAATATCATCATATACAACATCATCGTTAGTATAATTAAATCCATTTATGACTTCCCAATCAATTACTTCAGGAATTGACATCCATACGCAATCATATTTTTTACTATTTATATATTGTATTAATATATTATCTAAATTTTCTTTTTCTCCTTTTGATTTTACTTCCTTTATATTATCTATCCATTCAAAATTTTCTTTATACTTTTCTTCTTTATATTTTTTATAACAGTATACTAAAAATTCTTCAATATTATTAATATCTCTTTCTACTAAAACACTAAAAATATCTCCTCCTATTAAATTTGCTTTTCCAAATATTTCATCTTCGCACTTTCCGGTAACATTTTTAATTAAATCTTTTTCAAGATCAAACCCAAATTCGTTAATATTAGTAGCTCTAGGCATTTGTTCTTGACTTTGTTCTTGATTACTCCCCACACTTATTTTAGATATTTTCCTAATATCATTTATGCCAACTGTATTTAGGACAATTTTTAATCCAAATTGTTCTTCAATAACATCTTCTGCAAATAAGTTTTTAGCATATCCAAAAGTTAATGCAAAAATTCTTGTTTTACCATCGACTTCCATTTTATTTATAAGAACTGCTCTAGAATTTGCTTGTCTCAATTCATCGCACTTCATTTCAAAAAAGCCATTAAGCCAAGCAGGACTATGAATCCATGAAGGCAAATAATATAGTTTCTTATTTTGATCATATTCTTTTAATAATTGTACTCCACTATCTTTTTCAAATATTTTTTCTTCTTCTATTTCTTCTTTTATTAAATAAATTGATAATCTATTTTTTACCAAATTAATGCCCCCTAACTAATAACATTTAGTATTTACAAATCTGTTGAACCTTGTCTTTAATTATCAAGAAAAGCAAAATAATTCTGTAATTTTATTTTTTACATATTATCTTGCTTTTCTTTCGTTAATTTAAATTAATCTTTCTTCTCAAGTAACCAATCTAATACATTTATCTTTTTTATTCCATCGAAATCAGCATCCAAATCATCATCCAATGTCAAAATATATTTAGGATAGTTATCATTTATTTTCTTTAAAGGTGTCAGTTCTCTATCTAAAATTTTATTTACTTCTTCGCCTTCTGCCCTTGTGGTTAATGCTACTTGATAATAAACTGTATTTTCAGGTTTTTTGGCAACGAAGTCAACTTCTAATTCGTCATATTTTCCTATATATACTTCATATCCTCGTCTTAACAATTCAAGATATACAACATTTTCCAATATATGTCCCATATCTCTACCAGAGCCTTGACCTAACATATAATATCTTAATCCTATATCTACTGCATAATATTTTTCTTGGGTTTTTAAATATTCTTTTCCTTTTATGTCATACCTATTAGCTTTAAATATTAAATAGCTATCTATAAGTGCATCTACATAATTTGAAATTGTATTGTATGATGAATTCTTTTCTACTCCTTCAATATTATCACTTATGCTTTTCATGCTAGTTCTATTTCCTATATTGTCATATAAATATTTTGTAACTCTTTCTAA
>CALXAA010000028.1 GCA_944386165.1 uncultured Clostridia bacterium
TCTTTGAATTCTCCGTTTGGAGTTTTTCTGCTTGGCATAGCAATGAATAATCCATTTTGACTTTCGATAACTTTGATGTCATGGATAACAAATTCGTTATCGAATGTTACAGAAGCAACAGCTTTCATTCTGTTCTCTGAATTTACTTTTCTTAAACGTACGTCTGTAATTTGCATTGTGTGCACCTCCACTGTATTAATTATTTTTTGTACTTATAAGGTTTTATATCTTATGTACTATTCTATTATTCTCCAAGATTTTATTTTTTCCCTCTTTTTTTGCAAAAAATTTTAAAAATAATTTTTTTTACATTTATTGTAACAAAAAACTTGAAATTTGCATTGTATAAGTATATAATAAACAATGATAATTTATGCAAAAATTTATTTAAATTGAAAATTCAAGGAGAGTTTATAATGCCAAATATTAATAATATAAAAAAATATAAGAAAATACACATGATTGGAATTGGTGGAATTAGTATGAGTGGAATAGCAGAAATTCTTGCAAACTGGGGATTTTCTGTATCTGGAAGCAATAATGTTGATTCTGATATATTACACATATTAAAAAATGCTGGTATTAAAGTTTATATTGGACATAATGCTCAAAATGTTGTTGGAGCTGACTGTGTAGTTTATACAGCTGCAATTCCTAAAGACAATGTTGAACTTGTTCATGCTAAAGAACTTGGAATTCCAACTATTGAAAGATCTGATTTTTTAGGAGAGCTTACAAGATGTTATAAAAATACAATTGCAATTTCAGGAACTCATGGAAAAACAACTACCACATCTCTTGTATCTTTATGTTTTTTAGAAGCATTAAAAGATCCTAGCATTCAAGTTGGTGCTATTATTAAAGAATTAAATGGAAATTACAGAGTTGGCAATAGTGAAAATTTTATAATAGAAGCTTGTGAATATGTTGAAAGCTTTTTAAAGTTTTCTCCAAAATCTGAAATTATTTTAAATATTGATAATGACCATTTAGATTATTATAAAAATTTTGATAATATAAAAAATGCATTTATTAAATATGTAAAATTATTACCAGATGATGGTCATCTTATTATAAATGCAGATGATAATAATTGTTTAGATTTACCTGTTTACACTAAAGCTGCTGCAATTAAATATGGAATTGAAAATGATGATGTAGATTTTCAAGCCCAAAATATTATTTTTGATGAAAATGGCTTTCCTGAATTTGATATTTATAAATATAATGAATTTTATGATCATATAAAACTTTCTATTTTAGGTAAGCACAATGTTCTTAACACTCTTGCTTGTGTTGCATTATGTGATGCTTATGGCATATCTAAAAAAGATATAAAAAATGCAATTTCAAAGTTTAAAGGTGCTGATAGAAGATTTGAATATAAAGGAACATTTAATAATGCTAAAATTTATGATGATTATGGCCACCACCCAACAGAAGTAAAAGCAACAGCCAAAGCATTAAAAAATAAGCATTATAACAAGTCATGGGTAGTTTTTCAACCTCATACATATAGCAGAACATTTAATCTTTTAGATGATTTTGCTCATGCTTTACTTGAATTTGATAATATTATTGTTACAGATATATATGCTGCAAGAGAAAAAAATACATATAATATCTCTTCTGAAGATTTGGTAAAACGTATTGAAGAACTTGGAAAAAATGCTACCTATCTTCCAACTCTTGAAGAATGTGCTTCATATTTAAAAGATAATATAAAGCCTAATGATATTGTTCTTACTTTAGGTGCTGGAACTGTAACTAATTTAGGTCCTATGATTTTAGAAAAGAGATAGCTCAAAAAACTATCTCTTTTAAAATTCTTCCCCAAAAACTTCTCCATCAGATTCAATAATTTCTATATTTTTTTGTTCATTTGCTTTTTTTTCATTTTCTTGAACCTTTTTTTCTTGACCTTGTACTTGTTCACTTTTTTCTACTTTTGACATATTTTCATTACATTTTTTATTTTTTGTCTTTTCTTCTTTTTGGCAAATTGTTTTATTAAACATATCATTTATTTTTTGCATTAAATCTGGTACATAGTCAATTAGTCTGTCTATACAAGAAGAATGGTCAACTGGCATTAGTTTTACATTATTTTCTTGAACTACTAAAAATGCTACTGGATTAATAGACATTCCAGCTCCTGCTCCGTCCTCCAAAAGGTAGTTTATATTCAATCTCCTCATCTTTATCTTTTAATTTATATTGTTTCATAGTTTCTCCATTAAATTCACTTCCACCTGCCGCAAATCCAAGACTTACCTTAGATATAGGAATTATTGTAATTCCATTCATTGATTGAATTGGTTCTCCCACAATAGTATTCACATCTACCATATTTTGAATACTTGTCATTGCTGTCATCATTAAATTTTCTATTGGATGTTCTCCCATAATATTCTCCTAACAAATAATATTTAGGTTTTTAATTTGGTTTTACCTATAAACCTTACATTTTAAGCATTAATTTTTGTTAATTCTGTTTTTTCTCTTTTAATAGTATTTTTTAATAATTTATATATATAATGTATCAAATCTACATTAAATATACCATTAAATTTAATTTCTAGTAAGTTTTTATTTAAATAAACTGGATTAATTTGAAATTTTGGATTTTTTACAACTATTCCTATAATAGCTGAAACTAATCCTACTATTATAGCTGTTAAAGCTGCATCTTCAGTTCCTATATTTGCTTTTAAATCAAATTCAACTATCTCTATATTTGTGCTACGAAATAATTCTAAATAATCTATTTTTATATCATTTTTCTTTAAAAATTGTATCTCCATATCCTGTTTTTCAAATTTAATATCTTTATTAAATAATTTAAACTTATTAAAGATTAATATTGATGCATTTATTTTACTGTTTTCATCTAATTTTTTCTCCGCTTCTGTATTAAAAATTAAATTTTTTATTTCTATTCTAATTTTACTTGTATATATTGCAATAAATAAAAAAATTATAATTATTAAAATAAAAAGAAAAAACAATATTATCATCTCTTTTCTAAAAGATTTTAATATTATTTTTTCCATTTTTTATTTACTTATTTTGTTTTTGGAAAATTTTTTAAGAAATTTTGTGATATTTTTCGACTTCAATATCTCCAAAAAGCTTATCTTGCTGAGTTAAAATTTTACTTCTACGAGACATCTCTAGTAGTCCTGTAAATGCTGTAACCACTTCATTTTTGCTGTGTTTTTTTATAGAAAACAATTTATTAAAAGTAAATTTTTTATATTTAATTAATGCTTTATACATATCTTTTACTTTATCTCCAACAGAAAATTTTTCTGTTATTGCTATTTTTTCTATGTTTGCTGCATTTTCATTTATTTTTTCTGTATTAGTTTTTAAAATATTTGCATAAATATTTGGTATTATATCTGGAGTGTATTCTTTTTCAATTTTTTGTTTTGGTAATTTTATTTCTTCTTGAGTTTTATAAAATTTTTTAGAGTTTTGCAAAAATGCATCTTTTAATTTTTGTGTTACTTCTTTGTATTTTTTATATTCTATTATTCGTCTTATAAGTTCTTCTTCACTAATTTCTTCTGTATTAGATTCTATTTTAGGTAATAGGCTTTTGGATTTTAGATATATAAGTGTTGATGACATTACTAAAAATTCACTTGTTATATCTAAATTCATTTGTTCCATTTGGTTTATATATTTAATATATTGGTCTGTAATTTTACTAATATTTATGTCATATATATCCATTTTATTTTTGTCAATTAAATGACATAATAAATCTAGTGGTCCTTCAAATTTTTCTAATTTTACTGAATACATTTTTTTGTTTAATAAGTTCTCCATTATTAGTTTTTCCTTTCTAAAATCTTCCTATATTATATCCTTTTCTATACAAATATTGGTTAACTTTATCTTCATCCATTGTTTTTATTTTCTTATTTCGAATTTTTTCAATGCATTTTTTTTCATATTCTTCTAGTTCTTCTTTATTATCTTCAACATATTGATCTATTAATTTTTTATTTAAACCTTTTTCTAAAAGTTTATATTTTATTTCTTTTATTGACATAGTTTTTAATGTTTTATATTCATTTACTTGTTTTTGAATGAATTCTTTATCATCTATATATTTTGCTTCTTTTAAATATTCAATTATTTCTTCTAAAATATCTTCATTAACTTCTTGTTTAAATTTATTTCTTACTTCTTGTTCTGTTCTTTTTTTATATGTTAAAAACTTTAAAATTTTTGTTTTTATTTCATCTTTTTGTTTTAATTCTTCATAATTTGTAGTATTTATGTTTTGTGGATTGTTTATTATTTTCATTTTGATTTATGTTCCTTTCATTTATGACAAATATATCAATATTTGATATTTTATATGAATTTTTGTATTTTTGCAATATTTTTCAAGTATATTTTAATTTTATAATTTAATAATATAAATAGGTTTTATTTTTAAACCTTTAATTGTTAAATTTTAGAAAGGAATGTGAATATCATGAATAAAAAGTTATTTTTTACACTAGGTTTAGCTATTGCTTTAGTTTTTTCTTTATCATTTTCTTTATGTTTTGCAACTGATGCCACAAATACATTAAAAGATGCAGGTAATGATATGGTTAATGGTGTTAGAGATGCTGTTGGTGGTGCTGAAAATGCTATGGAAGATGCTGCTAACGGGGCTGGAAATGCAATAAAAGATACTGTGAATGGCGTAAATAATGGAATGAATGATTTAATGGATAATAATAATACAAATAATAATTATATGAAAGCTACTGATAATACTACTGGATATTCTGCAACAAGAACTGCAACTGGTGATAACACTAGAGCTCTTGATAATAATAATAATTTTTTAGGTATGTCAACAAATGTATGGACTTGGCTTATTATTGCAGCTGTTGCAGCAGCTATAGTAGGTTTAATTTGGTATTATTCTAGCACAAATTCTAGAAGATCTAATTATTATGATGATAATAATCATAATAATTATTAAAAAGAAATTTTGTATAAAAAAAGTTGGAGGTAATTTTTTAACTTCCAACTTTTTTGTGTTTATATTCTTTCATGAATTGTTCTATTTATTACATCTAATTGTTGTTCTCTAGTTAATTTTGTAAAGTGAACTGCATATCCTGAAACTCTTATTGTAAGTTGAGGATATTTTTCTGGGTGTTCCATTGCATCTTCAAGTAAAGCTCTATCAAATACATTTACATTAATATGATGTCCTGTTTGAGCAAAAAACCCGTCTAACATACTTACTAAATTTGTTACTTTTGTTTTTTCATCTTGTCCAAGTGTTCCTGGTGTAATTGCAAAAGTATATGATATTCCATCTTCTGATTCTTCAAATGGTAGTTTTGCAATTGAGTTCATTACAGCTAATGCACCATTTGTATCTCTTCCATGTAATGGATTTGCTCCTGGTCCAAATGGAGCTCCTGCTCTTCTTCCATCTGGTGTGTTTCCTGTTGCTTTTCCATATACTACATTTGATGTTATTGTTAGAATTGATAATGTGTGTTTAGAATTTCTATATGTTGGATGTTTCTTTAATTTCTTTAAAAATTCTGCAACTATATTAACTGCTATTTGATCTACTCTATCATCATCATTACCAAATTTAGGATAATCTCCTTCAATTTCATAATCTACAGCTAAACCTGTTTCATCTCTAATTACTTTTACTTTTGCATATTTGATTGCAGAAAGTGAGTCTGCAACTACTGAAAGTCCAGCTATTCCACATGCCATTGTTCTGAAAACATCTTTATCATGTAATGCCATTTCTATAGCTTCATAAGAATATTTGTCATGCATATAGTGTATTGCATTTAATGCTTTTATATAAATTTTTGCAACATAATCCATCATTTGGTCAAATTTATACATTACTTCATCATAATTTAAATATTCTGATGTGATTGGTTCAAATCTTGGTGTTATTTGTTTTCCTGATTTTTCGTCTCTTCCACCATTTATTGCATATAATAATGTTTTTGCTAAGTTTGCTCTTGCTCCAAAGAATTGCATTTGTTTTCCTATTCTCATTGGTGATACACAACATGCTATTCCATAATCATCTCCAAGTGTTGCTCTCATAACATCATCATTTTCATATTGGATTGATGATGTTTTTATTGATAAGTTTGCTGTATATTGTTTGAATCCTTCTGGTAATCTTGTTGACCATAATACTGTTAGGTTTGGTTCTGGAGCTGGTCCTAATGTTTCTAATGTGTGTAAAATTCTAAATGAGTTTTTTGTTACTAGTGTTCTTCCATCAATTCCCATTCCACCAATACTTTCTGTTACCCAAACAGGGTCTCCACTAAATAGTTCGTTATATTCTGGTGTTCTTAAGAATCTAACTAGTCTTAATTTCATTACAAAGTGATCCATTAATTCTTGTGCTTCTTCTTCTGTTAATACTCCATTTTTTATATCTCTTTCTATATAAATATCTAAGAATGTTGAAGTTCTACCAATACTCATTGCAGCACCATTTTGATCTTTTATTGCTCCTAAATATCCAAAATATAACCATTGTATTGCTTCTTTTGCATTTGATGCTGGTTTTGAAATGTCAAATCCATATTTTTGTGCCATTACTTTTAATTCATTTAGTGCTTTTATTTGTTCATATATTTCTTCTCTTTCTCTTATTACACTTTCTGAAAATTCATCTACATCTAGTTCTTCTAAGTCTTCTTGTTTTTCTTTTATTAATTCATCAACACCATATAATGCAACTCTTCTGTAGTCTCCTATTATTCTTCCTCTTCCATATCCGTCTGGAAGTCCTGTAATTAGGTGTGAACTTCTTGCAGCTCTTATATCTTTGGTGTATACACTAAATACTCCGTCATTGTGTGTTTTTCTTACTGTATGGAATATCTTATCTACTTCTGGGTCAACTTCTCTTCCATATGCTTCACATGATTTTTCTACTATTCTTATTCCTCCATATGGCATTATTGCTCTTTTTAGAGGTGCATCTGTTTGTAGTCCTACTATTTCTTCTAAGTCTTTATCTATATATCCTGCATCATGTGCTGATACTGTTGATATTGTTTTTGTGTCTATATCTAATACTCCACCATTTGAATTTCTTTCTTTTTCATATAGTGCTAGTACTTCGTCCCATAATTTTTTTGTTTTTTCTGTTGCTCCGGCTAAAAATGTTGAATCTCCTTCATATGGTGTGTAGTTTTTTTGAATGAAGTTTCTTACATCTATTTTTCTTTTCCATTCGCCTTTTTCAAAGCCCTTCCATTGTTCAAAATCCATATTATCATTCCTTTCTTTTTTATTTATTATAATTACATTTTTACTTTAGTTTTTTTCTTTTTGTATTATTTCCATATTGCTTATTTTTATTTATTGCCACAGATTATTATAAATATAATATCGAAAAAAGTCAATTGATTTTTTATGAATTTTAAATTTAGATTTCTAATTCTTTACTTTTAACAGGTATTTGTTCCATCACTCCATCTTTGTTAATATTATATCTCTTTGTTGCCAAATCCTTTGCTAAATCTAACCTATGTGTAGTAAGAAGTAACATAACATTTTTTCTTTTAGCATATTTTTTTATCATCTCTAATTGTTCTCTTATAAGACTATCTTCTACATTTCCAACTGGTTCATCTACAATTATTACTGATGTTCCGTCATCAATTCTATAAAATACTTTAGATAATGCTAATCTTCTTTGTTGTCCAGTAGAGAACTCCATAAATTTTTTTGTTGATAGTTGCTGTAGTAAATTTGGTGCATCAAACTTTAATTCTTTTAATATTTTTTCTAAATTTTTTTGTTCTTCTTTAGATAAATCAGATATATTCTTCTTTCCAGTTATTTGATATAACACATTAGTTTCATCTCCTAAATTTATACTTGGTCTAAATGAAATGTATTCTTCTCCTAAATTGTCAACTTTTTCACCATTGTCTAATTTTATTGCTTTTCGATTATTTATATCTCCTCTTTTTAAAAATCTTAAAAATGTACTTTTTCCTGCTCCAGATTCTCCAGAAAGTAATACAACATCTCCTCTTTTCATACTAAATTCTGGAACTCGTATAGTTGTAGCATAATTAATTTCTCCACTATCATAATCTTTTTTGGGATAAAAGTTACCTATAAAATCATTGATTGATATAGAATCAAAAGAATGTTTTGCACCTTCTAATGGATATACTTTTTCTTCCATTTGATTCAATATTTCTTGCACTTTTTTACAAGTTTCTTGAAACTCTTCTTCATCTTGTCTACTACTTACCATTCCTTGAACAGTACTTATAAAATTGCCTGCAATTCCTTTAGCACTTCGTAAACTAATCAATGCATAAGCCAATGACTTTCCATCTATCTTTCCATTTTCTTTTGTTTGTATCCTACTATTTATATATGCTCCAGAAATTAATGCTTCAGCTAAATCTAATCCCAAATCATACATAAATATACTATTTCCAAGTTTATTTTGTAATTTTATTTCTTCATTTACTACATTTCTTATACTTTTTATTGCACTTTCTTCTGCTTTTGCACTAATCTGTTCATTATTAAGCAAATCACTTCTCAATTTGTATTCTTCATCTCTCATTTGCCATAATTTTTCTCTATTATCATTTTTCATCATTCCTTGTAATAACTTTAATCCTCCAACAACTACTGTTCCTATAGTAATAATAGGTACAGAAACTCTATTTGTTTTATTTTTTGTTTGATTATTTCTTATAATTGTACCAACAGTTCCTGCTAAACCAAGTCCTAATTCTAAATAATTATTCAATTTATCAAATTGTAACCTATCGGCTTGTCTTTCATACTCTCTTAAAATTTCATATACTTCTCTTGGAGTCATACTTGTATCATAAATTGTTTCTTTTTCTTTGCCATCTATTTTTTCTACTCTTTTTTCTTGTTTTACTATTATTCCATCTCTAGCAGCTTGTGTTATTTGAGAATAATCTAATAATAAATCAATTGTTTTTTGGAACTCATACTCATCCCTTGAACTATTTGCTAATCTATTAATACAATCTTGAATTAGTTCTTTAAATCCTAAGATTTCTTTTTTTATTCTACTTACATCACTTTTCCCTGATAATAATTGATTTTCTTGTACAAAAATTCCTTCATTAACAATTCTATCTAACGTTTTTAAACCTATGCTAATGTATTTCCAATCTGATGTTGTTAGTTTTCCACTTTCAAAAGAATTCTTAATTCTTCTTTTATTACCTATTTGTGGTGGTGTTTTTATCATTTCTTTTTTTAATTTTTGGGTTACAAGTCTAATAGATATTCCATTTTTTCCTCTTAAATTTTTTTTCATATATTTCACTCCCCAGTTATGCAGTCTAAAAATGTGCTGTAGACCATTTGTTACAGCCAATAATATTATAACATTTATTACCAATTATTTCAATATATTATGGTAACTTGCGTATATTTTAAATTTTTTTTATTAATAGTTTTTTACTATTCTATTGACAAAAAGTTAATACGAAAAGAGCCAAGCTCTGCTTCAATTTAAGCAAAGCTTGACTCTCATCAAATAATGGAATGGTAGCCGTTTACCTGTGGTAGTACGGCCAAATCTTGATTGAAACTACGTCCCCAAACTGATTTACAGCAACGAACGCCTCAGCGTTCATGGCTACATTTAGATAAAACTTACCAAACGGGTGGAACTTGCCTTTTTCTAGCGTCCACCCCGGCATTCTCCACATTTGCATGGTTCTGGGGTCGATTCTGTCTCGATCAAGTCTTATAACATTTTCCATTATTAATACCTCCTGCCTTTTAGGCAAATTACGATGTACTATTAATTATAACATATTTTTATCTTTTTTTCAAATTGTTTACAAAAAATTCACATTTCTTAGTTTATATCTTAAGAAAAAAGGGGCTTTTTACAGTCCCTTTCTAAACTATTTTATTAATACATTCCTGCACCTTCTACTTCGTGGTCATGACCACATCCACAAGCTTTAGGGTCTGGAGCATCTGTTACTAAACTTTCTGTTGTTAATACCATTGCTGCAATTGAGGCTGCATTTTGTAATGCACTTCTTGTTACTTTTGTTGGGTCAACAATTCCTGCTTTTTTCATGTCTACATATTGTTCTTTGTCTGCATCAAATCCAAATCCTACTGCAGATTTTTTAACATTTTCTAAGATTACTGCTGGCTCTAATCCAGCATTTCTTGCAATTTGTTTTACTGGTTCTTCTAGTGCTTTTATAACTATTTCAGCTCCAAGTTTTTCTCCACCTTCAAGTGATTTTGCAACTTTTTCTACTGCTGGAATAATATTTACATATGCTGTTCCACCACCAGCTACAATTCCTTCTTCTACTGCTGCTTTTGTTGCTGATAAAGCATCTTCAATTCTTAATTTTTTATCTTTCATTTCAACTTCTGTTGCTGCACCAACACCAATTACTGCAACTCCTCCAGCAATTTTTGCTAGTCTTTCTTGTAAGTTTTCTTTGTCAAATTCACTCTTTGTTTCTTCTATTTGAGCTTTAATTTGTTTTACTCTAGCTGCAATTGCATTTTTATCTCCTGAACCATCAACAATAATTGTATTTTCTTTTTGTACTTTAACTTGTTTTGCCCTACCTAATTGTGATATTTGTGTATCTTTTAATTCCATTCCTAAATCTTGAGATATTACTTCACCACCTGTTAGAATTGCAATATCTTCTAGCATTGCTTTTCTCTTGTCTCCAAATCCAGGTGCTTTAACAGCTACAACATTTAATACTCCTCTTAATTTGTTTAATATTAATGTTGATAATGCTTCACTTTCAATATCATCACAGATTATAACTAGTTTTCCTGATGATTGCATTAGATTTTCTAGTAATGGTAATATTTCTTGAATGTTACTTATTTTTCTGTCTGTTATTAAGATATATGGATTATCTACAATTGCTTCCATTTTTTCTGTATCTGTTACCATATATGGAGATACATATCCTTTATCAAATTGCATTCCTTCTACTACATTTAATTCTGTATTTGATGTTTTTGATTCTTCAATTGTTATAACTCCATCTTTAGATACTTTTTCCATTGCGTCTGCAATTAATTCTCCAACTTCTGTGTTATTTGCAGATATACTTGCTACTCTTGCAATATCATCTTTTCCGTTAACTGGTGATGATATTTCTTTTATTTCATTTACAGCTCCATCAACTGCTTTTTCTATACCTCTTTTTATTGCCAT
Organism: uncultured Clostridia bacterium; assembly: GCA_944386165.1. Lineage (GTDB taxonomy): Bacteria > Bacillota > Clostridia > TANB77 > CAG-508 > CAG-269. The sequence continues at coordinate 11,252 of CALXAA010000028.1, forward strand.
TGGGTCTGCTCCTGCTGCAACATTTTTAACTCCTTCTTTTATCATTGCTTGTGCTAAAACTGTTGCTGTTGTTGTTCCATCTCCTGCAACATCATTTGTTTTTGTTGATACTTCTTTTACTAAACGAGCTCCCATGTTTTCAAATTTGTCTTCTAATTCAATTTCTTTTGCTATTGTTACACCATCATTTGTGATAAGTGGTGCTCCATAACTTTTGTCTAATACTACATTTCTTCCTTTTGGTCCTAATGTAACTTTTACTGTGTCTGCTAATTTATTAACACCTTCTAATAAAGATTTTCTTGCGTCTTCTCCAAATTTAATTTGTTTTGCCATAATAAATCCTTCCTTCCTTTTTATTCATTAATTCTTTAATAATATATTTTTTATTCTACTATTGCTAAAATGTCTTCTTCCCTTAATATGATGTATTCTTCTCCTTCATATTTTACTTTTGTTCCACCATATTGGCTTACTACTACATTGTCTCCTTTTTTAACTTCCATTTCTTCTCTTTTTCCGTCAACTAATCTTCCTGCACCAACTTCAATAACTTTAGCTATTTGTGGTTTTTCTTGTGCTTGACTTGATAAGATTATTCCACTTTTTGTAGTTTCCTCTTTTTCTTGCATTTTTACTAATACTCTGTCACCTAATGGTTTTATCATAATTATCACATTCCTTTCTCTAGTCAAACTATTTACTATTTTTATAATCTAGCACTTTATCTGCTTGACTGCTAATAATATATACCCTATTTTTCCTTTTGTCAATATCTTTTTTTAATTTTCACAAAATATTCACATTTTTTCTTCATATTATTATATTCAAATTGCTCCGAGTTTAGAACAGAAAAACTAGATATCACTTTTTTAGTAATATCTAGTTTAATTTTATCTTTCTAATTCTATTATAATTTGTTCATTATCAATAGTTATTAATACAACTTTCAACTTATCTGTCATGTTATATTTGGTCAAATCAAAAGTATTCCACATTCTTAATTTTCCATCAGTAGTAAGTCCATTTCCTGCATATGAGCTTTTTGAAGAATAGAATTTTTCTCCATTTTCATTTTCTACATATGATTTTTCAAAATTTATTAACTGACTTGCTAATACATTTTGTTTACGAATTTCATCAGCCTTTTTACTCCATTCTTCATAATCTCCCCAATACATACTCATATCAAATCTCATTCCTGTTTCATAAACTTCTGCATATATAGAATTAATTTCTACATATTCATTATTACAACTTGTAACTCTATATATTGCTGTTTTTCTATCCACAAATTCTTCTGGTACTGTAAACTTAATGTTCCAATCTCCTTCTATTACATATTTTTGAGTATCTTTTTCTATTTCTATAGTATTTAATTGAATATAAATTGTTTTACTTATAGGAAATTTATTTCCTGAAGCTGTCAAATTACATTCAATAGTAGCAAATTTTTCGCTAACATTTTTCATAAAGACATTAGATGATGTGTTAATATAAAATTCTTTTATTGACTCGTAATCATTTGGTAATCCTTTTTCATCACAAAAGCTCTTTATTTTTTCGTTATTGACACAATATAAAATATTATTCATATCATCTGTGATAATCATATCTGGAAAATCAATATGTTCTACTCCTGTCAAATCTATACTGTCTTCTATTTTTATCATCATTTCAATATCTAGAGTATAATCATCCATTATCATTCTTGAAATACGTGTATTTGTATTTTCAGATTCAATTATTTTTGTTTCTTTTTCCTGTTTGTTTTCTTCCTCTTCTGTATAAATATATCCGTTTTCTATGGCTGTTTCTACTCCTTGTTTACTGTCAAAAAATAATTTTTGAGTAAATTTTGAAATATCTTTTGCAAAAACTATTCCTGTTGACATAGTTAGAATAGATACTATTGCTGCAATTATTCTTTTTAAATTTACTTTTGGTTTGCTTCTTTTGGTTTTAGTTAAATTTATATTTCTTATTCCTTCTTTAATTTTTTCTGGAATTTCTTGGTTTTTTTGAAAATATTCAATCAATTTTTGTTCAAAATCATCACTTTGAATCATTTATTTTTACCTCCTTATAATATCTTTTTAATTTGTTTACACTTCTTGTTAATCTACTTTTTATTGTATTAACATTAATCTTTAGAATTTTAGAAATTTGAGTATAAGAAAGTCCACTATTGTAGTATAATGTTAGAACTATTTTCTCATCATAATTTAATTTTTCTATGATTTTATCAAAACTCATTTTATTATTAACTTCTTGAATTGGATCTTCATGATGTTCAAATCCTGAATCAATTATGAGTTTATTAAAAATCTCATTATTTTTCTTATTTTTTTTATAAATTTTGTTACATTCATTAATTAACACATGAATCATCCATGTTTTAAAACAATTAATATCTTTTATTTTTCTTGCATTTTTATATGTAATTATCATTGTATTTTGAATAGCATCTTTTATGTCATCATCATCTGATAGTCGTGTTTTTGCAACTCTATATAAATCGTTTTCAATACTTTGCGTTAATTGTTTAAATGCTATTTCGTCACCTTCTTGCACTCGTTTGATTATATCTTCCAATTTTATTTAACCTCCTTTCAATATTTCTTCACTTAATAGATGTTTTTTTTCATTAATTTGGGTGCAATTTTTTAAATTTTTTTATAATGATGTCAATTGTTGTCAAAATCTCCGTCCCCATTGACAGCGAGTTTAGAACAGAAAAACTAGATATCACTTTTTTAGTAATATCTAGTTTAATTTTATCTTTCTTGTTCTATACTTTTTATAAGACCTTTTTTTAAGCAATATGGAATAATTTCATTTTCCACCTATCATTTGAAAAGTTTTTTTTGGAACGAGGTTTGTCTATCAATTGTTGTCAAAATCTCCGTCCTCACTGACAACTTTTGCTGCTCTAACAAGTCCTACAAATAGTGGGGCTGGTCTATTTGGTCTTGATTTAAATTCTGGATGGAATTGTCCTGCTATAAAATATGGATGTTTTCTATATTCTACAATTTCTACTAATTTTCCGTCTGGTGAAGTTCCTGAACATATTAGTCCTGCATTTTCAAATTTTTCTTTATATTCATTGTTGTATTCATATCTATGTCTATGTCTTTCTGAAATTTTTTCTGTTCCATATAATTCTTTGGCTAAAGTACCATCTTTTAAAATACAAGGATATGCTCCAAGTCTCATTGTTCCACCTTTTTTGTCTATTTCTTTTTGGTCTTCCATTATATGAATTACTGGGTTTTGTGTTGTTTCACTAAATTCAGCTGAACTTGCGTCTTTTAATCCTAAAACATTTCTTGCAAATTCTACAACGGCCATTTGCATTCCTAAACATATTCCTAAAAATGGAATATTATTTTCTCTTGCATATTTTATTGTTTCTATTTTTCCTTCTATTCCTCTATTACCAAATCCTCCTGGTACTATTATTCCGTCTAAATCGGCTAGTTTTTTACTTACATTTTCTGAATTTATTGTTTCACTATCAATTAATTTTATTTTTACATTTACTTTGTTTGCAAATCCTGCATGATGTATACTTTCTATTACTGATAAATATGAGTCTTCTAATTTTATATATTTTCCTACAATTGCTATATTTACACTTTCGTCTCCAATTTCTCTAATATCATCAATCATCTTTTGCCATTCTCTATTGTCTGGTATGTATTTATCCAATCTTAAATGATTACAAACTTCTCTTGCTAGTCCTTCTTCTTCTAACATTAGTGGTACAGCATATAAGTTGTCTGCAGTTTTATTTTGTATTACACTGCTTTTTCTTACATTGCAAAATAGTGCAAGTTTTTCTCTTATCGTTTCTGGTATGTCTTGTTCTGTTCTACATACTAATATGTCTGGCTTAATTCCTAAACTTTGTAATTCTTTTACTGAGTGTTGTGTTGGTTTTGATTTTATTTCGTTTGAACCAAATATGTATGGTAATAGTGTTACATGTATATAAACAACATCTTCTGGATTTTTTTCTAATCCTACTTGTCGGATTGCTTCAATTATAGATAATCCTTCAATATCTCCTACTGTTCCTCCAACTTCTGTTATTACAATGTCTGTGTCTGTGTTTTCAAAACTGTAGATTTTTTCTTTAATTTCATTTGTAATATGTGGTATAACCTGAACTGTTTTTCCTAAGTAATCTCCTCTTCTTTCTTTTTCGATTACTGATGAATATATTTTTCCCATAGTTACACTTGAGTTATGTGTTAAGTTTTCATCTATAAATCTTTCATAATGCCCTAAATCTAAGTCTGTTTCTGCTCCATCTTCAGTTACAAATACTTCTCCATGTTCATATGGACTCATTGTTCCTGGGTCTACATTGATATATGGGTCAAATTTTTGAATTGTTACTTTATATCCTCTGTTTTTTAACAATCTTCCAAGTGATGCTGCTGTTATTCCTTTTCCTAGTCCTGATACTACTCCTCCAGTTACAAATACATATTTTGTGTTCATTTATTTTTCCTCCTATTATTCCCTTTTGCATAAAAAATAAAAAAAATAGATTAAAACAAAAACTGCAAATTGGGTTTTTTTTTAATCTATCTATTCAACATAATGTTATAATATCATACTTTTCCTAATTTTTCAATAGTTTTTATTGTTTTTGTTCATTTTTCATGAATTCTTTTGAAAAATGTGTAAAAATAATCAAATATGAAATTGATATTAGAATTCCTGCAATTACATCACTTGCATAATGCACTCCTAAATATATTCTACTTGTTCCTATTAATATAACTATACAGCTTAATAATGTGATTAGTCCCCATTTTAAGTATTTGTTTTTTATGTTTTTATATATTAAATATATTAGAAAACCATAAAATGCTGCACTTACCATTGAATGTCCTGAGGGAAAACTATATCCTTTTTCGTCTATTATTCTAAATTCTGTTGGTCTTGGTCTTTGTATAATAAATTTTAGTACCTGGTTTAATGTAGTTGATATTATTAAGTTGAGTAAAATTAATATGCTTACTCTTTTATTTTTTAATGATATTATTAGTGCTAATGATAATATTATTAGAAAAATTGCTCCTCCTAATTGTGTTATTATTTTGGCTATTGGCGTAAAAAAATCAGAAATTAAATATTGGGATATTATATTGTACCCATATATATCTAATGTTAAAATTTCATCTTCTAACACATCTTCTAATATTCCAATAACGGCTATTAAACATATAAATGATATAAACCACTTTAAATTTTTTCTTATAAATTCTTTTATTTTCACGTTTTAGTGTTGCCCTTTCTTATAAAAATTATTATTATTGTTGTTGTTAAAATTTTATACTATGGTATGTTAGCATATTAATTGTTTTTTTACAATAGAAAAAAGTAACATTAAAAAAATTTTAATATTCTAAAAAAACGGATGCTCTGTTGTTTGAGCACCCTTTTTATTATTCTCCAATTGGAATATATTTCTTTTCTTCAACTTTCTTTTCTGGTTCTTTTGGAAATTCTATTGTTAATATTCCGTTTTTGAAGCTTGCTTTTATGTCTTCTTCTGTTATATTTTCTCCAACATAATAGCTTCTAGAACACATTCCTGAAAATCTTTCTCTCTTTAAGTATTTTGCATGTTTGTCTTCTTTTTCATCATCTTTTTCTGCAGTTACTACTAAGTAACCATCTTTTAATTCTATTTTAATATCTTCTTTGTCATATCCAGGAATATCAATTTCTAGTAAATATTTTCCGTCTTTTTCTTTTAAGTCTGTTTTCATTATTTTGTTTTCTTTTGAACTAAAGAATGGATCAGCGAAAACTTCATCCCAAAAATCTAATCCATTTGAGTTTCTTCTTGGTACCATCATCATAATAATTACCTCCTTAAATTTTTATATGTTGACACCTTGTTGTAATTAATCTATATTATTAACCTTTTGGTTAATTTCTATTTACATTGCTTATTATATATCTTATTTTTAGCACTGTCAATAGTTAAGTGCTAAAATTCACAAAACTTTCACATTTTTATTTGTTTCTTAGAGCCAAGCCGATTATATTATATATTCCCATCCAGGTTGCCAAGATTTTGTTTTTCTCCAGTCATTTTTGTTTGCTTCTTCCCAAGATATTTTTTTAGTTAATACTTCAAATGCTAATTGTGGGGCTCTATGTGCAACTATTCCTATTGTTTTTCCTTGATAATTTTCCTTTAAAAATTTTATAAAATCTTCTACTCTTTTTTCTACATCTTTTAGAGATTCTCCATTTGGAAATGGTTTTTCTATGTGCTCTTCATAAATTACTAAAGATTTATCTTTTCCATCTAAATCTCCATAATTGCATTCTCTTAATCTTTTGTCTTGTATATGTTGCACTTTTGGAAATGCTAAATTTGCTGACTCTATTGCTCTTATTAAATCTGATGTAAATATAATGTCAAAATGTGTATCTTTTCTTATTTCTCCGAGCTTGATTGCTCTTTCTTTTCCTAAGTCTGTTAATTCTGCTTGTTTCCATCCACTGCATTTTCCATTAATATTGTCAAATGTTGTTCCGTGTACAAAATATATAACCTTTGTTTTCATTTCTTTTATTGTATGATGTAATCATACACTCCTTTTTTATATATTAATTTTTTATCTTATAAAAAATATAAGTTTTTAGTAAAAGAAGATGCTCTGTTTTAGAGCACCTTTTTCTATTCTCCGATAGGGATATATTTCTTTTCTACAACTTTATTTTCTGGTTCTTTTGGAAATTCTATTGTTAATATTCCGTTTTTGAAATTTGCTTTTATGTCTTCTTCTTTTACATTGTCTCCAACATAGTAACTTCTTGAACACATTCCAGAGAATCTTTCTCTCTTTAAATATTTAGCATGTTTGTCTTCTCTTTCATCATCTTTTTCTGCTGATATTGTTAAATATCCGTCTTGTAGTTCAATTTTAATGTCTTCTTTGTCAAATCCTGGAATGTCAATTTCCAAATAGTATTTGCCGTCTTTTTCTTTTAAGTCTGTTCTCATTATTCTGTTTTCTTTTTCACTAAAGAATGGATCAGCGAAAACATCATCAAAAATATCTAATCCATTTGAGTTTCTTCTTGGTACCATCATCATAATACATTACCTCCTTAGTTTTATGTGTTGACACCATTGTAGTAAATTGTATATAAGTATTAACCTTTTGGTTAATTCCTATTTACATTGCTTATTATATATTTTGTTTTTAGCAATGTCAATAGTTAAGTGCTAAAATTCACAAAATTTTCACATTTCTTTCTTTTAACAATTACCTAAATAATAATATTAAGGTGCCAACGAAGTAGTTATCTACAACTTTTTTGACTCTCATAACGATTGATACAAATATCAATCAAACTATAAATATATTAGCAAACTATTAAGTAGAAATCAAGTGATTTTGCGTAAAAACATTTTACGAAATTTTGTTTCTTTTCTATTGTTTTATTGTAAAATATATGTTGTACTAACTGACATAGGAAATGATGATAAACAGATGTGGTTTTGCCACCAATTTTACGAATATTCGTAGGAAGGGTGGTGATGTTTATGGTTAAAGTGATACTATTTTTTATAATATCCTTTATGTTATCTTTAACATTAAACGTTGCCTTAGCAACAGTTCTGTATAAGAACTGGGTTGATAAGCAACTACATAAATAAAAAGAAAATTCACATCTGTATTTTGTGAAGTGCACCCAAAAAATTAGACAAAAATCTGATTTTGGAGGTGCATTTTTGATGTCAAAAAAAATATATACAACA
>CALXAA010000029.1 GCA_944386165.1 uncultured Clostridia bacterium
AATAAAACAAAATAATACCTCATATACATTAATAAACAAAAATATATAGGAGGTTTTTATATGGAAATAACAAAAGAAACTGTAAGAATCAATAAGGTAATATGTGAAAAAAAAGAAACAATTAATGTACAAGGAGACATGATAGTACCAGACTCAAAGCCAGACATATTAAATACTATAAACACAACAGGAAATATCTGCATATATAAAAAAGAAATAAATGAAGGAAAAATAAGAGTTGATGGAAATATTTTAACATATATAATGTATCTAGCAGATGATGAAAAAAATAGCTTAAGAGGATTAAATACAACTCTAGATTTTTCTGAAACAATTGCAATTCCAGAGTTACAAATAGGAATGAGTGTAGACATTACATCTGCAATAAAATTAATTGAATGTAAAGTATTAAATGGTAGAAAAATTGGACTAAAAGCAACTGTTGAAATGAAATTTAAAGTTCATTCAAAAGAAGAAACAGACGTTGTTACAAATGTTAATGATGTTAATATTCAAGTATTGAGTAAAAACGAAATGGTAAGTTCACTATTAGGAGATGGAACAACCAAAACATATGTAAAAGAAAACATATCAATTCCAACAAATGATAATTTGGCAGAAATACTAAACTGTAGTGTAAATTTAGTAGATAAAGATACAAAGGTAAGTTATAATAAAATTTTAGCAAAAACAGAAGTAGAAGTAAAATTAATCTATTTAACAGAAGATGGCAGAATTGCATCATGTACTGGTAAAGTACCACTTGTAGGATTTATAGATATGCCAAATATAAAAGAAGAAAATACTTGTGAAATAAATTACTTAACAAAAAATCTAATTATAAAGACAAACTCAGTTGAAGAACATTCTGTATATATAGAAATGGAAGTAGAAATAAGTTGTTTAGCATATGAAGAAAAAGAAATACAGGTTATAGAAGATATGTATTGTCCTGGAGAAAAAATAAATTTTGATTTACAACAATTAAATACAATTTCAAATAGAAGAGTCAAAAAAAGTGTATGTAACATAAGAGAAAAAGTAGATTTACCGGAAATAGGAAATGGAAATATAATAGATGTTGTAATAGAGCCAAATATAACCAAAGAAAACAAATTGAATGGAAAAGTAATGATAGAAGGAGAGCTAAGTCTAAATATCATATTTACAGATATGTCAAGTGTTGGAATAAACACTAAAAAAATAGAAATTCCATTTGAACAGACAATTGAAGAAATAGACAATACATGCAAAACAAATACAGAAATGGAAGTAGGAACACAAGAATTTATAAATCAAAGTGGAAATGTTTCTGCAAATATAGACTTAAACCTTGAAACAACATCATATAAAGAAACAGAAATACCTGCAATAAATAATATTACAGAAGAACAAATGGAAGATTCAGAAGATTATAGTGTTATTATATATGTTGTCAAACCAAATGACACTTTGTGGAAAATAGCCAAAAAATATGGAAGTACAATAGATGATATTGCAAGAGTAAATGGAATTGAAAGACCAGAAAAAATTAATGTTGGCGAAAAAATATATATTCCAAAATATGTATTAAAAAGAGCCAAAGAGCCAATATCATTATAAATATGGAAAAAATTTATTCAAGAAGGAGGTTTATAATAAAGCCTTTTAGAATTAGAGGCAAAAATTCAAAAAATAAAAATTACAAATTCAAAAAAAAGATATTTAAATTTTTATCAATCATACTAATAAGTATATTTGGTTTTAAAATAAGTTTAGACTATATTGGGCCTGTATATGAAACATTATGTAATGAAAAAGCAAAAGCAGTTGCAACAATTATTACAAACCAACAATCAACAATCTTTATGAATAAATACCAATATGATGAATTATACACAATTGAAAAAGACACAAATGGAAACATAACATTAATAAAAGCAAATGTAACACCAATAAATAACATGATTTCAGACTTAACAGAAAACATACAACAAGAATTCAACAAAGTTGAAACAGAAAAAATTTACATCACATTAGGCAACTTTACAGGAAACTACCTATTGGCTGGATTTGGTCCCAAAATTCCCATAAATGTAAATATAACAGGGACAGTAGACACAGAAGTAAAAAGCGAATTTATCTCACAAGGAATAAACCAAACATTACATAGAGTATATGTTGTATTTGACTGTAACATGTCAATTATAACACCAATAAAAAACTACACGCAAAATATCCAAAACCAATTTATAATAGCTGAAAATGTTATAGTAGGAAACATTCCAGAAATTTATTTTGGCCAATAAGTACCGGTTCTCTTTTTTCCCTTTTCAGGGCAAATTGGTGCCGGTTCTCTTTTTTCCCTTTTCAGGGCAAATTGGTGCCGGTTCTTTTTTTTCCCTTTTCAGGGCAAATTGGTGCCGGTTCTTTTTTTTCCCTTTTTTCTGCTTGATAATCTCTAAAGTTTATAGTAAAATGGAAATACTGAAAAACTGGTAGTAAATTTATCGAAAGGAATGGTTTTAAAAATGAAAGTTGTATTTGCGAGTAAAAATAAGAAAAAAGCATTAGAGTTACAAAGAATGGCAAAAGAAAAAATAGAATTAATAGTTTTAAGTGATATAAAAGAATCGGAAAATATACCACAAGCAGAAGAAAATGGAAATACATTTTTAGAAAATGCAAAATTAAAAGCAAAATACTGGGCAGACAAGCTAAATATGATAGCACTTGCAGAAGATTCTGGAATAGAAATAGATGCATTAAATGGGGCACCAGGAGTTTACACAAAAAGATGTATTGAAGAGTATTGCAATGGTGAAAATGTAAATGAGGACAAGCCATCTGAATTATATCCAAAGATTTTAGAAGCAATGAAAAAAAGTGGAAATGAGAGTAAAGTAGCTCATTGGATAAGCAGTATGGTTTTAGCATATCCAAATAATGAAAAAACAATTGAAGCAATAAACAGCATAGATGGAGAAATGTGTGAATGTAGAGGAACAAGAGAATTTGGATTTGACCAATATTTTAGACCAAATAATTGTAATAAAACACTTGCAGAAATGGAGCCAGAAGAAAAAGATAAAATCGGTCCAAGACTTAAAACATTTGAAAAAATTTTAGAACAAATATAAAAGGTTTATGGGTAAAACCTAAAAAAACCCAAATTTATGGAAATAGGAGAATGTTAGCCTAAAACTAGCAAAAACAAAAAGAAATGGCAAAAGCAAAAACAATATTTGTATGTAGCGAATGTGGAAATGAATCACCAAAATGGTTAGGAAAATGTCCAGCATGTAACAGTTGGAACACATTTTATGAACAAAAAGTAGAAAAATACACAGAAACAAACAAAACAGAAAAAAAGATAAATAATACTCCAAAACCTTTAAACTCATTTGTAGGAAAAGAAGAAAACAGAACTTCAACAGGATATCTTGAACTAGACAGAGTATTAGGAGGAGGTTTAGTAAAAGGATCTTTAATATTACTCGGAGGAGAACCTGGAATAGGAAAATCAACTCTAATTTTACAATTATGTGAAAAAGTACAAGGAGAAGGAAAAGTATTATATGTATCAGGAGAGGAATCTGCAGAACAAATAAAGCTAAGAGCAGACAGACTAAATGTAAATAATGAAGACCTACTATTTTTAGGAGAAACAGATATAGACGTCGTAAAAGAAGCAATACAAGAAATAAAACCAAAACTAGTAATAATAGACTCAATCCAAACAATGTACTCAGACGAAATAACAGCAGCTGCTGGAAGTGTAAGTCAAGTAAGAGAAATAACCTCACAAATAATGAGAATGTGTAAAGCAAATGAAATAACAACAATAATTATAGGTCATGTAACAAAAGAAGGAAATATAGCAGGACCAAGAGTTTTAGAACACATGGTAGATACAGTACTTTATCTTGAAGGAGAAAGATATAATACATATAGAATCTTAAGAGCAGTAAAAAATAGATTTGGATCAACAAATGAAATAGGAATGTTTGAAATGAAACAAGAAGGAATGTGTGAAGTATCAAACCCTTCAGATATATTAATAACAGAAAGAGAAGACAACCCATCAGGCTCATGCATTGTAGCAAGTATGGAAGGAACAAGACCAATTTTAGTAGAAATGCAAGCATTAACTTCACAATCTGTTTTTGGAATACCAAAAAGAACAGCAAATGGATTTGATTATAATAGATTAGCAGTTCTAATTGCAGTAATAGAAAAAAGAGCAGGACTTGCTTTAGGCGGGCAAGATGTATATCTAAACATTGCAGGAGGAATGAAATTAAACGAACCTGCTGTGGACCTAGGAATAATAGCAACTGTTGCATCAGCATATAAAAACATTCCAATACCCAAAGACACAGTAGTAATTGGAGAAGTTGGATTAACAGGAGAAGTAAGAAGAATAAATTTAATAGAAAAAAGATTAAAAGAAGCTGAAAAATTAGGTTTCAAAAAATGTATAATTCCAGAAAATAACAAAAAAGGCTTGAAAAATGAGTTCAAATTAGATATAATAGGCGTGACAAATATTGGTGAAGCATTAAGAAAATTAGGCATAAAATAAAATGCCAAAAATTAAAGCTTTGCATATGAGAGGAAAGAATACGATATGAGAGCAATAAAAGAAGATCCTATAGCAGATATATTAAAAAAAATAGCACCAGGAACGCCAATAAGAGAAGGACTAGAAAATATTTTAAAAGCAAGAACAGGAGCATTATTATTAATTACAGACAAGCAAGAAGTAATTAATGAAATAGTAGATGGTGGATTCAATATAAATGAAGACTACTCATCATCCAAACTATATGAATTAGCCAAAATGGATGGAGCAATAGTACTAAGTGGAGACATGAAAAAAATACTTTTTGCAAATGCACAACTAATACCATCATACCAAATACCAACACTAGAAACAGGAACAAGACATAGAACAGCAGAAAGAACAGCAAAACAAACAGGAGAATTAGTTATAAGCATTTCACAAAGAAGAAACATAATCACAATATTTAAAGAAAATTACAGATACATATTAGAAGACACAGATGTAGTTCTAAGTAAAGCAAACCAAGCGATACAAACACTTGAAAAGTACAGAAAAGTATATGACAATAAACTAAGTATTTTAAATGAATATGAATTTAATGATATAGTAACATTAGACAATGTACTATCTGTAATTCAAAGAGCAGAAATGATAATGAAAATAGTTGAAGAAATAAGAAAAAAAATCTATGAACTAGGAGAAGATGGAAGACTAGTAAACATGCAACTAGAAGAATTAATAGGAGGACTAGAAAAAGAAGAAGCACAAATAATCAAAGACTATCTAATTTCAGAAAAAACATCAGATGCAGTATTAGAAGAACTAGGAAATTTAAACCATGAAGAACTAATAAAACAAACAGCAATTGCCAAAATTCTAGGATATGAAAGCTCTGAAAATTACGAAGATTTAGCAGTATATCCAAAAGGATATAGAATATTAAATAAAGTACCAAGAATGCCAAGCTCTATTATTGAAAAGTTAGTAAAAACATTTAAATCATTTCAACACATTCTAGTTGCAGAAACAAACGATTTAGACAAAGTTGAAGGGATTGGAGAAGTAAGAGCAGAAGCAATAAAACACTATTTAAGAAAAATGCAAGAACAATTTGCATTTGATAATTTACTATAATAAGCCAAAAAATTCATCAAAGTAGTTGCATAATAAGAAAAATAAATATATAATAATTTCAAAAAAACACAAAAAGGAAGGTTATAAAAATGAAAAAAATATCAAATATCTTAACAATAATAGCATTAATAGCAATTTTAGTATTAATAGGAACAGTATCATATGGATATTATAAAAAAATCACAATGGAAGTAAAAAACCCAATTGTAACAATGGAAATACAAAACTTTGGAATAATAAAACTTGAATTATATCCAGAAGAAGCACCAGAAACAGTAAGCAACTTTATAGCATTAGCAAAGAATGGATTTTACAACGGACTAAAATTCCATAGAGTTGTAAAAGACTTTATGATACAAGGAGGAGATAAAAACGGTGATGGAACAGGCGAACCAGAACTAAGTGACTTAGGCTTAGTAGCAGAAGATGATCCAAATAACAGAGGATATTGTATAACAGGAGAATTTTTAGCAAATGGATATGAAAATAAACTAAAAAATGTTGAAGGAACAATAGCAATGGCAAGAGCAGATTACACATCATACTCTTCACAATTAACAACAGAAAGTTATAACTCAGGAGGATCACAATTCTTTATTAATACAGTAGATAATTCATCATTAGATGGAAGCTATACTGTATTTGGAAAAGTAATTGAAGGAATGGATGTAGTACATGCAATAGAAAATGTTGAAGTAAAAGCAGAAGAAACAGATGAAACAACATCTGAAACAGGAACAGAAGAAGAAAAAGAAGTAAGTATACCAGTTAATGATGTTGTAATCTCAAATGTTTCAGTAGAAACATTTGGAATTGACTATGGAACACCAGAAACATTAGAACCATGGAATTATAATGATTGGGTTTATCAAACATATGGAATCGACTTAACACAATATCAAAACTAATAAAATATTGAAAGGAGTAATTATGAGCGAAGAAAATAAGAAGATAGAAGTCATTGATGGTGATGGATCAACATTAGACATATCTCCAGTATATAACCATATAAAAGATGTAAAACCAAAAGGAAAAGAAAATAAGAAAAAAATTATAATTCCGAGTGACAAAGAAATAAAAGAATCTAAAAAAAATAAATAATGAAACATAGAGGTTATTGGAGGTTTATAAATGAGACTATCAAAAATGGGAATGAAAAACATAAAATTAAGCAATTTAGATGAAATGTATCCAGCACAAGATATATTAATGCAAACAGGGCAAATAAAACAATATGGAAGTGGAGTATATGCCTATGATAATATTCCGCTAAAAGTACAAGACAACATAGAAGAAATAATAAAAAAGCATTTTAACAAAGCAGACTGTATTGAAGTTCAAATGCCACTAATACAACAAGCCGAAATATGGAAAAGATCAGGCAGATATGACCAATATCAAGAAGAAGGAGTTACAATGATATCAGAAACAGACAAAGGAACATATTGTTTAGCTCCTACAGCAGAAGAAGCAATAACTATATTTGCTGAAAACAGAATAACATCACATAAACAATTGCCAGTTGTATTTTACCAAATAGGACCAAAATTCAGAAACGAAATTAGAAATAGAGGATATTTATTAAGAGGAAAAGAATTCTTAATGTTTGACCTATATAGTTTTGACAAAGACGAAGAATCAATGATTAAAACATATAATAAAATAAAACAAGTTTATTTTGAAACATTTAAAGAAATTGGACTAGACATAGTAGCAGTTGCAGCAGACAATGGATCAATGGGTGGAAAAAACTCAGAAGAAATAATGGCATTATCAAAAATTGGAGAAGACACAATTCTATTTGATAAAGAAACAAACCAAGGTCTAAATGTAGAAATCTTAGAGAGAGAAGACGCAGAAAGCTATTTAAAAGAAAACTACCACATAGAAAACATAAAAAAACTAAAAGAAGAAAAAGCATGTGAATTAGGACATATATTTGCATTAGGAACTAAATATTCAGACTCTATGGATATTAAATTCATAGATGAACAAAACAATCGTAAACCATTTTACATGGGATGTTACGGTATAGGAGTAAGTAGAGTTTTAGGACTAATATATGAAAACAACATCATAAAAGAAAACGAAAATGTAGTAGGATATTCACTTCCAATATCTGTAACCCCATATTATTTATATATTATAAGTAATGACAAGAAAAAAGAAATTGCTCAAAATATGTATAATCAATTTTTAGACAAAGATGTTGAAGTAATAATTGATGATGTAAAAGGCTCAATTGGTGAAAAAATAAGAAATGCAAAAATACTTGGAATACCATATATAGCAATAATTGGAAACAACACAGAAGAAGGATTTGCAGAAATTGAAAGAACAAAAGACGGAGCAAAAAAAGTAATGAAAATAGAAGAAATAATTGAAACAATAGAAAACATGAAAAAAACTAAAAAAGACATTGAACTATAACGAAAAGAAAGAGATAAATAATGGAAAAACAAAAAATAGAACAAATAATAGAAGCAATATTATTTGCTGCAGGAAGAGTAGTAACAATAAAAGAATTAATGGTTGCTCTAGAAATAAGTCAAGAAAAAATTGAAGATATAATAGAAGAAATGCAAGAAAGCTATGAAAACAGAGGAATTCAAATCATAAAAGTAGAAGACGGATACCAATTATGCAGTAAACAAGAATTCTATGATTACATTTATCCTATTATAGACAAAAGAACTAAACCCAATTTATCAAATGCAGCATTAGAAACCTTAGCAATAATAGCATATAACCAAAGAGCAACAAGACCAGAAATAGAAGCAATAAGAGGAGTAAGTTCTGATGCAACAATATATAAACTATTAGAATATGGATTAATAGAAGATTCAGGAAAAGCAGACTTACCAGGAAGACCCACAACATATAAAACAACACCAGAATTCTTAAAAATGTTTGGATACTCAAGTTTAAACAATTTACCAAAACTTCCACATTATAAACTAGATGCAAACAGACAAATAGTAATAGACGATATACTAGAAAAAGAGCAAGAATAATTTAATAAAAATAAAAAAAACAGTTGTAAAAAAAAGCAAAAATTGATATACTTATTAAAGCAAGATACAAAAAAGAATATCTTGAAAATAAATAAGAAAGGAATGTGAGTAATAATGGAAGAAAACAATGTACAAAATCAAGAAATTGAAGAAATAGATGAGGGAAACAATGGCATAAAAATTGCAAATGAAGTAATATCTGTAATTGCTGGTATTGCAGTATCAGAAGTACAAGGAGTTGCAAGTATGGCAGGAGGATTTGCAGGAGGAATTACACAAGTACTTAGTGGTAAAAAGAATTACAGCAAAGGAATAAAAGTAGAATCAGACGAAAAAGAAGTAAAAATAGATGTAAACATAATTGTAGAATATGGTTCAAGAATACCAGACGTAGCCTATGAAATACAAAAAAGAGTAAAAAAATCAGTTGAAAATATGACAGGATTAAAAGTAGAAGAAGTTAATGTACATGTACAAGGAGTAAAAACAGATAAAGAATTAGAAGAAAAAGAAGATTCAAACGAAGATACAGCAGAACAACAATAAAAAAATATAGGCATGAATAAATAAAAGGTATAAAAATTTAATCATGCCTATTTACTTTAACCAAAAAAAGAAAGGAATATGTAAAGATGAAGTTTATAGAAAGACTCGTATTAATAATATACTCATACATCATACTATTACTTGCAGTAGTATTATGCTTATTAGTATTCAAATGGTTATCATTTGATGTTGTAACAAACATAATCAACTTTATAGTAACAGATGTAGCTGCATCTAAAATAACATTAGCAATAAGTGTTATATTTATGTTATTATCAATAAAATGCATATTCTTTGATTCTAGCTCAAAAGAAGCCTTAAAAGAATCACAAGGAATATTATTAAAAAACGAAAATGGACAACTATTAATTACCAAAGAAACACTTGACAATATGGTAAAATCAGTAGTTTATGAATTTAGTAACATAAAAGAATGTATACCAAAAATATCTGTAAATGAACAAAACGAAATAGCAGTAACATTGCAAATTATAGTAGATGAAGATGTAGTAATAAAAGACTTAGCAAGTAACTTACAAAATAAAGTAAAAGAAGAAATGAAAAGAACATCAGATTTAGATGTAAAAGAAGTAAATGTAAAAATAGTAAATGTGAATAAAAGTGAAAGAGACACTAAAGCTAGCTAAACAAACTTAAAAAGAGGAGAATATTATGGATGGTTTTAAAAACTTTTTATCGCAATATAAAGGAGCAATAATAGGAATAATTATAGCAATATTAATTTTATGTACTAAGCTATATGACTTAATAATAGCTTGTGTTGTAATAATATTAGGAGCAATAATTGGAAATTATGTACAACAAAACAAATACAGTGTAAAAGAAAAATTAAAAAACTTTATAGATAGACTATAAAGCAGTAAACTGAAAAAATTTAGAAGGGAGAATGTTAGAAGAAAAGCTAACATAAATAAAAATGAAAAGATCAGCAATTAGAGAACTTACATTCAGATTAATATATAGCCTAGAAATTCAAAAAGCAGAAAATATAGAAGAACAAATAGAAATATATCTAGAATGTGAAGAAATTGTAGAAAATGATGCAAAAGAATATATAATAGACGCAGTTAAAGGAATAGAAGAACACAAAGAAGAAATAAATAATTTAATAAGAAAAAATCTAAAAGCTGATTGGACATTAGAAAGAATCTCAAAAGTAGATTTTAGTATATTAAAACTTGCAATTTATGAAATAAAATTTAAAAACTTACCATATAAAGTAGCAATAAATGAAGCTTTAGAAATAGCAAAAAAATATGGAGAAACATCATCTAAAAACTTTATAAACGGAATACTAGCAAGTATAGTAAAAGAAGAACAACAATAAATTCTTGGAGGAACAAATGAAGTATAATGCAGTTACAGTAACACAATTAAATAAATATCTAAAAGATAGATTTGATGAAGATGAAAACCTAAATGCAGTATTAGTAAAAGGAGAAATCTCAAATTTCAAAAACCATTATACAGGGCATTTATACTTTACATTAAAAGACGAAAACTCACTAATAAAATGTATAATGTTTAAAAGTTATGCAGAAAAATTACAATTCAAACCAAAAGATGGAATGAAAGTAATGGTATTTGGCTCTGTCTCTGTTTTTGAAAGAGACGGAGTTTATCAAATATATTGTAAATCTATGTTAGAAGATGGAATGGGAGACCTACACGAAAAATTTGAACAACTAAAAGCAAAACTAGAAGCAGAAGGACTTTTTTCTCAATCTCACAAAAAAACAATTCCAATGTATCCAAAAATAATTGGAGTACTAACATCACAAACTGGAGCTGTAATAAGAGATATAATAAATGTTTCAAGCAGAAGAAACCCAAATGTATATATAAGATTACTTCCTGTACCAGTACAAGGACCAGGAGCAGCAGAACAAATTGCAAGTAAAATAAAACTAATGAACGAAAAAAAACTAGCAGATGTATTAATAGTTGGAAGAGGAGGAGGCTCATTAGAAGACCTTTGGCCATTTAATGAAGAAATTGTTGCAAGAGCAATATATGAATCAGAAATACCAATAATTTCTGCAGTTGGACATGAAACAGATTTTACCATAGCAGACTTTGTAGCAGACCTAAGAGCCCCAACACCATCTGCAGCAGCAGAATTAGCTGTTCCAGACATATATGAACTAAAACAAAAAATACAAAATTACCAAAACAGATATAAAGAAGCACTAAAAAAGAAAATAGAAGTAATGAAACTTAAGTTTGAAAAAATAATGAAATCTCGAGTATTTACAGATCCTACAAGAAAAATTATAGACAATTCTATAATACTAGATGATTATATAAAAAGATTAGAAAAAGCAATTACAGAAACACAAAAACACAAAAAAAATAAATACAATGAATTAATTGCAAAATTAGATGCATTAAGTCCACTAAAAACATTAATAAGAGGCTATAGTATAGTAGAAAAAGAAGGAAAAATAATAAAAAGTGCAAAACAAGTGAATAAATTAGATGAAATCTCAATAAAATTTATAGATGGTAAAATACAAGCAAAAGTATTATAAAAATTAGGAAGGATGAAATAAAAATGAAAACAAGAGATAAACAAAACATTCTATCAATAATAATTGTTATATCAATACTTGCCATTATAATAATCTTAATGTATGCTATGTTTCCAGAAGAAAGTACAACACAAAAAATAAGTAATCAAACAGAAAGTGTACAAAAAACAGAAAAAACAACAAATAATACCAATGAAACCCAAGAAACAGAAACAACACAAACAACACAAAACACAGAAATTCCCCAAACAGAAGAAACAAATAGCACATATGTAGGAGAAGAAGAAAAAGAAAGTCAAAATGATCAAGCACAAAACGAAACACAAACAAAAGAAGAAAAAGCAATAGAACTTGCCAAAAAAGAGTGGGGAGAAAAAGATACGAGTGTTACATACACAATCGAACAAAAAGAAGGAAATGTTTATTACATATCAGTAAAAAGAGGAACAGAAGTACAAGTATGGTACCAAGTAGACACAGACAAATGGACAATATCTCAATACTAATTAAATGGAGGATAGAATAATGAAAGTATATGATTTGGCAAATGAATTAGCACAAGAAATAAAACAATCGGAAGAATATACAACATACAAAACAGCAAAAGAAGCAATATCTTTAAATATAGAATTAAAAAACAAAATAGACGAATTCGAAAAAGCAAGATATGAAGCACAAATTATAGCTCTTCAAACAGGAAAAGACGACATTAATAAATCAAAACATTTACAAGAACTATATGGAGAACTAATTCAAAACGAAGAAGCCAGTAAATATTTTGATGCAGAAATAAGATTTAATGTATTAGTTGCAGATGTAAATAAAATAATAGGAGAAGCAATACAAGATTTACTAAAATAGAAACCTAAAATTCAATTCTTTGTTTAAGCAATAATCAATATAAAGAAAGAATGATATAAAAATGGAAATAATAATAATATCAATAATTGCAATTATTATAATAATGGTATTAATGTCTGCAAATATAAAAGAAATGAAAGAAATAGCAAGCAATGAAGAACTAAACAAAATAGCAAAAAAATACCCAAGCAATACTGAAATTTGTAAAGAAATATTAAAAAAACTAAACAACACAAAAGTAAAAATAGAAGAAAACACCAATTCAGAATCAACACTATATATAGCAATTACAGATAAAATATCAATTGGAAACACACATGAAAGCTATACAAGAATACAAACAATGGCACATGAATGTTTACACTCAGTGCAAGATAGAAAACTATTAATATTTAACTTCATATACTCAAATTTATACTTTATATATTTTATAGTAATATGTATACTAGCAATCCTAAAAAAGTTACCAAATGAGCTATTATTTTCTAATATTTTGTTAATTCTAAGTTTTATAAATTATGCTATAAGAGTATTTTTAGAAAATGATGCAATGATAAAAGCAGAATACTTAGCCAAAAAATACTTAGAAGACAAAAAAATATCTAATAAAGAAGAAATACAAAAGCTAACAAAAGGATTTCAAGACTTAAACAATAGCTGTATAAAAAGTACAAATTGCAGTTTATTTGTAAAAATAATGATAAAAGTTATAATTTTTAATTTTCTAGCATTGATTTTTTAGGAAATATATGTTAAAATATTCAAGTACTAGGCATGAAAGCTGATTATAGAGTTTTCAAAAAATATAAAATATGAATAAATAAACCGTTAGGAGGAATACTAAATGCAAGTATTAAAAATAATATTAATAATAGTAGATTTGGTAATATGTGTTGCGCTAACAATATTAGCAATGGTTCAATCAAAAGATGATGCAGGACTATCATCAACAATAACAGGATCTTCTTCAAACAACTTTTTTGAAAAAAATAAAAGTAGAACAAAAGAAGGATTACAAAAAAAATGGTCTATTATTTTAGGAATAGCTTTTGTAATTGTAACTATTGCACTTTCTATAGTTTACATAGCATAATAATTGGAAGCGGTTCACAAGAGTCGCTTTTTTTTGTTGTGTAAGAAGAAATCCACTATAAAAAGGAGAAAAAGATGGAAAAAGAAAGAATAATTGGAACATACAGAAAAAATCAAAAAGGCTTTGGATTTGTAAAAATAGAAGATCAAGAAGAAGAAATATATATATCAAAAGAAAACTGTAAAAATGCACTAAATGGAGACACAGTAGAAATAAAAATAATATCAGAAAAAGAAGAAAACAAAAAACAAGAAGGAAAAATAACCAAAATAATAAGACATGAAAAAGACACAATAGTAGGAACATTTCAAAAAAGCAGAAACTTTGGATTTGTAGTACCAGACGACAAAAACTTTGGAACAGACATATTCATATCTAAAGCAAACTGGGGAAAAGCAAGAGACAAGCATAAAGTACTAGTAAAAATACTAAAATATCCAGAAAAAGGCAAAAATGCAGAAGGACAAATTATAGAAGTACTTGGAGGAGTAAATCAAGCAGGAGTAGACATGCTATCTCTAATAAAAGAATATGAGTTGCCATACAAATTTCCAGAAGAAGTAGTAAATGAAGCAAAAGCCTTTGGAGACAAAATAGATATATCAGACTTAAAAAACAGAAAAGACTTAAGGAAAGACATAATATTTACAATAGACGGAGAAGACGCCAAAGACTTAGATGATGCCATTCATGTAGAAAAACTACCAAACGGAAACTACAAACTAGATGTTCACATAGCAGATGTAAGCCATTATGTAAGAGAAAAAACAGAACTAGATAAAGAAGCATATTTAAGAGGAACAAGTATATACATGTTAGGAAGAGTAATACCAATGTTACCACGAGAGCTTTCAAACGGAATATGTAGTTTAAATGCTGGAGAAGAAAGATTTACACTATCATGCTCAATGGAAATCACACCAAAAGCCAAAGTAGTCTCATCAGACATATATAAAGGAGTAATACGTGTAACAGAAAGAATGAGTTACACAGATGTACAAAAAATACTAGACAGGTCAGATGAAGAAGTCTTAAAAAAATATAATAAATATATATCACATTTTGACTTAATGGCAGAATTAGCAAATATATTAAAAGAAAAAAGAAAAGAAAATGGATATTTAAACTTAGAAATACCAGAAAGCAAAATAACACTTGATCAAAACGGATATGCTATAAATGTAGAAAAATACCAAACATATTTTGCAAATGAAATAATAGAACAATTTATGCTAATTGCAAACGAAACAGTAGCAGAAAAATTTTATTGGTTACAAGCACCATTTATATACAGAAACCATGAAGCACCAGACTTAGACAAAATAAAAGAACTAAATAAAACACTATTCAACTTTGGATACAAAATAAAAGTATCAAAAGAAGACATAGTATATCCAAACGAATTTGCAAAAATACTAGAAGATGTTAAAGGAAAAGACGAAGAAAAAGTAGTATCAAACATAATATTAAGAACACTAAGAGTAGCAAAATACGAAGCAGAAAACAAAGGACACTTTGGAATAGCAAGTAAATACTACTGTCACTTCACATCACCAATAAGAAGATACCCAGACTTATTTATACACAGAATAATTTCAAAATATTTAGAAAACGACTATCTAGTAAATGATTTCTGGATAAAAAAATATGAGAAAAGAGCAGAAAAAAGAGCAGAAAACTGTTCAGAAAGAGAAAGAGTAGCAACAAAAGTAGAAAGAGAAGCAGAAGACATCAAAAAAGCCGAATACATGGAAAACAAAATCGGAGAAGAATATGAAGGAATAATATCATCAGTTACGAATTTCGGAATATTTGTAGAATTAGATAATACTGTAGAAGGGCTAATAAGATATGAGCAACTTGGAGACGAATACTTTATATATAATGAAGAAAGAAAAGAAGCAATAGGAGAAAATTCTCATAAAATATACAAAATAGGAGACAAAGTAAAAATTAGAGTTGCAGAAGCAAACAAATTACTAAGAAGAATAGACTTTGAATTAGTAGAATAATCTAAAAAAATAATAAGCAACACAACTGTTGCACAAAAAATAGGGATACTAAAAAGAAATTTAGTATCCCTATTAACATATTTGAAATTATTTGAGAAAAATAATATAAGCAAAAAATAAATTGACAAAATAACATATAGATTATATTAATTATTGAAAAGAGAGGTGTAATTAAAAATGACTCAAGAACAAGAAAATAATTTACAAAAAAATTTAGAAAAACTTATTTCCAAAACTGTAACAATAAAACAAGATGGATTTTTAAAAAGTAAATATTCAATGCAAAAATTTGAATTTAATATAACTTTTGAAATTTTAAATATCACAGACGAAAACAGTACAAATTATTTAAATATAAATCTTAACCAAATATACAAAACAGAATTTAATGAAGAAAATATAACACTATATTTAGATAATGACACAATAATATATATTGTAAATAATTAACAATTATATTTTAAGAGGAATTCTAAAAATAAAATGTAGCATATGAAATTATACTATCCAAAACAGTAGCTTCATATGAACATTTTAAAAAAGAATTCCTCTTTTTATTCAAAATTATTTTTTTAAATTTTCTAATTCTTTTTTATCATCTTCATCTAAATTATCCAAACTAAACTCTAAAAGAGATGTTACCACCTTATTAAAAGATAAATTTTTAAGGTTAGCAAGATTTTGTATATCATCTACTATATTTTCTGGTAATCTAAGAGTTTTGCTAACTCCACTATGATTTTCTGGAATTTTTAGTTTATTCATCTCTTTGTCCTCCTTTGCAAGATATTCTATATTAAAAAAAAAAATAAATATGCACCTAAATATTGTTGCAAAATAATTGCAAATATGTTAATATAAATTAGAGAAACCAAAAGAAAAAAGGACTAAAAGGTCGAAAAAAATTATAAATTTTACCTATTTAGCACCTTAAGAAAGGAATAGGATAAATTATGTTTAAAATACAAAAAAACGATAAAAAAACAAATATAAACAAAATACCAAGCAAAAAGAAAAATAATTCACCAAAAAAATTCTCAACATTTATGTTGTGTGGAATGTTATTATTAATAATAATAGTAACATTAATTTACTTTTTAATAATCTATTACAAACCAGAATACATAGTAAAATACTCAGGATATGCAGTAAAAGAAAATGTA
>CALXAA010000030.1 GCA_944386165.1 uncultured Clostridia bacterium
CCAAAAATTATATTAATTCCATATATAATTAAAACACTAACACCAACAACAAATGGGTTCATTATAAAAACTGCAGACATTTCAGGTACTTTTACAAGTTCACTCAAAATATAAGTCATAATAATTATACCAGGAAGACCTGCTACAGTTGTAATTGCAAATACTTCACCAAAGAACTTTTTACATACATCTATTTTACTTACTCCAATTGCTCTTAAAATTCCAACTTCTTTTATTCTAGATAAGAAAGAAGCTCTCATCATTAAAAATATTTCTAATAATGAAATTGCAAGTATCATTATTGAAAACATAAATGTATTTTCTGCTGTACCTTCTTGTTTTGCAATATAGCTTTCTTTTTCATATTCAGATATATCTATTACATTAAAAGAACTTTCATTTTCTAATTTTTCCATTGCTTCAGTTTTATTATTTGTATATACTGAAAAAACAGCATTTGTAGAAATTAGATTATATTTTATTGTATTGTTATTTACTAAATAATTAATTCTATCAGTTTTACTTACATAATATCCAACAACTTTTAAATCTGTATTATTAACTTTGATATTAACCTCTTCATTTAATTTTGAAACATTAACAATTGTCTCATAATCATTTTCAGGAAATCTACCTTGAATCAAAGAAATATCATCTTTTAATAGTTCATAATCTAATAATTTCTCTGGATTTTTATCTGGACTATTACTAGAAAGCATATTTGTTAATGACATATCAATTGTTCTTGCATTATCTAATATATTTATAAAATTTTCTTTGTATGTATATAAAGATTGACTATTCTTATCAGTTATTCCAACTACTGTAAATGATGGCATATTGTCTATTTTTATTATTCTATTTAAAGCATCTTCGGCACTTTTTATTCCTACTTCTATAGCAATATTTTCAGTATCCTCAGTTATTCCATTTCCTTCTAGTAAAGTATCTATTCTATCAATTACCAATTTGTCCAATACTACTTCATATTTGTTTTCTGGTAATCTGCCATAAATTATATCATTAGAACTTAAATTATCAACATTTAATAATGACGCTGAAATTTTTAGCCTAGCATTTGCTGTTTGTTGATAATCTTCAAATGATAATTCAAAATCTGCCATACTATCTCCTGGAAGAATGTAATCTATTTCATCTTCATTTTTATATTTCAAATAATCTTCAACACTTAATTTTCCTGCATCTACTTGTAGATAATTTTTATCATGTATGGCATAGTCTTTTTCTTGTATATTTAATGTTCCCCAAATATTACTTATTGAATATACAACAAATATAGCTGTTGCAAAATATCCAATCATTAATAATTTTTTTATGATTGAATATGTTTTTATTTTTTTAAATCCATTTATTATTGATGGTAAAATTTTATATATTGAACAATATTTAGTGTTATTATTTTTTAATTTTGTAACATCAAAATTTGTATTATTCTCAGAAATGTTATTTGTATTTTCATAATCTTTAATAATTTTTCCGTCTTCAATTTCTATAATTCTTGATGCATAAGATTTTGCTAGTTCTACTTCATGTGTTACTACTATTACTAATTTTTCTTTTGAAATAGATTTTAATATATCCATAACTGCAATTGAATTTTTACTATCTAAATTTCCTGTTGGCTCATCTGCTATAATTATATTTGGATTTTTTACAATAGCTCTTGCTATTGCAACTCTTTGTTTTTGACCTCCAGATAATGCTTTTGCAGGTCTAAACTTAAATCTAGACATATTTACTTTTTCTAACACGAATTCTACTTTTTCTTTTATTATTTTCTCATCTTTTTCTCCAATCATTCTAAGTGAAACTGCTACATTTTCAAAAACTGAAGCATTATCTATTAATTTATAATCTTGGAATATATATCCTACATTTAGGTTTCTTATTTTGTCTACTGTATGAGAAGATGTATTTGTTATTTCTTTACCATTTATAAAAATTTTTCCACCATCTACTTTGTCTAAACCTCCAATTAGGTTTAACAAAGTAGTTTTTCCACTTCCTGATGGGCCTAATATAGCAATTAATCCTGTTTTTTCAAATTCTAAAGATACATTATTTACTACATGTATTTCATTTGGCTTATTTTTATTAAAATATTTATTTACTTCTTTAAGCTCTAGCATATTATAACACCTCCTCATTAAAAGTATTTATAGCAGTTTTCTTAAACATATTTTTAGATATTTTAATTGAAATGTATCCTGCTATAAGTAGGTCTATTATATATACAAATGCGAATTCTTTTATATTTATAAATTTAACAAGATTACTAATGTATTTAATTGTAATAATATTTGTTTTGAATAAATATATAATTATAAATACTGCTAAATATGCTAAACTTAAAACTAATAATAATTCAACAAATAATATCCATTTTTCTGTTTTATAATTTGCTCCTAACATTCTTAAAATTGCATAATATGTATTTCTAGATTTTAATATTATTTTTATTACAAAATATGATATAAATAGTAATATAATTATAAGTGCAATTGTTACTAAAACTTTAACTATTTTTAATACTTGTTCATTCATTTTAATGCTATTAATCTTATAATCTGTTATTCTTTTGCTATTGATTCCTATTGTTTCTAATTCTGAAATTATTTTATCAATATCTTCTACGTTTTTTATAAAAACACTAGATTGATATATTGGTAAGTTATACAAATTATCATAATCTTCTTTATTTATAAATATTCCAGATGAGAAGAATTGATATAATGAGTAACCTGTATAATTTTGAAAATTATTTATTGAAAATGTATTGGCAATATTAAAATTTGTTTCATTATTACTATAAATATTAGTTATTTTTAATTCTAAATCTTCTCCATTTGTAACTTCTCCAAAACTTTCATTAACAACTGCTGTTCCTTTTTCTACATTTTCACTTGGATGAATTTCTGCGTCTATATAATTATCATTTTGTAAAACATATGTATTACTATATATTTTATTTATAAAAGGTGTAAGTTCTTCAATTTTTGAATCTGATACATAAATTTTAGAATAATTTTCATCTACTTTTTCATTAAATATAATTCCTACAACTTTTATATTTTTAATAACATCATCTCCTAAATTGTTTCCAATAGTAAATCTTTTGTCTATTATTTGCTCTATTGCTGTTTTTACAAAACGATTATTTTGATTAGCTTGAAGTATTATTTCGTCATCTGATTCTGGCATTCTGCCTATATCAAGTGTTCCTTTAAAATTGTCTATTTTTTGAATACTGCAGTCAAAGTCAATTTCTCCATAAACAGAACTTCTATATAGGTTTACATTACAGTCTAGAAATAAGTCATTTTCTACTATATAGTCTATATTTGAAAGCTCTTTTATTTTATTATAATCTTCTCCGGGTAAATGGTGTTCCATCTTCTTTTTTTATTAAAATTCTATTATCAGACACATCTTTAAAATAAGTACTACTTCCATCTAATGATTCTTGATATTCTGCATATTTGAAATTAGAATATTCGAAAAATAGTGTGGTTGTAACTAAGAAAAATATTAAAAATAATAATACAAATTTTGTTTTTATGTTAAATGTGTTTCTTACTCCTAATTTTACTATATTTTTAATTTTTATATTTTTATTATTACATTCTTTTGCTTTAGTATTTTCATCTATTTGTTTTATTTCTTTATTTTCTATAATTTCTCCATCATGCATTTTTATAATTCTTGTTGCATATTGTTCAAATTGTTCTATATTATGTGTTACAATAATTACCAATTTATCTTTTGCAATATTTTTTAAAATTTCTATAACATTTTGTGCAGATTTTGTATCTAAGTTTCCTGTTGGTTCATCTGCTACAATTATTGGGGTGTCTTTTACAACTGCTCTTGCAATAGCTACTCTTTGTTTTTGACCTCCTGAAAGTTTAGAAACTTTTGTGTTTTTAAATTTTGTTAATCCGACTTTATCTATTATTTCTAATACTCGTTTTTTAATATCTTTTTTACTATATCCATTTAAAATCATCATAAGTTCAATGTTTTGATATACTGTATAACTATTAATTAAGTTAAAGTCTTGAAATATATTTGCAATGTATTTTTTTCTATATTCTTCAAAGTCATATTTATTATAATGGCTTGTTTCTTTGCCATTTATATACATTTCTCCTTCTTCATAACTGTCTAAACCTGATATTACATTTAAAAGAGTGCTTTTTCCACTTCCAGATTCTCCTGTAATTATTACAAATTCTCCAATGTTTAGTTTTAAGTCTACTTTTAGAATTCCTGTATTTATGTTGCCATCATCATTATAAAATTTGGATACTTTCTTTAATTCTAACATTTTTTCCCCTTTCATTTTCATAATTTGACATTATTTTACTGCAAGTATATCAAAATGTAATTATATAATCAATAAAATTATACCAAAAATGATTTTTTCTTTTTTATGTTCAAAAAGAGCTAGAGGGAGAAGGTGCAAAATACCCTCTCCCTCTAAGTTTTATTATTGTTCATATCTATTTTTATAATCTGATAAATCTGGTTTTGCTACATCTTCATCTGTTACTGTATTTATACTATATTTTAATTTTATCTCTCGTCCTAATTGCTCATTTTTATTATATAATACTATGCCTGTTTCTTTATCTATATATACTTCCTCTTGTCCATTCTTTAAATACCAACAAGATTTGTTATCATATTCTTTGGTATGAATTTTAACCATTGGATTTAAGGCTAGAATAATGATATTATTATTGTCTAATAAGTATATATTGTTTGCTTGTGGTTCATATGCCATTCCTTCTGCTCCAATTAAATAAGTATTTGAACTTTCAAAAATTGTATATTCCTCATTTGTATTAGAATTTTTCCAAAATGTCATATCAGAATTATTTAATCCTGAATTTATTTTTTCTTTTATAATATCATCTTTTTTCCAAAATTCTTCTATAGTTGAGCCAGATTCTTCTACATAATATATATTAGAAATTTTTATACTTTCTTCATTTAGTTTTTTTATATTGTTAAGTGTAATTAACCTCCACATAAATAGTAGTACTAGTATTACAACAATTATTAATACCGCTAAAATAATTTTCTTTTTCATTTGTTACATCCTCCCTTAATTTATATTTTTATAAAATTTATTTATTTAACCATTTTTCATATTCTTCTTCTATTATTTTAGCTGTTTGCTCTGGTGTAAGTTTTGTTGTATCAATTACTAAGTCATAATTTGACATGTCATCTTTATGTACATGATATAGTTTCCAATATCTGTCATTTTCCATTTTGTATCTTCTTATCATGTCTGCTTTTTGTTCTTCAACTGTTTCAAAGCTTTCTGTGCTTTTTCTTTTTGGGTCATTAAATGCTCTTTGGGCTGCTACATCAATATCTACTTTTAAATATACTTTGAATGATTCTGGTACAGCATACCATCCAAGTCTTGCATCTATTATAAAATTGTCATGTTCTTTTGCATATTCTGATGCACTCTTTTCTATTTGTAAGTCTATTTCTGGGTGTTCTGCTAAAAATGCATTAAAGCTTGTTATGTCAAGCCCCATGTCTCTTGCTAGTTTTCTTGCATATTCTCCATTTCTATATATTCCATAATTTAGGTCTTTTATTAATATTTCAGATACTGTTCCTTTTCCTGCTGCTAGGTCTCCTGCAAGTGAAATTATGTTCTTTTTTTTCATTTTGGGTTATATCCTTTCTTTTAATAATTAAGAAGAAGATTTTATTCTTCTTCTTTTTTTTGTTCTTCTGGTTCAATAATTTTAACTTTACCTTCTGCAATTTCATTTGCTGCTAATGTAACTGGAGATTCTTCTTTTACATTTGTTTTAACAGGTGCTCCATTTGCAATTTGTCTTGCTCTTTTTGCTGTTGCAATAACTAACTCATATCTGTTTTTTGCTCTTTTAAGTAGTTCTGTAACTGTAGGTTTTACTATCATTTCTATTTTACCTCCTTTTTGTTTTGGGCATCATCTGTTTGAATTTGTGGTGTTATGTCTTTATCTACTCTTCCTGCAACTGTTTCTGGTTGTACTGCTGATAATATTATGTGTCCAGAGTCCATTACTAGCACTGCTCTTGTTCTTCTTCCACATGTTGCATCTATTGCTTTTTTTTCATCTTTTGCTTCTTGTACCATTCTTTTTATTGGTGCTGCTTCTGGACTTACTATTGCTACTATTTTGTTTGCTGCTATTATATTTCCAAAGCCTATATTTACTAATTGCATTTTTACTCATTCCTTCCATTTTACTTAGTCTTCTATTTTATTTCTTCTTTTTGTTTGTTTTTTTATTGGTTCATCTTTTACTATTTCTTTTATGTCACTTAATTGGTCTAGTTCTTTTTTTCTTTCTTTGGTGTATATTATTATGTTTTTAATTACATAATATGCTAAAAATGAATATGAACCTATTAGTATATATATTGTTGTATCTATTCCATAACTTTTAGGTATGTATTTGATTAATAGTATATATATAGATAATGCTAAAAATTCTATTCCATTTAATGCTATTGAATCACTATCTTTTTTGTATGCAATTTCAAATATTATTATTGTTATTATTAAAAATGCAAAACTTGTTATTTCTACATATTCAGTAAGTGTTTCTGAATTGAACTTTGTGTATATTGTATTGAATGATATTAGATATATACTTATTATTATTGCATATATTAAATTTATAAATACTTTTTGTGTTATTATGTTTTTTATTTTTTTTAATATATTATTTTTTTCTTTTGAACTTTCTTCCAATTTTATTTCCTCTTTCTTACTTGTATGTACTATATATTATCATTTTTCTGGACATTTATCAAGTGTTTTTATATATTTATTTCTTTTTCTAAGTATGTAGAGTAAATAAATGTTTTATTTACTTGTTTTCCTGTAGCACTTTCTAATGCTTTTTTATAAAGTTTAAGTTGTAAATTATATTTATTGGCTAATATTTTTTCATCATTGTTTGGTACATAATCTGTTTTAAAATCTACTAATATTAGTTCATCTTCTTTTGTTATATAATATAAGTCTATTATACCTTGTACTAATACTTTTTCTTCAACATTTTCTTTATAAATTTCTTTTGCTGGAATATTTATGTAAAATGTTTTTTCTCGTTCTACTGTTTTGGCTTCACACATTTCTTTCCAGATTTTGGATTTTGTAAATTGAAGTACTTTTTTTAAGTTTATTGAATTAGCTTCTTGTTCTGTAATATTTTTCTTTGCAACTAGTTTATCTACTAATTCTTTAATGTCATTTATTGTGTACTCTTTTTTTCTAATATCTAATTTTTGCATACATAAATGTATTAAGGTTCCTTTTTCTGCATTTGTTATTTGGGTTTCTTCATCTGCTTGTAAGAACTTTGGTTTTGGCAGTTCTTCTAATTGTTCGTCTTCTTGCTCTTCATCTTTTGGTGTATTTTGTTTTTCTGTTAATAAAGATTCTTTAATTTCTGTAACTGATGTTTTTGTTGGAATGGCTGTTGATGCTATATATTTGTATTTATAATTTAATAGTTCTGAAATTTGTTTTTCTGTATTTTCTTCTAATTTAAAATTGTTAATTTTATCTAAAATTATTTCAGATATGTTCTCATTTTCTTTGCTATTTTCTTCATTGCATATGCTTAAAATCTCTTCTTTTGTATAATTATTCCAAGTAGAAATTTCTTCCATTTCTTTTTCATTATAAATATGTACTAACATTAGCCAGTCTAAATATGATTTTGCTTTTTGTAAAAGCATTAAATTTAGTTTATCATATTTTTCTGTATTTTCTAACATTTTGTTTTGTTTGTCTTTTTTTATAAATCCTGTTATTATTATTTTTTCTTTAGCTCTTGTTAGTGCTACATATAATACTCTCATTTCTTCTGATAATGTTTCTATTTTTATTTTATTTTTTATTGCTCTTTTTGATAAAGTATCATATTTTATTTGCAAGTCATAGTCTATATATTTAACACCTATTCCTAATTCTGGATGTAATAATATTTTTTGGTTTAAATCTTGCAAGTTGAATTGTTTTCCTACATTTGCTAATATTACTACTGGAAATTCTAGTCCTTTACTTTT
The DNA here is from genome assembly GCA_944386165.1 of uncultured Clostridia bacterium. GTDB lineage: Bacteria > Bacillota > Clostridia > TANB77 > CAG-508 > CAG-269. The sequence goes on from CALXAA010000030.1 coordinate 8,121, forward strand.
ATGAATACTCATTATTCTTATTACATCATCATTTTCTCCAATTATTTTTGCAGAGTCCATATCTTTACTACTTGTTTTTATTTTTTCTATATAGTTTATAAAATTGTATAAACCTTTAAAACTTATACTTTCACATTGTTTTGCTCTTTCAAATAACATTTTTAAATTGGCTTGCCTTAGTTCTCCATTTTTCATAAGCCCTACATAATTAAAGTATCCAGTGTCATTATATATTTTCCAAATTAATTCTGGTAAGCTTAAATATTGTTGTTCCTGACGCCACATTTCTAATTTGTTTAAAAATTCATCTATTTTTATTCTTAGTTTTTCGTTTACATTTGTTTTTGCTTTTAAAATTGTATTATAAAAATTGTCATATTTATCACTTAGTCTTATTTCTACAAGTTCATTATCTGTAAATCCTCCTATTATTGACCTCATTGTTGCTACTAATGGAATTTCTTGCATAGGATTATCTATTATTTTTAGTAAATTCATTATTGTTTGTATTTCTAGGCTTTCAAGATATTCTGATGAGGAATCACTAAATACTGGCATTCCTAATTTGATTATTTCTTTTTCAAATATTGGTGCTGAAATCTTTGTTGATCTTAATAAAACTACTATGTCTTTATATTTTATATCTCTTTGTATTTTTTCTTTTGTGTCATAAACTTGGAATTTACTTTCAATTAATTTTTTTATTCTATTTGCTACAAATTGTGCTTCTACTTCTATATCTTCTTTTCTTTCAACTTCTTCTTTTGTTTCTTCGTCATTTTCTGAATCTTCATCTGTTTTTTCTACTTCTAGTTCTTCTGCATTTTCTGTTTTTTCTTCAGAACTTTCTATATTAATAATGTCTATTTCTGTTTTTAAATCTTCTCCTGTATTTTCATATTCTGCACCTAGATTTAAATACTCTTCTTCTGTATAATTTAGTTCGCCTAATTCTTCACTCATTATTTTAGAAAAAATTAAATTTGAAAAGTCTAAAACTTCTTTTCTACTTCTGAAGTTTTTAAATAATTGTATTTTTAAATCGTCTTTTTGTGTTTTTTCTTGTTTTAATTTATATTTTTTGTATTTGCTTAAAAATAAGTCTGGTCTTGCTTGTCTAAATCTATATATACTTTGTTTTACATCTCCAACCATAAAAATATTGTTGCCTTTAGAAATTGAGGTTAAAATGTATTCTTGTACTAAATTGCTGTCTTGGTATTCGTCTATTGCTATTTCTTCAAATTTTTCTTGATATTTTTTTGCTATTTCTGTAGGATTTCCGTTTTCATCTAGTAATATTTTTAATGCAATGTGTTCAACATCACTAAAATCTACTATATTTTTTTCTTTTTTTCTTTTTGAAAAAAGCTCTGAAAATTCTAGTATTATTTTTTCTAATTTTTTTAAAATTTTATACATATTTATTATGTCTTTAAAGCTTTCTTCTGAATCCATTATTAGCACTTTATCTGCTACATTTTTTAATGAATCTAAAACCTTTCCTCTTGTTTTTTGTGCATTTTCTTTTAAATCTGTTTTTATTTTTGAGTCTACCATCCATCTTCCAAAATCTAATGAATTATAAATAGTGTATGCTTTATCCCAAGTATCTAGATTTGCTTGTAATAGTTCTAATTGGTTTAAATTGCCTCTTAAAAATTCGAAGCTTTTTCTTAATTCTTCACTGTTTTGTAAATTTTGAACCTCTGCTTTTAATTGCAAAACTCCATCATCTACAATTTCTTTTATTTGTTTTAATAATATTTCTCCCCAGCTGGTTTTTGAGAAGTCTTGTTTTATATCTTCTTGGAAGTTAAACATCTCTATTTTTTCATCTAGCCATTTTTCTGGATATGGATTACTTTGGATATATCTGTATATTGTAAGGATTAGGTCTTTTAGTGGTGTATCATCTCTATATTCTGTATATGTATTTATTAATTTTAGAAAGTCTTCATCTTTATTTTCATATTTTTCTTCAAATAATTCTTCTAATACATCTTGTTCTAAAATTTCTATTTCAGTCTTATCTGCAATTCTAAAGTTTTTTGATATATCAATTTCAAAAAAATTGTTTTTTACAACATCAAGACAAAATGAGTCTATTGTACATATACTTGCTTTATTTAATAGTGTTACTTGCCTTTGTAATTTTTCGTCTGTTGGATTTTCATCTATTTTTTTGTATATTGCTTTTAATACTCTTTCTCTCATTTCTGATGCAGCTGCATTTGTGAATGTTACTACTAAAAGTCTATCTATATCAACTTTTTCATTTATTATTTTATTTATTATTCTTTCAACTAGTACTGCTGTTTTTCCACTTCCTGCTGCTGCAGCAACTAAAATATTACTTCCTTTTTCGTATATTGCTTGTTTTTGTTCATTAGTCCATTTTACTTCATTTGACATAATATTTCTCCTGTTTGTCTTAATTTTTGTTTTCATTTTATCATAGTTTTTTATAAAAAGCAATTTGGGCAATTTGGCAATTTGGTGCCGGTTCTTTTTTGTCCCTGTCTGTCTGTGGGCAATTTGGTGCCGGTTCTCAAATTGTCTAGGGTCGGTTCTAAAATAAAAAATCGAAGTAGTATGGTTTGAAGTGACCTTAAAATTTGTGCGTGCTTTAAGTTTACTTCATTTTTACTACTTCAACATTTTTTATTATTAGATATTTTTTTATTTTGCGTATTTTGCTCTTCTTATAATTGCTATACTTAATATTCCTATTGCAGTAATTGTTGTTATTATTATGACTAATCCTGGTTCTATTTTTGTTTTCTTTCCTGATGTATTATAGCTTTCATAGAATTGCTCTAATCCGTTTGCTTGGATTTTTCGTGTTTCTGATTCTGGTTCTTCTTCGCTATTATTAATTATTTCTTCTACGCTATATACTTCATATGTTCCTGTTTCTGGGTTGTATGATGTTACATAGTTTTTACTTGATGTTAAACTATTTACGTTGTTGATTGTTTCATTGTTTTGAGTATTTTGTGTATTGCTACTGCTGTTTGTTTCTTGTGTGCTGTTGTTTGTTTCAGTATTTTGTGAATTTGTACCGTTATTTGGTTTTACTTCTTGTATTGCTTCTTCTACTGGCACTTCTTCTAGTTTTTCTACTAGTTCTTTGCTTTCTTCATATTCTTTGCTTGTGTTTTTGGTACTATTTGGTATTATGTTTGCTAGGCTTTGTTTTATGTAGTCTATTAGTCCTGGATTTTGTTTTTCTTCTTGTTTGTATATTATATCTCCTGTTAAGTAATTAAATACTATTACTGTGCCATTATTGTAATATACTAATACTTCTGTTCTTTCTGTGTCTAAGTTTTGAGCTATTTCTTTTATGTTGCTGTTTTCGAAGTTTTCTGGATATTTTAGGCTTTGTTTTAGGTCTTGTATTGTTCCGTTTTCTAGTAATATTGTTTCGTATTCTCTATCGTTTATCATGTCTATTACTTGATTTCCGGCTTTTAGTTCTGTTTTTCCTGATATGATTGATAATTTTCCGTTTTTTACTGTGTATATTTGGCTTTTTACTTGTCCATTTATTGTGCTGTATTTTCCATATACTTTTATTTCATTTCCAGAATATTCGTATTCTTCTCTTGGCTTTACTTTGCCTTCTAGTATTAGTCCTTCAACTTTGTTTTCTGCTGGGTCTTTTTCTTTGCTTTCAATATCATATATTTCTCCATTTTCTGTTAATGCTTTTCCTTTGTATATGTTTACATAGCTTCCTTCTGCTTTTTCTCCGTTTATGTACATTTCTGTGCCTTTTAGTATTGCGTTTGTTTCTCCTTCTAAACTTGTACTGTTTCTTGCTTCTTCTGGGTCTATTTTTATTTCTGTTAGGATTGTTTCTGTATTTGTTGCATTTGTACTTGTTGTTTGTTCTGCAGTACTTTCTGTTTGAGTACTTATTGAATTTGAACCTGCATTATTTGTCGATTTTTGGATTAATTGTAAAGTCTGTGGTGTTTGGAAATCATATTTGAATGTATATGTTCTTGTATCCACTTCTATATCTACTGAGTTTTCTCCTTGTCCTATTCTTAAATATGTTCCTTCTGGTATATTATTTAAATCTATGTTTATTTCGTTTGCTGATATTGGGTATATTTCATATGTTGGTGTTATTACTTTGTTGCTTATTTCTGCATTGCTTTGTTCAGAGTTTGTTGCTTCTGTTCCTTCATTTTCTGCTGTAAGTGAGTTTATACTTAATGGTATTTTGTTTTCCATTTTTTCTGCTATTTGTAGTATATTGGCTTGTGCTGTTTCTGCATCTACTGGGTCTTCTGGTAAGTCTATTCCTTCTTGTTCTGTTTGCATATTATTTAATATTGGGTATTTATTATCTTGCAATGTTGTATATAAATAGTTTGTTCCCCAGCCAAATGTGTTTTTATATGTATTTTCTTGTTTTAATTGGTTAGCTGTTACATATTGAGTTTCTTTTATGTTGTCTATATCTTCGTTTATATATTGGTCATTTATTTTACTGTATTTATATACATGGAAATTGGTTAATTTAACATTCTCTACTTTTGAACTTCCTATTCCTAATGATGTTGTTATTAGGTCTTCACTTGTTAAGTATGCATGTACATAGTTGTTCTTATAGTAATTTTGTCCTGATTGTGTATATAAATCTTTTTCTATATATCCTATTATTCCTCCTACATTTTCTGGCGCTTCTATTTTTGAGCCTTCTACTGAATTATTGTATATATTACTTGGATTTGTAGCATTAATATTTTCGTTTTCATAATATCCAACTATTCCTCCTGCATCTTTTTCTATTGCTTTTATTTCTGCATTTGTATATGTATTAAAAATATTTCTTGCAGCAGTACCATGTTGAATATTTCCTACTATTCCACCAATTTTACTTACTCCTTCTATTTTTGAATCCTGTACATATACATAACTTATAGTTCTAAAAGTGTAATTTCCTACTATTCCTCCTACTTTTGTTCCATTAGATATTATTTCACTATTTTGTACATAGTCATATCTAATATAATTATTTGCTTGCCCTACTATTCCTCCTACATTTCTACTGTTTGCACTTATTCCTTTCACTAGTGAATCCTTTACATTGCTATATTGGATATAACCATTAGAAAAACTCGAATGCCCAATTAGACCTCCTACATTTGATACTCCACTTATTTCACTATTATCTACTTCAAAATATTCAGCTATACCTTTGTCTAGTGGATTAAAATAACCAACTATTCCTCCTACATTATTTCCTTCTGATTGTATTTTATTATTTATTGATTTTAGGTTACTAATATTATTTGTGTCATTACTACCATAATATCCAGATATTCCCCCTACGTTATTTCCTGTTCCTGTTATATTTGAGTCTTGGATTTTTGTATTGATTATTGTTCCCGGGTTAGCATTATAGCCTACTATTCCACCTGTTCCTTCTCCATTTCCTTGTATTGTTATATTTGTTGCTTGAATATTTGTTATATTAGATAAGCTACATCCTATTAATCCTCCTACATTACTTCTTCCTGTTATTGTTATATTTTCTAATTCTACATTTTCTACTTTTCCGATTTCTTGTCTTCCTATACTTCCTATATTGTCATATTTTGCTGTTACTGTTATTTCTTTGAATTTTATGTTCTTTACTTCTGCTGTACTCTTTCCTATTATTCCTGCATAACCTCCTGTACTTGTTATTTTTATATTTTCAAAGTTTACTCCATCTAGATTGGTTCTTATTTCTCTTATTAGTCCTGCGTAGTCTCCACTTAAGTTTATTTCTATATTTTTTAGTGTACTTCCATTTGACTCTAATCTTGACATTGTTACATTGCTTTTTATGTTGTCTCTTCCTGCAAAGTCTATGTCATTCATTAGTTTGTAATTCTGGTATGTTCCTTCTTCTATTCCTTGCCAATCTTCATAGCTATATAGTTCTTTATAAAATTGTTCTTCTATTCTTGCACTTGTTTCTTGCTCTTTTTCTTCTCCATTTTCTTTATATATTATTTTTGATACTTTATAGCTATCATAGAATCTAGTTGGTGTTGCTTTTATTTCTATATATGTTTTTCCATTTTCTGTGTTGTTTTTTGTTACTGTTACTTCCATATCTTCTACTTCTATGTCTACTATTTCTTTTTCTTGTGGATTACTTATTTCTATTAATGCTTCTATTGTATTGGCATCTGTTTTGTCAGATGTTACATTTTCTATTACCATTTCTTCTTCTTGCTTAATTTTTATATCTTCTTGGTTTGGCAATAACTCTGTTCTTTGTGTATTATATAGTTTTGGTAGTATTCCTTCGTTTACTTTACTATAATCATATGCTTCTCCTAGTTGTATTGTATTTGTATAAGTTTCTTTTTGGCATAATTCTTCATATGATAGTAGTGTTGCTCCTAATTCTTCTTCTGTTATATATCCATTTATTTTTTGGTTTTCATATGCATAGTTATTTGCTCTATCTGTATAGTTTGACACAACTCTTCCTATATTTTCTGTTTGTTTTCCTGTGTATATATTTCCTATACTTAAATTGTTATGTGTATTTGTACTATTATTTGTTCCTTCTGGGTCTTTTCCTATTATTCCTCCTACATATTCTTCTGTATTTACAATTTCTACATAACTGTAGCAATTTGTTACTGTTATTTGTGTAGTACTTTCATTATATCCTGTTATTCCTCCTACTCTTGGTCCTACTGCTTCTATTTTTCCTTGTGCATAACAATTGGTTATATCTCCTTTATTTACATATCCTGCAATTCCTCCTATTGCTGTTTCTATTGCATTTCCTATATCTAAATTTATATCTCTTACATAACAGTTTTCTATTCTTGAGCCATAAAAATATCCTACTAGTCCTCCTATACGGTTAGTTGACACTATTTCATTTACATCTTGTACTATTTCTACATCTACTGCTGAACTATTTGTTATAATTACATTTCCTCCGCCTGCTTGTCCTAATAATGTTCCTGCATCTAAGTTTACATTTACTTTACTTTCTAGCTTTACTCCTTTTATATGTACATTGTTTATTGTAGCATTTTGTGCATATCTTATTAATCCCATTCTGTTGTCTGATGTTGTTTTTTCAAAATTGAAATTCTCTATATGCAGATTTTCTAATGTTCCTTGTAAATTACCTATTAGCCATGCATTTGTTAAATTTAAATTGCTTATTTTATGATTATTTCCATTTATCTTTCCTGTAAATGTATTATTTATTTGTATTGTATTTCCTTCATTTATAAAGTTTAAATCTGTCATTAGCATATAATTTTCTGTTAGTGAGGTATTTATATTTTTCCAATCTTGCACATTATGTATTTCTTTATATAAGTCTGCTTTTACTATCTTTTCTCCTTGTTCATATTCTCTTGTGTATTCTGTATTATATGCTCCTTTTACTGTTATACTTTGTACATTATATTCTGATATATATTTTATTGGGTCATATAATTCTACTATTACTTCACTTATTCCTTCATTATATTCTTGGCTTAGTATTCTTACATTTATGTTTTCTATTTTTATATCTGTTATTTGTTCTGCTGATGGATTATGTACTCTAAATTTTACTTTTACATTACTTGTTCCTTGTTCTATTACTTCTGTATCTATTATATCTGCTAGGTCTTCATCTTTTATTTCAGGTAATTCTATATATTCTTGTTTAGGCATTACTTCCGGCATGTTTAATTGTGGGTAATATCCATTAGTTACAAGTTCATCTATATTAAATGCATTTTCACTGTTTAATACTTTATTTTGGAATTCTACATCATGTAAATTTAATGCTGTTATTTTTTCGTGTCTATTTGTTTCTAACATTTTGTCTGCCATATAATAATTGTTCTCGATATTTGCATTATTTGCATAATTTATATTATATACATTTGGTCCTCCATATGATGAACTTATATTTGTTCTATCATATCCATTTTTTCCTATTCCTACTGAATATACATTTCTTAGCTTAGCATTATTATAGTTATTTACTACTAGGTTTGATATATATCCATTAACTTGGTTATTTAAGACATCTACATTTACTAAACTATATACATTATATATTTGAGCATTTTGTCCATTACCGCCAACTAATGGAGCTGCATTCATTGCTTCTGAATTATTTATCTGAAAGTTTTCACCTGTTATATATCCATTTTTTATCGTTCCATAATTAGTATTTATCAAAAAAGTTTCTCTACTTGCATATATAGGTACTTTATAGTTTATTACAAAGTTTTCTACATTCCCAAAATTGTTAATACCTAATATAAATAATGAATTGTTAGGTACGTCTGTAGATTCTGTTACATTTAATTGTAAATTTCTTATTGTTCCATAATTACTCGTAAAAAATTGTCCTGTCCAAAATAGTTCTACATCATTATTTAGCTTTATTTCCAATACCAAATTTTCTATTATTCCATTTTCTCCAATTGTGTTAAATATTGGATCTCTTGATTCTGCATCTCTTATTAGTTTCTTTCCATTAAAATCTATTTTTCCTTCAAATCTGAAATTTGAATTTCCAAATCGTAGTGCTCCTCCTGTCATTCCTGATAAATCTATATCATTTAATACTATGTAATTTCCCCTTGGTTGTATCTCTAAAAATTCTTCTTTACTGCTTATTCCTTTTATTTCTTCTCCTTCTCCTGTTTCAAATTCTATTTCGTCTAATACATAATA
>CALXAA010000031.1 GCA_944386165.1 uncultured Clostridia bacterium
GTGTGTGTGTGTGTGTACAGCCACAAGGGTTTCAAGGTTTGTGTTTATTTTCATTTGTTGTCCTCCATTTTTATCTTCACTTTGTAATATTTTTCTACAATAATTTTTAAATTTCTTCTTTTTCATTATAACTTTATCTTCATTTGTTGTCAATCATTTTACATCAAAATTGATTTGAAATTTTTTGAAATTATTGACGTTTAATGATTATTATAGTATCATAAAAATATATTTAATTATTGAAAGGATTACTAATAAATGAGTACTAATGAATTTCTAAAAAAAGAAAGCTTTGACTTTTATGATCAAACCTATTTAAAAGCATCTAATTTAAATGAATCAATACAATATCAGTTAAAATTGCTTGATTCACTAGACGTATTTACAAGAAAACATTCGGAAAATGTTGCAACAATAACTAGCAACTTATGTCAAAAGTTACATTTGTCAAAAGGTTTTACTGAATATTGTGTAACATGTGCCTATTTGCATGATGTTGGAAAAATGTTTGTTCCTAGTGAAATATTACAAAAAAACGGTAAGTTAACAGAAGAAGAATTTTCTATAATAAAAAGTCACACTACATTAGGCTATAATTTATGTATGAAAGATAAAGCTTTAAAACCCTATGCTGCAGGTCCTTATTATCATCATGAAGCATTAGATGGAACAGGATATCCTCAAGGATTATTTAAAAACCAAATTCCATATGAAGCTCAAATTATTCGTGTTGCTGATGAATATGACGCACTAGTTAGTAAACGTCAATACAAATCTCATATTGGTATTTCTAATTCTTTAAAAATTATTATTGAAAATACACAAGTTTCCAAAAATGCTCCTGCTGGAAAATATGCTAAAGAAGGAAAAGACAATAAATTAATTGTAAAGAAATTAATTAAAGTTGTAATTGACGATACTGAATACGAAATTTCTCGAAAAATGGATTATATCGACTATTTAAAAACTGAAATTAAAAGATTTGATAAAATTAATAATTTATTGAAAAAACGTGATTCTGCCAAAACAAAAGAAAAGGCTGACTATTTTGCCGAATATGCTAGAATGTATTTGAATAAAAATGAATCTTTAGATAATGTGCTAAATATTTATAATGATTTTATACATGCTTATCAAGAAAAAAATGATGAAGTTAATAAATTGTTTGAGGAAGTTAAAATTATAAAAAAATTAAAAGTATAAAAATAATAGAAAAGTAATATGTTAAAATATTAACTTTTCTATTATTTTTTCTATAAAACTTGTGTTATCTTCTTTTATTAGTTTCTCATCTTTTTCTACATTATCTGTTTTGTTTAAATCAACTGTTATTTTATTTGCCTCTTGCATTCCTAATTCTTCACTTGCTTTTTGTCTTATAACATTCCAGTCAAGCTTGCTTTCTTCTGCTTTTATGTCTTTTTCAACTTGACCATTTTCTTTTTGTATTAATGCTAGTTGATTTTCCATTTCTTTTTTGTTATTAAACATTTCCATTATGTGGATTTCTCTATAACTTACAGCAAGTAACATGCCAAATATAACTAATACTAATGCAATTTGTTTTGCATGATTTTTTCTTTCTACTTTTTTCTTTTCTTTTTGGATTTGATATTTTGTTTTTACTGTTTGTTTTTGTGTTGATTTTGTGTTTTGCTTTTGTGTTTTTTTTCTTACTGGCACATACTCTGGTTCTAATTTTCTTGGACTTGTTTCATATTGATATCTTGGCATATTACTCACCTCCTTCTTTTGTTTTTTATATTATTTTTTTTCAAAAATCCTTAGTTTTGCACTTTTAGATCTTGAGTTTTCTGATTGTTCTTCTTCTGTTGCTATTATTGGTTTTTTGTTGATTATTTTTCCTTCTGATTTTGCACCACATACACAATATGGTAAGTCTTTTGGACAAGTGCATTTTCCTTGTGCATCAACATATGCATTTTTTACTGCTCTGTCTTCTAAAGAATGGAATGTGATTATACATAATCTTCCTCCATTTTTTAGTAATTCTATGCATTTTCTTACTGTGTTGTATAATGGTTTTATTTCATTGTTTACTTCTATTCTTATTGCTTGAAAAGTTCGTTTTGCTGGGTGTCCATCTTTTTTGGCTTGTGCTGGAATTGATTTTTCTATTATTTTTACTAATTCTTCTGTTGTTTGTATTTCTTTTTCTTTTCTTGCATTACATATGTTTCTGGCAATTTGCCTTGAGAATCTTTCTTCTCCATATTCATATATTATATTTGCTAATTCTTCCTCAGAATACGAATTTATGACTTTTTTCGCAGTTAATTGTTGACTTTTATCCATCCTCATATCTAGTTCATTGTTTCCTAAATAACTAAATCCTCTGTTACGTTCGTCTAATTGATATGATGATACTCCTAAATCTAATAATATTCCGTCAACTTTTTCTATGTTTTGTTGTTGTAATATTTCTTCTATTTCGTCATGGTTTCCGTGTATGTATTTTACATTTGTATATTCTTTTAAGTTTTCTTTTGCTGCTTTTAGTGCTTCTTCATCTCTGTCTATTCCTATTAGAAGTCCTTTTGATGATAGTCTTTTTAAAATTTCTTTACTGTGTCCCGCTCCTCCTAAGGTTCCATCTACATATATTCCGTCTTCTTTTATCTTTAGTCCTTCAATTGTTTCTTCTAATAGTACTGGTTTATGTTTAAATTCCAATTTTAGCACCTCACTATTATATTCCTAACATTGTCATGTTTTCTGCAATTTCATCTGCAGATATGTTTTCTCCACAGTTTAGCCATGTTTCTTTGTTCCAAATTTCTAGTCTTGTTCCAACTCCTACTATCATTGCATCTTTTTCAAGTTTGGCTGATTCTCTTAAATTTGCTGGAATTAAAAATCTTCCTTGTTTGTCTATTTCACATTCTGTTGCTCCTGATAGGAAAAATCTTACAAAGTTTCTGGCATTTTTGTCTGATAGTGGTAAGGTTTTAAGTTTTGTTTCGAAGTTATTCCATTCGTTTTGTGAAAATACAAATAAACATCCGTCTAAGCCTTTTGTTATTATAAATTTTTCTCCAATGTCTTGTCTTAATTTTGATGGCATTATTAGTCTGCCTTTGGCATCTAGAGAATGTTCGTATTCACCTATTAACATTTGGACTTTCTCCTTTCCACTTTTCTACCACTTCGTACCACTTTTAACCACTATGCATAAATAATAATATATTTTTTGTTTTTTTTCAAGTACTTTTTGTAAATTTATTGAAATTTTTTTATAAACTAAAAATCTGTTCGTCTTAGAAAATACTTGTTTTTAGAACTTTTGTTTGTTTTAACTTTTTTGATGTTTGTTTCATATAATAAAATAAAAGTGGAAAGGAAAATTTTGTTATGAATACTGTGTATTTTGATAATGCTGCTACAACTAAAATAAGAACAGAAGTGTTAAATGAGATGTTACCCTTTTTAGGTAGAAATTATGGTAATGCTTCTTCTTTGTATTCAATTGGTAGAGTTTCTAAACATGCTATTGAAACTGCCAGAAAACAAGTTGCTTCTTTGATAAATTGTAATTCTAATGAAATTTATTTTACTAGTTGTGGAACTGAGAGTGATAATACTGCAATTAAAGGGATTGCTTTTGCAAATAAGGTAAAAGGAAATCATATTATTACTTCTAAAATAGAACATCCTGCAGTTTTGGAGTCTTGCAAGTTTTTGGAACAGCAGGGGTTTGAAGTGACTTATGTTGGTGTAGATTCTGGTGGTTTTATCAATTTAGATGAACTTGAAAATTCTATTAGGCCTTCTACTGTTTTAATAAGTATTATGTTTGCAAATAACGAAATTGGTACTATTCAACCTGTTAAAGATATTGCTAAAATTGCACATGAACATAACATTATTTTTCATACTGATGCAGTTCAAGCTGTGGGAAATTGTTTAGTTGATGTTCAAGATATGGGAATTGATTTGCTTTCTCTTTCTGGTCATAAAATTCATGCTCCAAAAGGTGTTGGTGCTCTTTATGTTAGAAATGGTGTTGATTTTGTACCGTTTATGAATGGTGGTCATCAGGAAAAGAGTAAAAGGGCTGGTACTGAAAATGTTGCTGAAATTGTTGGGCTTGGTAAGGCTTGCGAAATTGCAAGAAATAATTTGAGTTCTCATATGAGTTTTCTTCTGAAAATTAGAAATTATTATTTAGATAGAATTGATAAATTTTTTAGTGGTAAGTATAGAATTAATGGGGCTTTGGAAAATCGTCTTCCTCGGTAATGCTAATGTTTCTTTTTTGGGTGTTAATGCTTCTGAATTGATTTTTAAGTTGGATAATATGGGGGTTTGCGTTTCTTCTGGTTCTGCTTGTTCTTCTGGTAGTTCTTCTCCTTCTCATGTTTTACAGGCTATTGGTGTTCCTTCTGATTATATTAATTCTGCTATTCGTGCTTCTTTTAGTGATTTTAATACTTTTGAAGAGGTTGATTATTTTGTGAGTATGTTAAAAAGTTTAATTTAATAAAAAAATATCTATTGATATATACGTATAACACGTAGTATGATATTCAAGAACCAACAAAAAGATAACCTAAATTTATGGTTATCTTTTTAAAATTCAGTAAATTATTAATTATAAACTTTATAAAAATCAAGTTACAGTCAAGTTAAAATCTAATAATAAAAATCTTCAAAGTAGCTTAAAATAAGGAAAACATAGATAAATAATATATTGTTATATGTTTACAGTCAAGTTATAGTCAAGTTAAATTAAGCCCAATATGGAACATATTTCATATATCTAGGAGCTGTATCTTCTTCATACGGTTTTATTAAATTTTCTTCAACTGTATTCTTTATAATTCTTGAAATCATAGCATTATTTTTTGGATCTATTCCAAATCTTTCTCTTAAACTTGTGTTTGTCAAATAATCATTGTTAACATATTTTAAACAAGAATGTAAATAACAAGCTCTCAATTTATCTTCTTTCGTCATCTTTGAATAAGGAATATGGGCAAATAAAGTTACTTTTATATGTTCTTTGTAAAGTTCAATTTTGGGTGCAGGAAGCTGGAATTCTTCTGTTTTAGCAACTACTTTATCAAATCCACTACCACGTTCCTCACAAACACCAATTCTTCTTAAGAAAGATGCTAATTGTTCATTTCTTGATTTAGGTGGATTGTCTATAAATCTATCTATTTCTACTAAAGGAGTACCTGGATTAGTGATTTCAATTCTATCACTATATATTTCAATCATAGGGCCAGTACCAGATATTGTAAAATCCTGATGTACAATGCTATTTGCTATTAGTTCACGAATTGCTAATTCTGGATACATTGGTACCTCTTTTCTTAGAGCTTTCCCAATAATTTCATTTCTTGGTATAATACTATCAACAAAGTTAATCAATCCTTCAAAGCCAATAGCATAACCTTTTTTTCCAGTTTGTTCTCTTATTGTTTCCAACTTATTTTGACCTTTATATTCAATAACTCTAATACCTTTTCTTTTTATTGATTTAAAATCATCAATATCCTTAGCAAACAAAATAGCACCTAAATTAGTAATTCCCCAGTTTCCTGTATCTTCCTTTTGTATTAAATTATCCTGTTCTAAATAATGTAAAATCCCATTCTTATTATCTGGAAAAGGAATATCTAGTAAAGAAAAATAAGCGGAATAATCAAGTTTTTGTAACACCTCGTCACTTGAAAGATTTTCTAAGGAAATAGAGTCTTCAAAAGAAGTAGCATTTAAATATTTCCATAATTCTTTTTCTTTTAAAGGAGCTTCATTTAAATTTTTTTTAGAAGTACCAATTCTTATATATGCTTCATTTTTGAACTTAGAAACAGTATATTCAGCTTTAGGAATTTCTAATATGACAACATTTTTATTATCAATAGATAAAGAATAAAAAGTAAAATCAATTTTTGGATTTAATAATCTATGTAGCCAATTTTCAAATTCCTCATTTCCAACCTTTTTATTAGCAAAATCAAAATCCGTGCCTATAATTCTATGTGTATTATCATCAATTCCCCATATCATATAAGCAAAATTTTTTTCACAAAGAGTTGCTGAATTTGAAAGTGCACTAATATATTTTCCGATTTCTTCTGGCTGATAATAATTAGTTTTAAATTCTAACCATTCTGTTTCTTTAGGATATTTAATTAAATGTTTTACTAAATCTATTAAATATTTTTGATTTCTTAACATATTTACCTCCATTAGCATTAGAAAATTTAAAACTATTATACTATAAAACTGTAAAAAATTCTATAATTTATTTACATTATTGCTCTCATATTATATAAAAAAATTAAGGCAGAAAAATTTTCCACCTCAACTTTTATTAATTATAAAATCTCTTTTCCATAATAGCTATCAAGTAGCATTTGTTTAATCTCAGAAACTAGAGGAACTCTAGGATTTGCAGTAGTACATTGGTCTTCAAAAGCTCTATCTGCTAGTAAATCCACCTTAGCAAGGAACTCTTTTTCATCAATTCCCGCATCTTTAAAAGATTTAGGAATATTCAAATCTTCATTTAATTTTTGAACTCCCTCAATCAAAGAATTTACTCCTTCTTCTACTGTATCTGCTTTAAGACCAACTTTTTTAGCAATTGTTGCATATTTTTTATCAGCAATGAAAAATTCATATTTTGGCCATGATACAAATTTAGTTGGTTTTGTAGAATTATATCTAATTACATATGGAAGTAAAATTGCATTTATTCTACCATGAGGTAAATGGAATTCTGCCCCTATTTTATGTGCCATTGAGTGACATACTCCTAAAAATGCATTTGTAAATGACATTCCTGCTATTGTACTTGCATTATGCATTTTTTCTCTTGCAATTTTGTCATCTCCATGATTATATGCTTCTCTTAAATATTCAAAAACTAATTCTGCTGCTTTTTCTGAAAGACCATCTGTGTAATCTGATGCCATTACAGAAACATAAGCTTCTAATGCATGTGTTAATACATCCATTCCAGTGTCTGCTGTTGTTGATTTTGGTAAGCTCATTACTAAGTCTGGGTCAATTATTGCAACATCTGGAGTTAGCTCATAATCTGCAAGTGGATATTTTTTGTTTCTTACTTTGTCTGTAATTACTGCAAATGATGTTACTTCTGAACCTGTTCCTGAAGTAGTTGGAATTGCAACCATTTTTGCTTTTGAGCCCATTTTAGGGAATTTATAGGTACGTTTACGTATATCCATGAATTTTAATTTTAAGCCTTCTGGATCTGCATCTGGATTTTCATAAAATAACCACATTCCTTTTGCAGCATCTATTGCACTTCCTCCTCCTAATGCTATTATTACATCAGGTTTGAAGATATTCATTGCTTCTAATCCTTTGTTTACTGTGTCAAATGATGGGTCTGGCTCAACTTCTGAAAATATTTCACAATGTACATGTTTTTCTCTTTTTCTTAAGTGATATAATATTTTGTCTACATATCCAAGTTTTACCATTCCTGGGTCAGTTACTATAAATGCTCTTTCAATATTTGGCATTTTTTCAAGATATGATATTGATCCGGCTTCAAAATATATTTTTTCAGGAACTTTAAACCATTGCATATTAACTCTCCTTTTTGCAACTCTTTTTATATTTATTAAGTTTACACTTGATACATTTGCTGTTGTAGAGTTTCCTCCAAATGAACCACATCCAAGTGTTAATGATGGCATATTTGTGTTGTATATGTCTCCTATTGCACCATGTGTTGATGGAGAATTTACAATAATTCTTCCTGCTTTCATTGTTTGTGAGAATTTTAATATTGTTTCTCTATTCTCAGAGTGTATTACTGCAGAATGTCCTAATCCTCCAAATTCAATTAGCTTTTCTGCTTTGCTTATTCCTTCTTCTGAGTTATTTACTATATAATATGTTAATACTGGACTTAGTTTTTCTTTTGAAAATGGATATTCTGGTCCTATTTCGTCTTCATAAACTACTAATACTTTTGTTTCTTCTGGTATTTCAAATCCCGCTTCTCTTGCAATTGTTGCTGGACTTTGTCCTGGAACATGAGATTTTAATTTATATCCATCCTCATTTAAAGCAAACATGCTGTTTTTTAATTTTTCTTTTTCTTCTGGATTTACAAAATAACATCCTGCTTCTCTCATTAATTTTTCAAACTCTTGGTATATGTCTCTATCTACTATAACTGCTTGTTCAGAAGCACATATCATTCCATTGTCAAATGATTTTGACATTACTAAGTCATTTACTGATGTTTGTAGTTTTGCTGTTTTGTCTATATAACATGGTACATTTCCTGGTCCTACTCCTAATGCTGGTTTTCCACATGAATATGCTGATTTTACCATTCCTGTTCCACCTGTTGCTAAAATTAAGTTTACATCTGGATGGTTCATTAGTGTTCTTGTTGCTAATATTGATGGTTCTTCTATCCATAATATACAGTTTTCTGGTGCTCCTGCTTTTATTGCTGCGTCTCTCATTATTGTTGCTGCTTGAACACTACATTTTTGTGCTGATGGATGGAATCCAAATACTATTACATTTCTTGTTTTTGCTGATATTATTGATTTGAACATTGTTGTTGATGTTGGGTTTGTTACAGGTGTTACTCCTGCTATTATTCCAACTGGTTCTGCAATTTCTACATATCCGTCTTCATTGTTTTCTTTTATTATTCCTACTGTTTTTTCGTGTTTTATACTGTGATATATATATTCTGTTGCAAACATGTTTTTTGTTATTTTGTCTTCATATATTCCTCTTCCTGTTTCTTCTACTGCCATTTTGGCTAGTTCCATATGGTGTTCTAGACCTGCCATTGACATTGCTTTTGTGATGTTGTCAACTGTTTCTTGGTCTAGTTTTAAGTATTCTTGTGATGCTATTTTTGCTTTTCTCATTAGTTCGTCTATCATTTCTTGTACTCTTGTTTCTTCAGAATTTTGATTTTCCATTTATCTTCATTCCTTTCCATAAGCTGGGGTCATAAAATATGTATTTTTTAACTAGCTTATATCTTTAGTTTATCCACTATATTATATAATATGAAAAATTTTTGTCAATATTTTTGCAAGATTTTTCTCTTTTTAAAAAGTGTATATCAAATTTCTTAAAAAATGTATATTGAAATCCTTAAAAAGTGTATATCAAAATTCTTAAAAAATGTATATTTTCATTGCAAAAATCTATAATATATGTTAAAATATTATTAGATGTGAGGTGATAAATTTGTCTTTAAGAAAAAAAGAATATATAAACAGACTTATTGATAAAAAAATAGAAGAATATCTATCTATATTTGGAGCAGTAAGCATTGAAGGTCCAAAATGGTGTGGAAAAACTTGGGCTTCATTAAACCATGCTAATAGCGTTGTTTTATTAAATGATGATGAAATTAAAGAAAAAGCAAAATTAAGTTTAGATTTAATTTTAAATGAAGAGAAACCACAATTAATTGATGAATGGAATCTAATTCCAGAAGTTTGGGATGCAGTTAGGAGAAAATGTGATGAAACAACCCAAAAAGGAAATTATATACTAACATGTTCTACAAAATTAACAGATGATGAGCAAAAAGCCAAAATACATCATTCTGGAGCTGGAAGAATAGGAAAAATTCATATGTATACAATGAGTTTATTCGAATCAGGAGATTCCAGTGGAAAAGCTTCAATTTTAGATATGTACAATAACAAATTACAAAATTCATTAAATGATAAAATTACATTAGATAAATTAGCAAACCTTATTATACGTGGAGGTTGGCCATCAAATATTAATGTAAATGAAGAAAAAGCTAATATAATTCCAAAAAGTTATATAGAAGCAATACTTGAAAAAGACATTCATGATGATAAAAAAAGAAATATAACCAAAATGACAATGTTGCTTAAAAGTCTTGCAAGAAATGAGACAACAATTGCAAGTAAAAATACTTTACTAAAAGATATAGAAGACTATGCAAATGAAAAAGAAATCATAGAAAGTAGAGTTACAATTGATGATTATTTAGATATTTTAAATAGACTCCATATAACTGAAAATCAAAATGCATATAATGAAAACTACAGATCTCCAGAAAGAGTTGGTAAATCTGTTAAAAGGCATTTTACAGACCCATCTTTAGCTTGTGCTTGTTTAGATTTAACCAAAAACAAATTAATAAATGATTTAAAGACTTTTGGATTTATGTTTGAAGCATTAGTTGAAAGAGATTTAAGAATATATATAGAATATTTAGGTGGAAAATTATATCACTTTAGAGATAATGTTACAGGTCTAGGAGTTGATTCTATACTTGAATTTGATGATGGAGAATATGCTGCTATAGAAATAAAATTAGGTTTTCGACAAGTTGAAGAAGCAAAACAAAATTTATTAAACTTTTACAATAATATGATAAAAAAACCAAAATTTATGTGTGTTGTAGTAGGATATACTGATGTTATAGCAAAAGACCCTGAAACAGGAATTTATATAGTTCCAATTACTGCATTAAAGCCATAATTATCTTATAGTAAATTCATAGAGGCAATCTCTATGAATTTTTATTATTGTAACAAAAAATTTCTTTACTAAATTTATCATATAATTATTGAATTTAATTTTTTATAGTGGTATATTTAATATGTTTAAAATAATCAAATTTTAACATAATATATATCAAAAGAGAAAGGAAAAAAGAAAATGGCAAATGAAAAAGAAGTAAATGTAAACAAAATTTACGGCAATTTAAGCAAAACAACAAAAGAAGAATTCATTTCAAATTTTAATGTTAATGAAAATGGTCTTACAGATGAAGAGGTAACTGAAAGACACCAAAAATTTGGATATAATGAAGTAACTCAAAACAAACCAAAAAAGTGGTATCATTACCTGTTTAAGAGTATTTTTACACCATTTAACAGTATATTAATTGGAATTGCTTTAGTTTTGTGTTATACAGATGTCTACTTAGCAGAAAATCCAAATTATGCAAATATACTTGTTATTTGTGTACTTGTAACAGTTAGTACTTTATTAGACTTTATATCTGAATATAGGTCAAATAAATCTGCCGAAAAGCTTAAACAATTAGTTGCAACAACTGCAACAGTAATAAGAAATGGGAAAAAAATAAAAGTTCCATTTAAAGACTTAGTTGTTGGAGATACAGTTTTTTTATCAGCAGGAGATATGATTCCTGCTGACTTAAGAATTATTGAATCTAAAGATTTATATGTTGGGCAATCTAGTTTAACTGGTGAATCTGATGCAGTAAAAAAGGTTGAAAATACAGAGTTACCAAAGAATGAAGAAATTGATAGTATTTCAGATATAGATACAATTTGTTTTATGGGAACAAATGTAATTAGTGGTAGTGCTAAAGGTGTTGTTGTTCTAACTTCTGATGATACTTATTTTGGGAAAATTGCCCATACATTAACAACAGGTAAGCCAAAAACATCTTTTCAAAAAGGTATTGAAAGTATAAGTAAACTTTTAATTAAATTTATGTTAATATTAATACCTGTTGTATTTATTTTTACAGTACAAAAACATAGTATTATTACATCATTTACATTTGCAGTAGCAATTGCAATATGTATTACACCTCTTCTACTCCCTGTAATTTTATCAACAAGTTTGTCAAAAGGTGCATTAAAAATGTCTAAGAAAAAAACTATTGTAAAAAAATTAGATTCTATACAAAGTTTTGGTGCAATGAATGTTTTATGTACAGATAAAACAGGAACATTAACAGAAGATAAAATCGTTTTAGAAAAATATCTTGATGTTACAGGTAATGTAGATTTAAATGTATTAAGATATACTTTTTTAAATTCTTATTTCCAAACAGGTTTAAAAAGCAACATTGATGAGGCTGTTATAAAACATGTTGAAGAAAAAGGAATGTCAGAATTAATTTTACAATATAAAAAGGTTGATGAAATACCTTTTGATTTTGCAAGACGTCGTCTTACAGTAGTTGTAAGTGATGGAAGTAAAACACAATTTATCACCAAAGGTGCTGTGGAAGAAATTTTGAGTATATCAACAATGTTTGAATATCAAGGCAAAGTTTCTCCTATAACAAGTGCAATAAAGGAAAATATAAATAAATTTACTAAAGAGTTAAATAAACAAGGACTTCGTGTTGTTGCAGTTTGTAGAAAAGAAATAGCTGAAGTTCCAGATCATTTTGCTGTTGCAGATGAAAAAAATATGATTTTAATTGGATTTATAGGATTTTTAGATCCTCCAAAAGAAAGTGCAAAATCTTCAATTGAACAACTTAATAAAAATGGTATTAGAGTAGTTGTTTTGACTGGTGATAATGCGGAAATTACAAAATGTATTTGTGAAAAAGTTAATATAAAATCAAAAATTATTGTTACAGGCAGTCAAATTGACAAGCTTGCTGATGATTCTTTAAGAAGGTTAATAAAAAAATGCAATATATTTGTAAAACTTTCTCCTATCCAAAAAGCTCGTATTGTAAGGCTTCTTAAAGAGAATGGAAATACTGTTGGCTATATGGGTGATGGTATAAATGATAGTCCTTCTCTTATAAATTCTGATGTTGGTATTTCTGTTGATACTGCAGTTGATATTGCTAAAGAGTCTGCTGATATAATTTTGCTTGAGAAAGATTTACATGTTTTACTTGATGCAGTAAAAGAGGGTCGTCATACTTTTGCAAATTTAATGAAGTATATAAAACTTGCTGCAAGTTTTAACTTTGGTGAGGTTTTATCTGTTATAATTGCAAGTATTTTCCTTCCATTCTTGCCTGAGACTCCTATTCAGCTTTTGGTTGAAGGTTTATTATATGATTTTGGACAGTTGACTTTACCTCTAGATAATGTTGATGAAGAGTATTTAACTAAGCCTAAAAAGTTTGATATAAAACATTTGAAGAATTTTATGCTATTTATGGGGCCATTGAGTTCAATTTTTGACTTATTAGTTTTTGCTTTAGTTTGGTTTAAATTTAATATTCATGATGAGGCTACTTTCCAAACAATTTGGTTTACTTATAGTATAGTTTCTAACTTGATTGGATTACATGTAATTAGAACTGCTAAAATTCCGTTTAAAGAGAGCCATGCTTCAAAGGCTGTTTATGTTTCATCTATTGCACTAAGTATAATTGCTATGATTGTTCCTTTTACTGTATTGGGCAAAGCAATTGGTCTTGTTCCTATAGCTGCTGAGGATTTTATAATTATTATAGGTGTTCCTATTTTGTATTGTATTGTGGCTATTTTTGCTAAGAAGTTTTATATTAAGAAATATAAGGAATGGATTTAGTTGTTAAAGTTTTAGTCCATTAAAAAAAAATTCCAGACACGTCTGGAATTTTTTTATTTTGCATATTTTGCTCTTTTTATAATTGCAATACTTAAGATTCCTATTGCTGTAATAGTTATTATTATGATGACTAAACCAGGTTCTATTTTTGTTTTCTTTCCTGATGTATTGTAGCTTTCATAGAATTGTTGTAATCCGTTTGCTTGGATTTTTTCTGTTTCAGATGTTGGTTCTTCTTCGCTACCTTCTATTATTTCTTCTACACTATATACATCATATGTGCCTGTTTCTGGGTTGTATGATGTTACATAGTTTTTGCTTGATGTTAAACTATTTCCATTGTTGCTTGTTCCTGTTGTGCTTTCTTCTGTTAGACTACTGTTTGTGTTTGTCGAATTTCCTTGTGTTGTTTCTTCTGTGTCAATATTTATTTCTGTATTTGTACTGTTATTTGGTTTTACTTCTTGTATTGCTTCTTCTACTGGTACTTCTTCTAGTTTTTCTACTAG
>CALXAA010000032.1 GCA_944386165.1 uncultured Clostridia bacterium
AATATTAGCACTAAATATAAAAATTTTAGTGCTAATAAATAAAATTTTTTAAGACATTTTCAAAAATGATTGACATACTTTTTTGAAAAATTTTTAAAAATTATTTGAATATTTTATTAATTATTTTGATCCTTTATTGCTACTAAATATTCATTTGACTCTACTACTCTATTTTCTCCATTATAGTTGTATTTTGCTCCTGTAAAATATACTCTATACCCTAAATTTTCAAATTTATTTCTTGCTAATCTTAAGACTTCGTCTATTTCACCTTCTGATAAATTGTGTTTAATCTTTAGTTCAAAATATGTATATCTAACAAAATCTTCGTTTTCTTCAATTTTATGATTTATATCTTTATCTAATTCTTCTAATGTCATATTTTGCCTCCATTCATACTTATTTGTCTTGCTTTTAAAGTCTTATGTAATTATATCACTTACATTTTTAAATGTAAATATTTTTGATTTTAAAATCTTAAAAATTAATATTTTTTACTCTAAATTGAAATTTGCACAATCTTTATATAATAAAAAATATATGTATATTTTTTTCCTTTTTTGTCATAATAAGAATATACTTAAAAAATTTATAAATGTAGGCAAAATAAGACTACAAGAAAGGAAGATATAAATGAAAGCAACTGGAGTTGTAAGAAGAATAGATGATTTAGGTAGGGTTGTTATTCCTAAAGAGATAAGAAAAACTTTAAGAATTAAAGAAGGCGAACCATTAGAAATTTTTACAGATAGAGAAGGTCAAGTTATATTAAAAAAATATTCTCCAATAGGCGAATTATCTGAATTTGCTACAGGATATGCTGAAACTTTGTCAAAAACAACTGGACATATTGCTTGTATAACAGATAAAGATACTGTAATTGCTGTATCAGGAGGCTCTAAGAAAGAATATTTAGAACAAAATATAAGTGATGAATTAGAACAATTAATGGAAGATAAAGAAGTATATACTAGCAATGAAAATAGTAATGTAGCTGTACCAATAACAAAAAATGATAATAATAATAGAAAATATAATGCTCAAGTTATTTATCCAATTATTTCTAATGGTGATACTATTGGAACAGTTATATTACTTTCTAAAGAAGCTAATACTAAAATGAATGAAGTTGAAACAAAAGTTGCACAGTCTGCAGCTGCATTTTTAGGAAGTCAAATGGAAATATAAAAAAATATTACTACTAGTTAATGAGCAAAATCACTAACTAGTAGTATTTTTATACATTTTCTTTTCTAATTGTTTCTATTATATTTTGTTTATTTATTTTTGAAATTGAATATCTCATTATTATAAAAATTAAAATAAATACAAATATAATTGATAGTATAATTGGTTTTATTGGGATATATACACCACTATCGATTTTTAATGAAAATGATTTATACATTGCAAATGTTCCTAAAAGTCCTAAAATTATTCCGTAAATTAAAGATTTGGTTCCATAAAACAATGTTTCTAAATTAATCATTCTATTAAATTCTTTTTTGGTCATTCCTATACTTTTTAATGTTGCAAATTCTTTTTGTCTTAATTCCATATTTGATGTAATTGTATTGAAAATATTTGTAACTCCAATTAACGTAATTACCGCAATAAATCCATATAAAAATATTTTTATTACCAATACCATTGCTCTTTGTTCTTTTACTTCTGAATCCATGTTTCTTATTGAAATATTTAATTTCAATTTTTCTATATCTTCTTGAAGCTTTTCTGGCTTTTTTGAATTTATATTAATTTGAGAAATTTCAAAATTCAAATCTTTATATAATTCTTTGTTAAATATTAAAACTCCAGCATCATAATAAGTGTTTTCCATTCCATATGGCTTTTCTGCAGTTATTGCTCCAACTTTAACACTTATTTTTTCTTCTCCATATATTCCTGTAATTTCATCATTTTCATTATAATTATATCTTCTTGCTTTTTTGGTATTATTTGTTTTTTGGTCATAATAAGAAAACTCATCACATAATATTCCCGTTTCTTTTACTTTTTCATAATTTTCTCCAATTTTCTTAGCATATTCTTTAAATGATGTATCATCTAAAGCGACTATTAATATTGGATATTCATCTATACCCATTTCAGTCTCATCTGGAGTTTGATTTACCTTGCTTAAGTCATTAACTGAAATTACTTTTTGGTCTGCTTCATAAAGTATAAATCTATCTTTTATGTTGTCTAGTGATAATATTTTATTTAATTGATCATCTGATAAATTTTCTACTCCATTATATAATACCATATTATAGTCATAGTCTTTATAATAATTTCCTGTTAAATCAAAAGTATTTGTTATAAATGCATTCATTGTAATAAATATGAATATGCTGACAGTTATAGATATTACAGTTGTTCTATATTTTTTCTTGCTTCTTTTTAAGTTTTTATATGCTAACACTCCACCTGTTTTAAATACTTTTTCTATAATTTTAGGTGTTTTTAATTTTTTTCCTTTTATTTTTATATCATTGTTTCCTCTTAATTGTTCAATTGGACTTACTTTTGCTGCTTTTCTTGCAGATGATATTGCAGATAAATAAATTGTTAAAAATCCAAGTATTATTGAAATTAAGATTGGAAGTAATGATGTTTTGAATATTATACCATCAACATTTGCTAATAAAAATTCTCCTAATAATGAATTTACTATTTTTAATAAAACAAAATCTGCAAATAGCCCTGCCAATATTCCTAATGGTATTCCTATTATTCCAAGTAATAAAGCTTCATAAATTACAATTCTTTTTATTTGTTTTTTTGTTGCTCCAACACTTGCTAACATTCCATACATTTTAATTTTTTCTGTTGTTGATATTGCAAATGAATTTCGTATGCAAAATACACTTGTAAATATTATAATAACAATTACAACAGCTATAACTGAATATAACATACTTACTGTTGAATCACTCATATCGAATTCTTGCCATCTCAATAATTCTCTGTTTAATGTATAGTTTTGATATTTAAAATTTTCTGTTTCTAAATCTTTTACTTCTTCATAATTATTTGCTCCTAATAGTTCTGGTATTATTGTTTTATAATTATTTGGATTTTTTAATGTAATATAAACACTTCTTGCACCTTTATCAATATTAGTTGAAATAATTGTATACCCTGGATCACCATAGTTTTCAAAACTATAATCAGGTCTTTCAATTATTCCTACTATTTTAAAACTATAAGTTTTTGAATTTGCAACCTTTTCTTCATTCTCCATATATGGATTATTTTGACTTAGTATTTCATTATCTATTGTTATTCTATCTCCAACCTCTAATGTTATTGTATCTCCAATTTTTAAATTTACTTTACCATTTGTTTTAATATGTTTACTAATAATTATTTCATTTTCATTTGTTGGAAAGTTTCCTTCAATTAGATTAAATCTTAAGTTTTTAAATATATCTTCATTCATTGAATATAGATGTACATATGGTTTACTTTCATTTTCAATTCCTTCTAATTTTGCATAACCAACATCATTAAGTGTTGATGTAACTTTTATTTTATTATTATTTTTTAATTCGTTTTCTTCATTACTTGATATATCTGATAGTTTTAGGTGATAATTTCCTGTTTCATTTATTGCATTTTGGATTAATGTTTCTTGAAAACTAGTTGCCATTGTAGCAACTGCACATATTAAAGCCACAGAAAGTATTATTCCTATTATAGTGCTAATTGTTCTTTTTTTGTTTAATTTTAAATTTCTAATTGATAAATCAATTTCTTCACTTCTTATTAATTTTCGCATATTTTACCATCCTCTATTCTAAGAATTCTATCAGCACATTTTGCAATATCCATATTATGTGTAATCATAATTATTGTTTGATTATATTCTTTATTAGATTTTTTTAATAATTCTACAATTTCATCACTTGATTTCGAATCTAAATTTCCTGTTGGCTCATCTGCTAAAACTATTGCTGGATTTGTTATAAGTGCTCTTCCTATTGATGTTCTTTGTTGTTGCCCTCCAGATAATTCATTTGGTAAATGCGTTCTTCTGTTTTCAATTCCAAGTATTTTTAACAATTCATTTAATTTTTGTTCATCAACTTCTCTACCATCTAATTTTAATGGCAATGTAATATTTTCTTCTACATTTAGAATTGGTATTAAATTATAAAATTGATATACTAGTCCTATTTCTCTTCTTCTAAAAATTGCAAGTTCATCATCATTGTACTTGTATATATCTTTACCATTTATAATTACTTTTCCGCTTGTTGGTCTATCTACACCTCCTATTAAGTGTAATAATGTAGATTTTCCGCTTCCACTTGCTCCAACTATTGCTACAAACTCACCTTTATCAACTTTAAATGATACATTATCTAATGCTTTTACTTCAGTTGTTCCTTTTCCATAAATCTTAGTTAAGTTTTCTACTCTTAAAATTTCCATAACCCCTCCAATTTTTTTAATTTTGTATTTTTATCTTATCATTAATAGCATTTATTATCAATTAATTTTGTATTAATTAATTTTTAATTTTTTATTAAACTGCATAAAATTTCTAACTTAAAATTGTTGAATATTTCATATAATTATTGTATAATATAGTTTATATGGGGATGTAATGGTTTCGACATTATATCTGAAGCATGAATAGCGAGTAGTGGATTCTCGTTTGCCACTATAAAAACGAGAAATTTAAATATAAACGCTGATAATAGAGAATTAGCATACGCTGCTTAGTTGCAACGTCGCCAATTAAAATATCCCACATATTTTAAATTGGTGTCATTTTAGTGGGAAACAAAACTATTTTTTCTATGGAAATAGTGGGTATTTTAATAGATATATTTGATAATCGCTTGTTTATTTGTGATTGTTAAATGAATAAAAAAATAAACTGCACTCGGAGAAGTTTGTGTGGATAATATAGTGGACAGGGGTTCAACTCCCCTCATCTCCACCAATATTTGATGATAAAGGAAGGCTTAATTAAAGCCTTCCTTTGTCTTACAATTTGACTATAAATTAAATACAAGTTAAATAATGATATCCTCCTGTAATATTTTGTACTTCAAATCCATTTTGAGATAAAATTCTACACGCAATATAACTTCTAAGACCTGTCCTACAATAAACCAAATATGTTATAGATTTATCTAAATCATTCAATCTATTCCTTAAATCATCAAGTGGAATATGAATACAATCATTAAATGCTCCTTCTTCATATTCTTTATCTGTTCTAACATCTAAAACTTCAAAATTATTGTTGTTTTCTAAGTCTTCTACTTCTTGCCAAGTTACAGTTTTAACTAATCCTTCTATTTCATTTACTATACTATTACCTAATAAATTAACTGGACTTTTTGCTGATGAAAAAGGTGGTGCATAACATAAGTCTAATTCTTCTAAGTCATATGCTGTCATTTTCATTTTTATTGCTGTTGCTAATATATCTGTAATTTTATCTACACTTTCTTTTCCAAAAACTTGAGCACCCAATATTTTTCCTGTTTTATTCTCATAAATTGCTTTTATATTTAACATATTTGCTCCTGGATAATATGTAGCATGAGAATATGGAGATAATATTATAGTTTTATATTGTATATTATTCTTTTTACAAGTTGTTTCATTTATTCCAGTCATTCCTAAATTGTAATCAAATATTTTTAAAATACTACTTCCTATACTTCCATCATAAGTTGTTTCTATTCCACAAATATTATTTGCAACTACTCTTGCTTGTTTGTTTGCAGGACCTGCTAAAGGAATATGTGCAAATTCTTCTGTAACACAATTTTTTATTTTGACTACATCTCCTAAAGCATAAATATCTTCATCATTTGTTCTCATATGTTCGTCAACTTCTATTCCGCCTCTAGGATAAATTTTTAAGTCGGCTTGTACAGCTAACATATCTTCTGGTTTTACACCTATACACAAAATTATAAAATCTGCAGACATTTTTTTGTCTTCTAAAACAATACCTAATTTATTATCTTCATTTTCAATTTCTTTTACACCATTATTCAAAATGACATTTATACCTTTATCTCTTAAAACTTTATGTATAAATTTTGCCATATCTTCATCTAAAGGTGCAATTAAATGTGAGGATTTTTCTATTATTGTAATTTTCGTTTTATTTAAATTGCTTAGGTTCTCTGCTACTTCTACTCCAATATATCCTCCACCAATAATTGCAATATTTTTGATATTATTATTTTCTATATAATCCTTTATTTCAACTGAATCTTCAACATTTCTTAGAGTTCTGATTTTTTCATTATTTATGTCTTTAAATGGATTTATAGGTTTTGCTCCTGGAGATAATACTAATTTATCATAACTTTCTTCATAGTTTTTATTTGTTTCTATGTTTCTTATAATAACTTTTTTCTCTTTTCCATCTATTTTTATAACTTCTTGTTTTATCCTTACATCTACATTAAATCTTTTGTTAAATTTTTCTGGTGTTTGTACCAATAAATCTTTTTTATTTTTTATTACATCTCCAATATAATATGGAAGTCCACAATTAGCAAAAGAAATATGGTTTCCTCTTTCGATTAATATAATCTCTGCTTTTTCATTTAATCTTCTTAATCTTGCAGCAGTTGTAGCTCCTCCTGCAACTCCTCCTACTATGATTATTTTCACAATAATTTCCCCCTTATTAATTTTCCGCTAAAATACAATTATTTTTATTAATTGCATTTATAATTTATCTCCTATCTTATTAAAATCTCTATTTATTTTTTGACATATCAATTCTTTTTATTCATACAAAAATAACTTAGTATATTGTGCCATTATTTTTACTATATTCTTCAAATGCTTTAATACATTCTTCTCTATCTAATTGTTTTAGATTTATTAAATCTTTATTTTCTCCTTTTAAATATTTATATATAATATCATCTCTAAATCCTATATTTCCAGCATCTTCTTTTGTACATCCATAATATACTTCTTTTATATTTGACCATATTATTGCTGATAAACACATTGGACATGGTTCACATGAGGTATATAAAATATAATTACTTAAATCATATGTTTTTAATTTTTTACATGCTTCTCTAATTGTAGTTATTTCCGCATGTGCAGTTGGGTCTAAATCACATAGAACTCTGTTGTTTCCTTCTGCAATTATGTTTCCTTCTTTATCTGTTATAATTGCTCCAAATGGTCCTCCTTCATTATTCTTGAATCCTTTTATTGACATTTCTTTTGCTATTTTCATATATTTATTCATATTTATAATAGATGTTAGATGTTAAATTCTAACATCGTCTCCTTTCTCTTTTTATTTTTTACAAATTATTTATATCATATTTTTGATATTTTGTCATTCTGAATTTTCTATCTTCAAAATAAATAAATTTATACATAATAATCACTAAATATCGTATTTTTTCATATTATTTTATATAGATTTTATTTTTTGCTTTATACTAATAAAGCAATTGATTGGAGTTTTTATGGAAGTTTTAAGATTATATTCAACTCGGTCCTATTGTTGAATATTTGCAAAGTTTGCTAAAAAGTTTGGGTTTTTATTATGGAAATATTGATGGTATTTTTGGAAATAATACTAGAAATGCAGTTATCTCTTTTCAGAGGGCTTTTGGACTTTCTCCTGATGGAATAGTTGGCAAAAATACTTGGAATGCTTTAATGCCTTATATTAATGGTGCTCTTGGTTTTATTGTTCCTACAAATATTAGTTATAGTTCTACTATTTTAAATATTAATTTAAATACTTTACAAAATTTGTATCCTTTTATTTCTGTTGGCTCTATTGGTAGAAGTGTTTTAGGAAATAATATTCCTTTTGTTAAAATTGGTAATGGTTATAAAGAAGTTTTTTATTCGGCTTCTTATCACGGAAATGAGTGGATTACAAGTCCTGTTCTAATGAAATTTTTGGCAGATTATTGCTATTGTTATCAAAATAATTTGAATATTTTCGGTTTTCCGGCTAGAAGACTGTTTAATTCTACTACTATTTATATTGTTCCTATGGTTAATCCAGATGGTGTTGATTTGGTTACAGGTGAAATAAAAAGTGGCTCTTCTCCATATATGTTAGCAAAACAGATTTCTAATAATTATCCTTCTATTCCTTTTGTGGATGGTTGGAAGGCAAATATTAGAGGTGTAGATTTAAATTTACAGTTTCCAGCAGGTTGGGAAAATGCTCGTGAAATAAAATATTCTCAAGGATTTACATCTCCTGCTCCTCGTGATTTCGTTGGTTTTGGACCTCTTACAGAACCAGAAGCTCTTGCAGTTTATAATTTTACACTTTCTCATAATTTTAGGCTTATTCTTGCTTATCATTCTCAAGGAGAAGTTATTTATTGGCAATTTCAAAATTATAATCCCCCTCGTAGCTTTGAAATTGGTCAGAGGTTTTCCGAAGTAAGTGGTTATTCTCTTGAAGATACTCCTTTTAATTCTAGTTTTGCTGGTTTTAAAGATTGGTTTATTCAAAGCTATAATAGACCTGGATATACTGTGGAAGTTGGCTTGGGTACAAATCCTCTTCCTATTTCACAATTTGATAAAATTTATGCTGATAATTTAGGTATTTTGACTTTAGGTGCAGTTTTAGCATAATATAGAATTAGCACTAATTTTAAAAAAATTAGTGCTAATTGTGTTGATTTATATTCATATTCTATTATATATCTCTTTTAATATGTTTTTAACTTCATCTATACCAATTTTATATTTTTCATTTAAAACATATTTGTTTTGCATATTTACAAATTCTTTTATAAGTTCATCACTAAATTCTAACTTAAAATAGTTAAAATCTTTTATTTTAGTGTTTTCATCAATCCCACCAATTCTCACTCTTTCTTCTTGCCTTTTATACTGTATAAGTTTATTTAATTCATCTTTATTGCTTAATAACTTTTGAATTTTATTGTTATTAAATAATACTGATATATCATATAAATGCTTTGCTGTATCCATATACATATTTCTTATATAATAAAACTCTGCTGCATCATTTGATAATTTATATATTAAAGGTTCTATGTAATATTTTTCAGTTGGCTCACTAACAGTAAGAGATGTTGACTCAATTTGTATTTTTTTTTAATTCTAATCCTTCTATTTTGTAGCCTAAAGCAGATTCTTTTAATCGCTTTTTATTTCTTGTATTAGATTCTTCTGGTAAAACTTTTACTGTTAAATCGATATCTTCTGAGAAACGATTCATTGTATCTAAAATTTTATATACTGCTGTTCCACCTTTAAAATAAGCTTTTAAATATTCTTGTTTTTGTGCTAGTTCTTTAAGTACTAAACAAACATAGTAGTCTTTTTCTATTACATCTACATCTATATTTGCTCTATTACTTATATTTTCAATAAATTTTTTGAAATCATTTTTCTTTAAATGAAATTGCATTTTTATATTTCTCCTATCTTGCTAGTACAAAAAGTTTATCTAATATTTTTTTATTATTTGTTTCTCTAGCATATTTTATAATTTTTTCAAAGTCTAAGTTACATTCATCTATGATACTATATAAAATTTCATCTGCATTTTCAGCTTCAATATGAATATTATCTTTGTTATCTAAAATATCTATAAATTGCAAATACCTATAATTTTCATTTGTTATCTTTATTTTTGGTTTTGTTATATATACTCTTAAGTTTCTAGCATATTGCTTATGATATTTACATTCATTTGTTACTATATCAGTTACATTAGGAACTAAGGTTGTTAGTCCTAATTTATTAAATAGTTTTGCTCCTACAATATATCCTTTTACATTTCCATCTCTATCTTTTAAATATTTAAGTTGTATTAATTTTCTATGGTCTAATCCCATTTCACCAAACATAGTAATAACTGGTTTATAATAAATTCCTTTATATTCTGCTTTTATAATGCCTTCATTTTTTAGTCTATTTAAAATAACATTTATATTTTTTAATATATTTTCTTGATTATTATCATTTTCACATTTTTGAATAATATATTTTTTTATATCTTCAATAAATATTGGCTCATCTTCTGGATATTGTTCAATATATTCTAAAACTAACTTACAAATATTCATGAGTTTTACCTCCTTTGTTATTATTTTGTATTAATTGTTATATATTATATACTCTACAATAACATTATATTCTTTTTTTTGAAATTTGTCAGTATTTTTCAAATTCATCAAAAACCTGAGTAGTACGATATTTTCAGTTAAATAATCTGTTCATTTTTTTCAGCCAAGTTAACAATATTTCAAATTCCTCATAATGATTTTTAAAAAAATTATCCTCTTTCATTAATGCTTCAATTTCATCTATAGAAAGCCAACAAACAGAATCTACCTCTTCTTTTTGCAATACTAAGTTTTCAATATTAGGCACATCCATTTTTATATAATAGTCATCCCAAAAAACTTTATCTTTATCAGATCTACCTGAATAGTATAATTGCAAAGCCTTAGGATTTAAATCTAAGCCAATTTCTTCCTTTACTTCTGTTAAAATTCCTTGTATACTATCCTCTCCAGCTTTTGGATGTCCTCCTGTTGTTGCAAATTTACCATTTTTTATTTTACTTCTTTTTTGAATTAAAAATTTTCCTTCTGAATTTTGAATAAAAACAAGAACTACAGTAATATATTTTCAATCTGGTATAGCTTCTCCTTTGAATATTGTTTTTCCTGTTAATTTTCTATTAATATCATATAAGTCTCTTTTTTCTATATTCTCCATTTAATATCTCCTTATTTTTTTTAATTACTATTCAAAAATGAATTATATT
>CALXAA010000033.1 GCA_944386165.1 uncultured Clostridia bacterium
GTTTTACCTTACTCATTAGAGGTTTGAAACCTTTAGCAGGTTGCTCTTCTTTGTCATCTACAACATCGTTTTACCTTACTCATTAGAGTTTTAAAACAAATTTTGCTTGATTATTTTTGTCTTGGTAATAAATTTTCCCTTACTCTTTAGAAATTTAAAACTTGTCATCTACACTTTCGACTTCAGTTTTTTAAGAAGTTTTACTTACTCACTATAGCTTTAAAAGCTATAATAGCTTAAGCACAACGAAAAACAAATTTTAATTTTACCTTCTCCACAAAAAAACACTTAAAATTTTAAATAAAAAAACCGGCACGAAACTCTAACCAATAGTTAGAAGTGCCAGTAATATATCATATAAAATTATCATAACCATTTATACTTCCAATTTCATCTTTCTTTATATATTTAAGTGATTCTAATATGTAAATACAAACTTTGTCTTTTTTGCAATCTATGTTTTTTCTTATTTCATCTTTTAATTTACTTAATTTGCTTTCAGTAATACTACCTTCAAACACTGAATTTTGAACTCTAATTAAATATTTCCTACAAATTTTCATTATTTTATTTACCCTTTTATGATTTACGTCATATACTAATATCACATTCATACCTATTAATAATATTTAAAAGCTTTATATTTTTCTTCATTCATTATAGAATTACTAAGCTTATAAATTTCCTTTCTTATAATTTTTTCATAACTCATTTTATTATTTCCAATTGTTATCATATCTCTAATTTTTTTGTAAAATTCATTTATTACTATATTTTTGCCTTCTCCTGTTAAATAAACTCCTCCATTTATATTTTCAAAATGAAGATTATCATTTATTATTTTTTTATTTATTAATTTAAAAATCATTTTATCTACTATAATTGGCTTAAATATATCTGCTAAGTCTAAGTTTAGACTTTCATATCTATTATTGCTTGAATGTAGATAAGCTATTCTTATATCTAATTTTGTTTTATATATTTCTTTTGCAATATAATTATACAAAAGTGTATTTCCAAAACTTATAAGTGCATTTATTGGATCTTGTGGTGGTCTTTTTGACCTTTTTATAAATTTAAATTTTTCATTCTGTAGTATTTCATTAAAACAAGAATAATATATTCCTTTTATTCTTGCTTCACATAGCAATAATTTTTCGTGCTCTTTTATCAAATTTATTTCTTTTTCAGCTTTTTCTATTAATTTTATTTTTTCCTTTATGTCATGATTATATCTTCTATTATAATATTTCAGATTTGATTTTAGATTATATATTTCAGATGATAAAATGTCTTTTGCCATATTCATTCTTTTATTATAATCATTGTAAATTTCTACTTGTTTTAATAATAAAAGACATGATTTTCTAGTGTTACTAGGAATAAATTTTCCTATATATCTATTATGCTTATCGAATAAATTTACTATTATATTTTTACTGTTCATTAAATTAAAAAAATTAGAATTAATTATAATATTTGAATATATATTTAATATTTTCGTGGCTTCTATTGGTATATATACTTTTTTATTCTTGTTTTCAAATAATATTGTATAATCACTTTGACTTAAAATACCTTCATTAACTATATGGTACTCATTATTAATTTTCTCTAATGAATTAGTTCTCCATCTATTTGTATATTGGACTTCTTTTGATATTTTTACTATTTCTACTCCGAATTTGTTTTTTATTAATTTATATCCTAGAAATTTTGTATAAAATACATTAGTTATTTCAGTTTTGTTATGGTTTATATTTAATAAATATTGTTCTTTTAATCTTTTTTCAATAAATTTAATAGTACTATATACTTCTTTTTTATCTTTACCAAAGATATTTATATCATCACAATATCTTATATACTTTATGTTTAGTTTATCTAGTTCTTTATCAAAACTATCTAAATATATATTGCTTAATATTGCACTTAGTGGACTTCCTTGAATAATTCCTTGCGTTTTAGTATATGTTGAATATTGATAGTCTACCTTACATTTTATAAATTTATTTATTAACTCTATTACACTTTTTTCTATTTTTACATCTTGCATCATTTTTGATAGTTTTTCATGATTTATTGTGTCAAAGTAGTCTTTAATGTCTATTTTTCCTACAATTTCTTTTCCTTCTTCTACTAATTTCTTTATTTTTAAAATTGCCTGTGTTGTTCCTTTTCCCTTTTGATATGCAAATGAATTTTCTGAAAAATTTGGAGCAATATATTTTTCTAATACTTCTAATAATAATTTAGATATAAATTTATCTTTTATGTTTAATATTGAAACTAATCTTCTTTTTCCTTTATAATTAATAATTTCTTTTAATATGATATTTTCTGGTTGATATTTATTATTTTCAATTTCTTGTCTTATTATTTGTTTATTGTTTTCATAATATTTTTGAAATTCTATAAATGCTCTTTTACTATAACTTTTTTTGTATAAATCATTCATTACTGTTTTTACGTTTTGCTTACCCATTATCTCGTTTAGTGTGATCATATTTTTATTTCTCCTTTCAAAAAAAGTCTGTCGAACTCTTTCCATAGCAGCTCTAGTCTTAGATGCCTATTTTTAGTTGAAAATTTGTGCTTTTTTGTTTATTTTATCATAAAAAGTGCGTCGATGTGTGCTTTGTTTTGGATTTTTTTTAGAATGTTTATTTTTAGCCTGTTTTGACACTTTTGAATTTTGACATCGACGGACTTTTTGGCTTTTTTGGAGCTTTTTTATTGACTTTTTTGCTTTTTGATGATATATATAGTGTATATTTATCTAGTTTTACCTTACTCATTGGAGGTTTGAAACTTTTCATGACTTTTTTCATCCTTTCTTTTTTTATTTTAGTTTTACCTTACTCATTGGAGGTTTGAAACTGTGATTTTAAATTGGATTTGTGAATTAACTGTTGTTTCGTTTTACCTTACTCATTGGAGGTTTGAAACTATCACCATTTCTAGCGATAAGAACTCCCACAAAACTAATAATGTTTTACCTTACTCATTGGAGGTTTGAAACTGTTCTTCTTTGTCAACTACAACATTGTCTTCAACTTGTTTTACCTTACTCATTGGAGGTTTGAAACACATATCTCATAAACAAAACCCCCATTCGTTTATTGTTTTACCTTACTCATTGGAGGTTTGAAACTTTCTACTTTGTTGTCATTTTCTTCTTTGTCTGTTTGTTTTACCTTACTCATTGGAGGTTTGAAACTTATGCTGTAGTTATAACCTTCTAATCCTTCGATTAATGTTTTACCTTACTCATCAGAGAATATTCAATGTTATAAAATATACTAATAAAGTTGTCAAAATCTCCGTCCCCATTGACAATTGACAACATGAAAAAAAACTGCTTATTAGGCAGTTTTCTTGTAATTTATAGATTTTTGCAGAAAAGATGGAAAAATAACCGGTACCAAATTTCCTCATTTGTTTATAACGAAAAGCCAGTTTTTGAACTGACTTTTTAATATTTATAAATCTTGTATTTGGTCTAAACCTGTTTTGTCTGTTTTTCTAATGTCTTGTATTTCAAAGTTTTCAAAAATTTCATTTTGAGTATATGTTTTTTCTTCTTCTTTTACTCCATATAATACTATTTCGTAATTTTCTCCTTCTTCTAAATTATATTTTTTCTCTACTTTTATTAATACTGGGTTATCATTATCTTGGAATTGTCTTATAGCATAAAAATCATAATTTCCACTTTCATCACTTATGTCTAATTTTTCTATAATATTATAAGTTTTTATGTATTCTGCTTTTTCTGCGTCTTCTATTATATTCTCTGTTCCTTGTGTATTTCCGTTTGAATTCCCTGTTTCTGTATTAGTTTTGTTATTTTCTAATATCATGAAAGCTACTAGTACTACTATAATTACCGCTTCTATTACAATTATTATATTTTTTGTTTTATTTTCCATATAAAATTCCATTCCTTTCCAAGGTACATATAGTTTTAAAAGTAATTTTTTCAAAACTACTCTTCTTTATATTACCTTGTATATATCATAGTTTCTTTTTTATGTCAATGAATTTTCATTATTAATATGATATAAATAAAATTAATAGTGGGCTTCATATAACATTTTTGAAGCCCTTGTTATTATTATAATTATTATAAATTAATATCAAAACTTGTTAAATCAACATTTTTTTCTTCATACCTTTCGCTAGAAAAATCAGGTTCTCTTACTGTTGGTACTATTTTTATTCCTTGAATATTATCTTTCTTTTCTATAATAATGTATTCTGTTAAGTTCATTGTAGCTCCATAAAAATCTTTATATGTTCCTATATCT
This sequence comes from uncultured Clostridia bacterium, assembly GCA_944386165.1. Taxonomy (GTDB): domain Bacteria; phylum Bacillota; class Clostridia; order TANB77; family CAG-508; genus CAG-269. The sequence goes on from CALXAA010000033.1 coordinate 4,311, forward strand.
CCTGGTGCCCATTCTTCTGTTGTACCATTTGAGTATGTGATTGTTCTTTGTTTTTCTATATTAAATGAATTTAGTTTATTACCATTTGTGTCATAAACATTATAGTCGATTATTCCTATATAGTCTTTATTTCTTGTACTTGATAAAGATTGTAAACTAACATTATCTATTTGCGTTTTTAGTTTTATAATTATTTGTAAAGGTGTGACTTTTACTTCATCTACACTTTGAGTTAATTCTTTATATTTTGCACTTTCACAATTTGCATCTATTATCTTAGTGTTTTCTAATGCTTTGTCTTTTGAAACTTCTACATTGAATTCTCCACTTATATCAATTTTTCTATAATTATTTTCTGAGCTAAGAATAACAACATTTTTATCTCCTGTATAATCATTTATATCTCCTATGTTATTCATTCCATCTAATTTTAGTGTTAATTTAAAGTTTGTTTTGCCATTTAGTTCTTTGTCTGTTAAAAAGTACATTTGATATACTTTGTATTCATATTCTGAAATTTTACTAACTGTTTGTGTCTGTGTGACATAATATCCTTGGTCATCTATAAGTATATTATAAGCTTTGTTTTCAGGAGCTTCTAAATTATTGTTAAATTCTAATTCTACTGTATTTGTTATTTCTTGATGTTCAAGCAATCTATCATAATATGAAAGCGAACCTAATTTGTCTTTATTCTCTTCATCATACTCTTTTGCTTTTTGCAATGCTTCTTCTGTTATTATGCTTTCACCAAGTCTTAAATATTCTTTATCTTCTTTGCTTAATTTTACATCAAATTCTAAAATTGTGAATCCATCATCACATACAGTTGAAACTAAATCAATTGTTGTTTCTTTATTTGCAACCTCTTGACCTTCAACATTAACTTTATAATTTTCATACTCGTTTGAAAATCCTAATCCTATCCATTCTATTACAGGTTTTCCTGCAATTGTTCCTCCTACTGCAGCATAAACTGTTACACTTCCTAATAACATTGCCATAATTGATGTAATTATTGTTATTATTTTGTTTATAATATTCATTTTGTGTGCTTTTTTCTTTATAATTGTATTTTTGTTTTGTTCAAGTGTTTGATTAATTATGTTTTGTGTACTTGTTGGCATATAAGTATCTTCTTGAAATTTTGTTTTTATTATTTTGTCTATTTCGTTCATTTTTATTGCACCTCCTCTTTTAATAGTTTGCTTAGTGTTTGTCTTGCTCTTGCTAATCTTGATTTTACTGTTCCTTTTGGAATGTTTAAAATTTTTGATATTTCTTTTATTGAAAATTCATCATAATAGTATAAGATTGTTACTTCTTTATATTCATCACTTAATTTTTCCATTGCTTTATTTACAAAACTATAGTCTTCTTTTTCTGGAGTTGTTAATTTAATATTGTCTTCTAGTTCTATGTGTTTTTCATCTCTTTTATTATTTTGGTTCCAAATTTTTTTGCATTGGTTTACTAGTATTTTCATTATCCATGTTCCAAAGCTTTTGTCGTTTTTTAATTGGTTTATTTTCTTATATACTAATATGATTGTTTGTTGTATTGCTTCATTTATGTCATCTTCACAGTTTAATATTGTTTTGGCTGTTTTGTACATTTTTATTTCATACATATGTATTAGTTCTTCTAGAGCTTGGCTTTCACCTTCTTTTGCTCTTTTTACGATATCGTTCATTTGTATTGCTCCTTCCACTTTATAGATACTAGTAATTTTTGTTTGGTTCCAATTTTTTTTGAGTTTTTTATTTTTCTAATTGTTTATATAAAAGTGCGTCGATCTCTTTCTATTGTTACTCTAGGCTTAGATGATTTTTTTAGACTGAAAATTGTACTTTTTTACTCATTTTATCATAAAAAGTGCGTCGATGTGTGCTTTGTTTTGGATTTTTTTTAGAATGTTTATTTTTAGCCTGTTTTGACACTTTTGAATTTTGACATCGACGGACTTTTTGGCTTTTTTGGAGCTTTTTTATTGACTTTTTTGCTTTTTGATGATATATATAGTGTATATTTATCTAGTTTTACCTTACTCATTGGAGGTTTGAAACTCTCCTCTTTAAATAATTTTTTCATATTTTTTCAATCCTTTGTTTTACCTTACTCATTGGAGGTTTGAAACACAGCAACTATATTTATTATTCCTAACACAATTGTTGCTGTTTTACCTTACTCATTGGAGGTTTGAAACTTCTATGATGCCAGTATCTCCATCCTTTCCGATTTCAACGTTTTACCTTACTCATTGGAGGTTTGAAACTTGTTTGAAAATTTCATTTTCTTTTCCTCCTTAAAAAGTTTTACCTTACTCATTGGAGGTTTGAAACGTGATGTCGAACATTTGATTGCTTGTTGAATTGAAAACGTTTAGTTTTACCTTACTCATTGGAGGTTTGAAACAATAACATCATTTAAATCATCTTCAGTTTCAATAGTTGAAGGTTCTTCGGTTTTACCTTACTCATTGGAGGTTTGAAACTTAAGACCATGGTTTTTTAAGATCAACCTAGTATAAATAACAGTTTTACCTTACTCATCAGAGAATATTCAATGTTATAAAATATACTAATAAAGTTGTCAAAATCTCCGTCCCCATTGACAACATGAAAAAAACTGCTTATTAGGCAGTTTTTTTGCGATTTATAGACATTTTCAAAAATAAGAAAAAAAGAGAATCGGAATCAAATTGCCCATCAAAAAAACGGCAAAAGACAAACTACACCAAATAAAAAAAAATCAGCTTATTAAGCTGACCTTATTGCGTTTTTATGCAACTTTTTCTGTATAATTAATAACTGTAATTTCTGTAATTGCATTTCTTACTGAATTTACTAGTCTTTCTAATTGTTTTGCGACCTCATTGCTATATGTTACTTCTCCACATTGCTTACATACTTGAGATGGTACATTTTTAATAATAATAATACAATTATCTAATTCAACCATAAATGTTGTCTTTTTGTTTTCTAAATCTCCTTTACACATAAAACAATTCATTTTATTTTATCTCCTTTCTTGTTTTCAAATCCTCTTTCCATTTTATATCATCTGGATAATATGCTGTAATTATCCATAGTTCTGTTTCCTTTAAACCACATACTACATGTATAACTTTTTTATTTAAATTAACTCCATAAATTAAGCAACTTGGATACGGATAATCATTTTCATATTCTTCTATTATTTCTCCATTTAAAATAGCATTTTCAATATCTTTTTGAGTTATATTTCTTTGAAACAGTCTAACTATAACATGATTAGTCCATCTAATCTTTTCTTCTTTAACCATTTGTTTTATATTATTTATATTCAATTTTTCCATAAGCACCTCTTTATATTTATATATTTTATCATACTCCTTGAAATTATGCTATATTTTATAAAAAATATTTTGCGTTTTTTTGTTTATTGACTTTTTCTCTTTTTGATGATATATATAGTGTATATTTATCTAGTTTTACCTTACTCATCAGAGACTATTCAATGTTATAAACTGTACTATTAAAGTTGTCAAAATCTCCGTCCCCATTGACAATCGAGTAGAGGATAACACTTAATGTGTTTCTCCCCTCTCACACCACCACAATGCTGTCAACTTAAGAAAATTATGAAAAATCTACTAATAATATAAAAGATTTGATATAATTATGGCAGGGTTGCCATATGGCATACAAAAGAATAAATAAAAGTGTAAAAGACATAAAGGAAAAAAATAATCAAAATGGAAAATATAAAAATAATAGTAAAGTATTTGTAAGAGAAAGAAAAATGAGCTTTACTGATTATGTATGGTACCTAATAATGCAGAAAGGACGAACAACAAGTATGGAACTAGACGAATATTTAAAAAATAAAAATGGTACATACAAAATAAGTATAAGTAAGCATGCTTTTTCAAAACAAAGACAATATTTAAAGCCACAGATATTTATAGACATATATAAAGACTATCTAGAAGATTTTTATCATAATTATCCAGAACAAAATAAAACATATAAAGGATATAATGTATGTGCAATAGATGGTTCTTTGTTTGAAATTCCTAATACAAAGGAATTAAGAGAAGAATATAAAACACAAAAAAATAGTTCAGGAGACAGATTAAGAAAAGTATTAGATAAAGAAGTAAAAGAGGAATTAAAAAAACAAAAAACAATAAAAATAAGAATGTCAAAAGTAGTGCTAGATACAGGAGAGATAGAATATTTGCTAACAAATATAACAGAAGACATAATAGCACCAGAAGAAATGAAAGAAACATATTTTAAAAGATGGCAAATCGAAATAGGATACGATATTCTAAAAAATAAGTTACATTTAGAAAATTTTACTGGAAAAACCAAAATAACAATAGAACAAGATTTTTATGCACAAATCTACACATTCAATGTACTACAAGATATAAAAAATACAAATACTAGAAGAATACAGGAAAAACAAAAAAATAAAAATTTAAAATATAAATATAAAGTGAATATAAATATTTTAGCAGGATGGTTAAAGAATATATTAATAGCTGTTATGTTCACAGAATAAGTATAAAATAAACCTCAGAAATAATATGTAAACAAATAAGAAACATATTTTGGGGTAAGGGGATTTATGCGGTAAAAACACTAAAAATGCTATCAACTAAAAAATTATGTAAAATAAAAATATCACAATTTTCTTAAGTTGACAGCATTGAATGCTAGGGTGCTATCCATTTTTAGTTGTTGATCATTTTTGCTTTTCTAAATACTTTTTAGGAATAAATTTTCTAAAAAATTCAGGTTGAAAAGCAATATAATTAAGAAATACCTGTTTTAAATCAACACCGGATTTTTCCAAAATATCTTTTACCATACTAGTTTCTTTTTGGTATATTTCAAACGGAACATCTTCTTTTAAATGATTTATCCGTTTTAATACAAATTTTCTACTTTTAGGTATTTTATATTTCTCACTATAGTTTTCTATCAACCACTCCGTTAATAACTGATTCATTCCTTCTAAAAAATCCTCTTTAAAAACCTGAATGTTATTCTTTAAATTTTGTGAGTGTAAAATTTCATGTAGTACCGCTAAAAAGCATAAGTCTTTACCTCCAAGCCCTAAAAAATATTCAAACGGAATAAAGATATTTAATTCATCAGTATCCTCGTCGTAATAGAACCATCCTTCCGTTACAAATCTAACTTTGTACACATTAAATTCAGATATTGTTATGCTATTATCAACTTTTTTTATTAACTCCTTCGCATCTTCCACCATTTCTAATTCTTCTTTAAAAAGTGCTTTGCACCACCGTTTTGACTTTCTATTTGCAATTAAAAAATTCTGATATACGTTTTCAAATATAGTGTCTAAAAGCACACTCAAAAGATAAATAATAATTAATAATACTATAAAACTTATACTGATTATAAGTATTCCCATTATTAATACTATAATATCAAGGATAGAAGGAATTTTTACTTTTTTGATTTTGCTCATTTTAATAGTCATCCTTTCGTTGTATTACATTTTAAAATAGCATAAAAATCAACAACTTTACATATTTCAGTGTAATTGCACGGAAATATATATTCTATCGTACTCGTTTTTTTATTATACACCTCTTTACTATAAATGTCAATATATAAATGAACCAAAAATCAAAAATAAGAATGTACAAAATTAGAAGTTATGTAATCTAAGTAGATTTATTTTCTACTTCTTTTATTTTGTCTTTTATTCGATAGGATCTACCTGTAATGTTGCTAACATGAGAGTGATGCAATAATCTGTCTAATATCGCATTTGCAACAGTAATATCTCCAAATATTTCATTCCATTTAGAAAATGGTTTGTTAGTTGTAATTATTGTACAACT
>CALXAA010000034.1 GCA_944386165.1 uncultured Clostridia bacterium
TTTCTATTATATCACCTTTTTTTCAAAAAATCTAGATATTTCGTGAATATTATAAAAAAATGTTAATTTTTTACTTTCTGAAAAAAATAGCATACTTTTTCGCATTCTATTATTTCTAAAAAATAATTTTTTCTAAGTAATTATTCCACGGCATAACTAAAATGTTGTTTACACAAAAAGTTGTCAAAATCTCCGTCCCCATTGACAATAGGCCAGTGCTTTGAAATTAACTCTTAGCACTGGCCTATTTAATTTTTATGGATTACGGATTATTTTTTTGCACCTTGCTCTTGCATAATATATGTAATGCCAGATGCTTTTTTCAGTTTTTTAGGAGCATTGTAATACTCCTTACGTTTGATTTTTGTTAAAACTCCAATGTTGTCTACACGCTTCCATTTGATAATCAAGCTTCCACATGTAGAAGTGTACTTCCTCTTCTTGTAACTATCTAAGGTGGTTTTAAATGCAGTGCTTTTTAAAATTGCTTCTGCATCAAAAATGACTACCTGATTTTTTTCTTTCTCCTGATTTGCCCATTTAATAATGGATTTTTCTGCCTCTTCTTGAGACATCCGGAACCAGTCAGGCTGCCATTTAAAAACATTCATACTCATAAAAAAACCTCTCTTTTATTCTTTTATATCTAAATATAAAGTTCTTTTATATTTAGATTCTTCATTAATTTGGTAAATTTCAAATTTTTTTCTGTAAACTTTTCTTATTTGTATGTTGTATTCATCCTCCTTTTCTTTATCTGCCATCTCTCCATAGGAAATAAATTCTATGTTCCACTCATTTTCTAATTGTAAAATATAGATTTTACCTCCTAAAGTTGTTTCTTTTTCAGTTGCAAGAGGTCTATTGGGTCTACAAAATTTGCTGAGAGTTTTTATCACGCTCCTTTTGGTTAATACAATGCTTTCTCTTAAACCAGGAAGGGCTAACATTGATAAGACTGCTTTTACATTCCCTTCTGCTGCAGAATATCTCTGCCCATCATTTTGAACGGAATACAATTGAGCTCTCATTTTTTCCTCCCATAAAAATTAGAAAAAATAGCTTATGATTGATGCTCTTGGCGTCAAATCTTAAGCTATTATATCACATTTTAGAATGCTTGTCTATATAATTCAACGAAATCCTCTTTTGAAACTTCTCTTGGGTTTCCTGGTTTACATGGATCTTGCATTGCTTTTTCTGCTAACATTTCAAAATCTTCTTCTTTTGCTCCTACATCTCTAACTCTTTGTGTTATTCCTACTGATTTAGATAGTTCTGTTATCATCCATACAAATGTATTGATAACATCTTGGTCATTTAAGTGTTCTGCATCTGGTCTTCCAATTTCACATAATATTTCTCTGAATCTTTGTGCTGTTGCATGGTCTGCTCCATTAAATCTCATAACTGTTGGTAATAATATTGCATTTGCTATTCCATGTGGTGTATCATAAACTGCACCTAATTGATGTGCCATTGAGTGTACTATTCCAAGACCAACATTTGAGAATCCCATTCCTGCTATATATTGTGCTAGTCCCATCATTTCTATTGCTTCTTCATCTTTTTCATTTACTGCTGGTGCTAAATATTTGAATATTAGTTTTATTGCTTTCATATGGAACATGTCTGACATTGTGTTGTGTGCTTTTGTTATATATCCTTCTACTGCATGTGTTAATGCATCCATTCCTGTTGCTGCTGCTAATGATTTTGGCATTGTTGCCATTAGTTCTGAATCTACTATTGCTATTATTGGAATGTCGTGTTCATCTACACATACCATTTTTATTTCTCTTTCTTCATCTGTTATTACATAATTTATTGTTACTTCTGCAGCTGTTCCTGCTGTTGTTGGTAATGCTATTAATGGCATTCCTCTATTTACTGTATTTGATGCTCCATTTAGTGATACAATATCACTTCTTTCTGGATTTGTCATAACTATAGATACACCTTTTGCTGTATCTATACTTGAGCCTCCACCTACAGCAACTATTACATCAGCTCCTGAATTTTTACATGCTTGTACACCATCTGTTACATTTTTTATTGATGGATTTGGTTTTACATCAGAATATACTTCATATGGTATTTCTGCTCTTTCTAAAACTTCTGTAACCTTATTAATTAGTCCACATTCTACTAAAGACTTATCTGTTACAACAAAAACTTTTTTGAATCCTCTGTTTTTGATTTCTTTTGATAATTCTTCTCTTGCACCTTTTCCAAAATATGATGTTTCATTTAAAGTAAATTTAACTGACATATTTTTCACTCCTTCTTTTGAATTTTTTATTTTATTTGAATTATGCTATAAGCATAATTCAAAATTATAAACTTTTTTGTTTTTTTAGTCAATAGAAATTTCTATATAACCTTCAGGTATTTCAAATAATGTGTTATCTATATTTTCAGAGATTTCTATTTTTAATAGTTCTTCTTGTGTTTGGCTAAATATTGTTTTTATATATACTAAATTATTTTCATTGTCAAAATAAAATCTTGTTTTTATTTGACTTTCATCTTCATTTAATGAATTTGAGTCACAAAACATTGTACTTCCTTGGTATTCTTCATAATAATATTTTTTTCCTCTAATTTTTTCTTCTCCAGCGGTATATTCTCTGTTTATTACATCTTCCATCCAACTTTCAACAATATTTGCTTCTATATTAATATTGTTATATATATAGTATTCCTCTTTTTCGTGAGAAATATATGTTGTTGTTCCATTGTTTATAATAGTTGTTGTATGTGTTCCTGAGGAATAATTGTCTATTACTGCATTATTACCATTTTTGGCTACTATTGTTTTATTTTTTGAATCTATCTCTTTTTGGAATTGATATGATGTGATTCCATTTAATTTATTATATACTTCTAAAAGAACCTGTACTTTTGGTTGTGAATTATTTTTTACAATAATTATTGTTACTATTATTGCTAAAATTATTATTATTGGAATTATTATTTTTAATATTTTTTTTACTTTTTTACTCATTTAATTTCACATTCCTTTATCTTATTGTTTATCTCCTTCGTTTTGCACGTATTCTAGTGTTCCTGGTATCATTCTATCTGTAAATACTATTCCATCTAAGTGATCTAATTCATGCGCTATTGCTTGTGCTAATAGGTCTTTTGCTTTTAGTGTGAATTTTTTTCCGTTTCTGTCTAATGCTTCAACTGTTAGTTCTTTTGGTCTTATAACTTTTGCATATTGGTTTGGAAAACTTAAACATCCTTCTTCTACTTCATGTTCTCCTTTTGTTTTTGTTATCTTAGGATTTATAAAAATTCTAGCTCCTTCTCCGTCTTCTATGTCTATGACTACTACTCTTTTTAGTACTCCTACTTGTACTGCTGATAATCCAACTCCATTATATTTGTACATTGTTTCTATCATATCGTCTATTAATGTTTGTATTTTTTCGTCAATATTTTCTACTTCTCTAGATTTTTTTCTTAGGATTTCATCGTTTTCTAGTCTCATTGTTCTTATTGCCATTATTTATTGCTCCTTGTCTAATTTTATTTAGGTTTTAACAAAGGTTTTACCTATAAACCTATTTTTTTGTATTTTTCCCTTTATTACCTATATTATGATATATCAATTTGAATTTTTTGTCAATTAATTTCTGCGAGAATTTTATATCATGCTATTAGGATTTACATCAATAGAAATTCGTGTATTTTTATAATTTTTATTGTAAATTAATTTTAAACAATCATTAAAGACATTATTAGCATCTGTAGTCATATTTCCTTTTATAATCATTCTCCATCTATAATAATTTTGAATTCTGTCTATTGGTGATGGCATTGGCTTCATAATTTTAAATTCTTCTAAATTTAGATTTTCTACTAAATATTTATATACTTCTAAAGATACTTGTTTTATTTCATTTTCTACTAAACTGTTGAAATTTATTAATATAATATCATTAAATGGTGGATATTTTAATTGCTCACGTAAAGAAATCTCTGTTTCATAAAATTTATTATAATCTTGTTCTTTTGCACATTGTATTGCAAAATTTTCTGGATTGTATGTTTGTATTATTACTTTTCCTTTTTCTTTTTCTCTTCCTGCTCGTCCTGCAACTTGTGTTAAAATTTGGAATGTTCTTTCATTTGCTCTGTAATCATCTATATTTAAACTGCTATCTGCAGCAACAACTCCAACTAATGTTACATTTGGGAAGTGATGTCCTTTAACTATCATTTGTGTTCCTACTAATATATCAATATTTTCATCTTTGAATTTATTTAAAATTTCTTCATGAGAATTTTTTTTTGTTACTGTATCTTTGTCCATTCTAATTGTACTTGCATTTGGAAATTCTTTGTTTATTTCTTGTTCTAATCTTTGTGTTCCTGTTCCAAAATATCTTATTTTTGTACTATGACATTCTGGACAAACTGTTACAACATCTTCTTCATATCCACAATAATGGCATTTTAATTTGTTTTCAAATTTGTGGTATGTTAAACTTATATCACAATTTTTGCATTTTACTGTATATCCACATTCTCTGCACATTATAAATGTTGAAAATCCTCTTCTGTTTAAAAATAGTATTGTTTGCTTTTTTTCTGCAAGATTTTTTTCAATTGCATCATGCAATAGCAAACTTATCATTGATCTATTTCCATTTGCAAGTTCTGCTTTTAGGTCTACTACTTCTACTGTTGGAAGGCTAGAATTATTTGCTCTTTTAGTTAATTCTAGGAATTTTATCTTTCCTTCTTTTGCTTTATAATATGTATTTAAATCTGGTGTTGCACTTCCTAATACTAATGGGCAATTATTTTCTTTTGCTACTTTTTTTGCTATTTCTTTAGCATCATATTTTGGAACCGCTTCTGATTTATATGAACTATCATGTTCTTCATCTATTATTATTATTCCAATATTTTCTATAGGTGCAAATATTGCAGACCTTGCTCCTATTACAATTGGAGCTTTTCCTTCTTTAATTCTATTCCATTCATCATATCTTTCTCCAATTGATAATTTACTATGTAATACTGCTATTTTTTCTTTGTTAAATCTACTTATAAATCTATCTATCATTTGTGGTGTTAAAGATATTTCTGGAACTAGTACAATTGCTGTTTTGCCTTGGATTAATGCTTTTCCTATTAATTGTAAATAAATCTCTGTTTTTCCTGAGCCTGTAACCCCATGAATTAAAAATTGTTCATATTGATTATTATCCATTTTACTTGTAATTTGATTAAATGCTTTTTGTTGTTCATCTGTTAGTTTTAAGTTTTCTGTTTTTTCTAAATTTTTATTTGCTAATGGATTTCTTTCTATTTTCTTTTCTACAATTTCTATATATCCATTTTTTTCTAAAGTTTTTACAATTGCTCTTGTTCCACCAGTGAACATCTCTATTTCTGCAATTGTTGCTCCTTCATTGTTTTTTAAAAATTGTAATATCTTTTTTTGTTTTTCAGATTTTATTTTATTTTCTTCAATATCAAACTCTATTTCTTCTATATCTTTTTTTAAATACACTGCATTAATTGTTTTGTCTTGTACATTGTTCTTTTTTGGGCTCTTTGTTCCTGGTGTTACCATTAAATTTATACAATCTGAAACATTGCAAAAATATCTTTTTGCCATCCATTTAGCAAGTTCTATTTGATTTTCTGTTAAATTATGTTTCACATTTGCTATGTCTTTTACTTCATATGTTGTATTTTCTTTTATTCCTACAACATAACCTGTAGCTAAATTTGTTTCTTTACCTTCTGCACTTTTTCCAAACGGTACAAGTACAGTACTTCCTATCATTATCAGTTCTTCTAGGTTTTTTGGTATATTATAGTCAAATGTTCTATTTAGTTTTTTTGCTGATCTATTTATTATTACTTCTGCTATCATTTTTGTTCCCTCTCTACAACAATATAAAAATTATAGCATAAAACTTGTGATTTTAAAATAAATTTTTTTAATTTGAGCAAACTAAAAAAACGAATGTAAGTATTTCACTCAGGAAATCTCACATTCGCTTTTTTAGTTTTACATATATGATTCGTATTGATTAATATCTGGTTCTACAAATATATCATCATTTACATTATCAAACTCATATTCATATTCTGTTGTTATGTCATCATTTACTACTTTTATAATTAAACCTGATTCTTTATCTACATATATTTCATTTTTATCATTTCCATTTTCAAAGTCTTTGAATATTGGTAAATTTGATTTTTCTATTAAATAACAATCTTTTCCATTATATTCAACTACTTTAAATGTTGTAAATGCACTTGATAAAAATGTTGTTAAATTATTTTCATTCTCTAAATCTGCATATAACTGTTCTTCTGTAATTTCTGGAACACTTTCTACAGTTTCTTGTTGTACAAATTTTCCAGATTTGTTATCATAATATGTATTTTTATTTGTTCCGTGAACATATGTTGCTATAGTTGTTTCTATATCATTTCCTTCTGAGTGCATAACATTTATAGTAAGCTCTTTATCGTCTTTTTTATAATTGTCAAAAATTTCTCTAACATTATCTCCTTCTTTTATAATCGTTTTTGTGTGAATACTTTCACTTTGTAATGCTTTGGCTACATTTTTTTCAATAATGTTTTTTGCAATGATATAATTTCTAATCATATAAACTAATGCTAAAACTAAAATTAAAGCTAACACAATTAAACAAATTTTAATTATTTTTTTCTTATCCATAATTCATTCCCCCAATCTTTTGTTTTATTTAATAATATTTAACTATACTTTAATTTTATCATTTTTTTGTTTTTTTTGTCAATTTTTTCTTTTTTGTGTTTGTCCGTTTGCTTTTGCTGAAGCATCTCCTATCCAGGAAAACGATGAACAGTTAACTAGCATCACTACAGAGCAATCCGAAATTCAGCCTCGTGAATTTATTTATTTGTATCAGTATAGTGGCTACATTCGGCTTCAGATGTCTAATACATTTACTATAAATTCAAAAGGGAACCTGTATTTTGTGATGGCGTCAAGTTATCCATGTACTGTACATGTATATAAGAAAAACATTCTGTTAGGAGATGTTCTAGTAAAAGAAATTTATGTTCCTGGAGACATGTCCGCACATAAATATCTAATACAAAAATATTTGTGGGGAATTTTTTGTTACATAGTCAAAATCCTAGACTTTCCTATAACAGTGCAAAACGAAAGCAAGAGTTCCAAAGCGAAAAACTTGCTTTTGCTTTTTCGTTTAAATATCATGTCTAGAAAAAATTGAAGCCGGATTATTCTTTAGCAAAATAACTAATGGTAATAAGCCAAAAATTATATTAATTCCATATATAATTAAAACACTAACACCAACAACAAATGGGTTCATTATAAAAACTGCAGA
>CALXAA010000035.1 GCA_944386165.1 uncultured Clostridia bacterium
CATACTTATATCATAAATTTTAAAATTAAGACATTTTCCTAAATGATTTATTAAGACATTATCATAAATGAATCATACTTTTTAAAAAAAAGGGCTTAAAATTATTGACAAAAAACATATAAGACTTATATAATTATTATATCAAATTTATTTTACAATTTTTATTCATTAACATTAATTTCAAAAAAATTCAAATTAAATACATACTCTTGAAAATACACATTCTTATGAAAAATAACTCTTTTTTAAGAATATATATTTAATAAAAGGAGGAAAAATGAAAGAAAAAAACAAAGGATTAACTTTAATTAGTTTAGTAATAACAATTGTATTATTACTAATATTAACAGTTGTAAGTATATCAATGTTAACATCAGATAATGGACTAATTAAAAATGGTTTTTCTGCAAAAGAATCAACAGAAATTGCAGAAGAGAAAAATATTTTAAAAGCATCAGCTGTATCGGCATTAAGTGCAAACAGTATGGAAGGAATAAAAGAAGAAGATTTAGAATATTATCTAGATCAAAATATAGGTGATGAAGATTATATATTAGAAGATAAAGATGATTCATATCTAGTAACTTTTATAGATAATTCAAATAACAATAGAGAATTAAGCAAAGGAAGGCAATATATAATATTAGATGATGCAACAGTTTTGGAAGCAGATGAAGAATATTTGGTATTCAAATTACAACCAAGCTCAATTCCATCATTAGAAATAGGAGATAAAGCAGAAATATCAGCAGTAACAAATATTGATGGTCAAATAACGTGGACATCTTCAAATACCGATGTAGCAATTATTGAAGAAGACGAAACAGATAATAAAAGAATTGAAGTAGTAGGAAGAGAAATTGGAACTACCCAAATTGTAGCAGTAATTGAAAAAGATGGCATAACAAGAACTGTATATTGTAATGTAGAAGTAATAGAAACACAGGCAATAAAAGTACTAAGTGTTGAAATTGAAAAACCAAAAGATATTATAGATTTAAGTGATGAAGACAAAACAATACAATTAACAGCTACACTAAATCCAAGTTTTGCTAATAGAGGAACTGAATTAACATGGACAAGTAGTGATACAAATGTTGCAACAGTAGATGAAACAGGGCTTGTAACAGGAGTAGGAAATGGTACAGCAACAATAACAGTAACAACTTCAAATAATAAAACAGATTCATGTGATATTACAGTCCAAACATCTCCAACAGGAATAGCACTAAATACAACAAGTACAATATTAGATTTAAGTGGAACAAAAGAAGAAAAATTAGTAGCAACAATAGAACCACAAGAAACAAATGTACAAAACGAAATTACATGGAAAAGTAGTGATACAAATGTTGTAACAGTAGATCAAACAGGACTAATAAAAGGAATATCAAATGGAACAGCAACTATTACAGCAACTACAGAAAATGGAAAAAATGTAGAATGTACAGTTGTAGTAAGAACATCAATCACGGAAATTTCATTAAATCAAACAAGTGTTACATTAAAACCTGGAGAAAAAACTACAATAACAGCATCAATAAAACCAGACAATTTAACATTAACAGAAGAATTAACATGGACAAGTAGTAACACATCTGTAGCAACTATATCTACAAGTGGAACATACCAAACGACTTGTGATGTAATAACAAATACGCCAGGGCAAGTTACAATAACAGCACAAAATCCAAGTGGAACAATTAAACAAACATGTACTATTTTGGTTTTACCTACAGTATCAGCTACAAATGCAAAATATACATTAAAAGCTTATTATGAATCAGTTTATGATTATGATTGTGACAGTGTTCCGTATCAAGATTGTAAACAAGTTTCATATAAAGATTGCTTTTTATTCATATTTTGTTCAACCAAATATCGTACAGAATGTACTACAAAATATAGAAGTGAATGTGGTTATGAGTATGCTGGCCAAGCATTAAGAAATGGTAGTACAACAATAAGCTTCCAATTATCATCATACATACCAGTTGACAAATTAAAACTAGAAAAAACAGGAATTTCACAAGTTAATGTTGGAAGTATACAAGTAACAGACCAAACAAATGGAAAATATAAAATAAGCTTATCAACATCAAGCACAAGCTTTACTTCAGGACAACTTTCATTAAAATATGTAGATGGTAATACATCAATAGAACTTTACAAATGGGAAATAGGAAGCAATTAAAACAAAAAAGAATTAAAGCGACAATATCAATAATTCTTATAATGTAAAAAGAATGTAGATATTTGTCGCTTTTTACTGTATATAACTTAGTTGTAGCTTATTTTGACTTACAATAATATACACATTCAGAATTAGAGTATAAAATTGTATCAGAAATAATATCATAAGAGCATTTGCCATCTTTTTGATAAATACAATCTAAACAACAATTGATATTTGTCAAAGATATCACCTCTTACTATTATATTATTTACATAAAAATTAAAATTATACAAAAACAAAAAAATATTAAAAATAAAAATAAAAAGTATTGACAAAGTTAAATTCAAAGTGTATAATAAAAAAGCATTGAAAAAGTAGATGCACTTTTGGACAGGTGGCCGAGTGGCTAAAGGCGGCAGACTGTAAATCTGTTCTCATTTGAGTACGATGGTTCGAATCCATCCCTGTCCACCAAAAACGTTTCTGTTCGAACTAATAGAACAGACTTATACAAATATCATTCAGAAATGGATGGTATTTTTTTTGTAAAAATATATGAGTTAAATAAAATAAGTCTTTATTATGAATTACAAGAAATTTGCAAATTATGTAAAATTATTGTATAATATATTTAATATTCGTAGGTACAGCGAAATAAAAAAATGTACCATCTTAGTATAGAACACTGAAACTTTAGTGTTCTATTATAGAAAGGATAAGGAGACATTATGAAACGGTATTTGGCATTAGTAATTGCAAGCGTGTTTGCTCTTTTTTGCTTAACAGGATGCCTTGAAGGCGAAACTGTTCCGGAAGAGAAGAACTTAGAAGTTCTTACTCCTCTCAATGGGAGCACTTTAGAGAAGAAACATAATATCGAAGAAAGTTTTGATTTCATAACCACATATAATACAGGAGATTATGATTTAAATAGGTGGAGAATCACAGACTCTAAAGTAATCAATATGACAGCTAAAATTAGCAATGTTCCTGAAGGAGCAACAGTACTAATTGAGCATGTTCATATTGACATGTCTTTAAAATCTACAAATCCTCAATTGGACGGTTTGTCTCAGGACAATATGGATGATTCCTACCATGGGACATCCCAAGATGGATTTTATATTAGCGAAAAGTACGAATATCAAAACAAATTTGCGGTTGAAGGTTTTAGTAAAGACCTGATTGATGGCTGGATGTTTGCAGTAGGTTCGTATGGTGCAGGATCCATTTCGCAGGAGAGACTTACAGAGAGAACGCTGGTAGAATATGGTGATGTTTATGCTAATAAAATGCAAGTTGTTTATGACATTCTTGTAAAATATGAAGGCGAAGAATATTACCATGTGGTGTCAATTCTGGACGAATTTCTTATTCCTGTGGAATATGAATATGAATCAGAATAAACCCAATATAACAACAATATAGTTTCATAGTTTCAATGCCCAGTCAGTATTTTGCTGACTGGGCATTATCCATGAAAAAGTATAAAAATCCAATATGATTGTTAGTATTTTTTATATTTTCTTGATTTCACATAAAAAAATGTGATATACTAATAACGCAGAAAACTAATAAATAAATAATAAAGAGGGAAAACATATGAGAAAAAGAAAAAAAACAACAGTTAAAATCATTGGAGTAATAATTACAGCAATACTATTATTTTTTGGATTCAATTTTGAAAACATTGAAAATGATTTACAAAATATTGAAAACACAATAGCTCAACAAACAAATATTAATTCAGAAACTTCTTACAATCTACAAGACATTCCACCATACACCAATAGCCCTTATGTAGAAATAAATAATAACATTCCTAATTTTTCAGAAAGTGATTATACAACTGAAAGTTTTGAAAAATATTCAGAACTCGATGCTTTAGGAAGATGTGGTGTTGCATTTGCAAACATATGCAAAGAAACAATGCCAAAGGAGCGGAGAAGAAAGAGAAGAAATAAATAGTGTTACACCAACAGGATGGAAACAAAAGAAATATGATGGAACATATTTGTATAACAGATGCCATTTAATAGGATACCAATTATCTGCAGAGAACGCAAATGAAAAAAATCTTATTACAGGAACAAGATATTTTAATGTAGAAGGAATGTTGCCATTTGAAAACCAAGTAGCAGAATATCTAAAAAGTCAAAATGGAAATGAAGATAAACATGTATTATATAGAGTTACACCAATTTATGATGGAAACAACTTAGTTGCAAGTCGGAGTCCAAATGGAAGCATATTCAGTAGAAGATAAAGGAAAAGGAATATGTTTTAATGTTTTTGTTTATAATGTACAAACAGGAATAACTATAAATTACGAAACAGGTGAAAGCTTACAAGCTCAATAAAAAGAAAGGAGTAATTTATTGAATTTAGACATATTAGATAATTTAATAAAAAATTTAAAAGATAATGAATTAATAAAAAAATTTGGTGAAGAACTAAACGATTATTTAGACCAAAAACTAGATAAAACAAATAATCAACAAGAATCAATTTTAGAAAAAATACAAAATGAAAATAAGATTAGTACAGAATATAGAGATAAAATGTTAATTACAAGAAGTACAATATTACAAGAATATGCCCAAAAAACAGCAGATAAAGGAACAATGTACTATATATATGATCAAACAGGTGATAATTATTTATTAACAATTTGCGAAAAAGAAGAAAGTAATCAAGTAATAAAAATGTCAAAACAAGAATTACCAGAAGAAGCAAAAATTGATAGTGTTTTAAGAATAAAAAACGGAAAATATGAGTTAGACAAAGAAGCAACAGAAATAATAAAAGATAAAATGACCGAGGAATTTAACCAATTAATAGAAGAACAAAATAAAATAATGGAAGAACGCAGAATAGAAGGTCATATTTATGAATTTGTAGAAAGAACAGATGACAGAATTTGGTTAATTGATAACACAAAAAATGATGGAAATGTATTTGAAGAATTTAAGTTTTCAGAAGAAACATTCAAAAGTGCAAAAGAAGGAGACTTGTTTGAATACACAAACGGAAAATTTAATAAATTAAAATAATGGTTATAGGTAATCCAATATAAAAACCTAAATATACTAGGAGAATTCGAATAATAAATAAATGAACATACAAAAAAATCAAGAATATATAGTAGAAATAGTAGACAATGGTTTTGAAGGAGAAGGAATAGCAAAAATAGACAATTTTACAATTTTTATACCTGGAGCAATAAAAGGAGAAAAAGTAAAAATATTAATAGTAAAAGTACTATCTTCACATGCATTTGGAAAAATATTAGAAATAATAAAAAAATCTGAATACAGACAAGATGTAGACTGCTCAACATATAAAAGATGTGGAGGATGCAACTTAAGACATGTAAAATATAAAGAAACATTAAAAATGAAACAAAATGCAGTCCAAAGTTTAGTAAATAAAACACTAAAAAATAAAATACAAGTACAAGCAACAATTGGAATGGAAAACCCATTTCACTATAGAAACAAAGCCCAATATCCAATAGGAATAAACAAAGAAGGACAACCAATAATAGGAGTATTTGCAAATAGAACACATGAAGTAATTCCAATAGAAAAATGTTATATACAAAATCCAAAATCAGAAGAAATAGCAAAATTTATTTTAAACTTTATAAAAGAGCACAATATAAGCATTTATAATGAATCAACAAGACAAGGACTATTTAGACATATTGTTATAAAAATTGGAATAAAAACAAATGAAATAATGTGTATATTAGTCATTAATGGGAAAACAATACCAAAAGAAAAAGAATTAATTGAAGAAATTTTAAAAAAATTTTCAAATGTAAAAACAATTGTAAAAAATATAAACACAAAAAATACAAATGTTATTTTAGGACAAGAAAACATAAATATTTATGGAGATGGATATATACAAGATATTTTAGGAGAATATACATTTAAAATATCACCATTATCATTTTATCAAGTAAATCCTATACAAGCAGAAAAACTATATGAATTAGGAGTAAAAATGGCTCAAATAACAAAAAATGATATAGTATTTGACTTATATTGTGGAATAGGCACAATATCAATTTTTATGGCAAAATATGCAAAAAAAGTTTATGGTGTAGAAATAGTAGAAGAAGCAGTAAAAGATGCTAAAGAAAATGCCAAAATTAATAATGTTACAAATACAGAATTTTATGCAGGAGATGTAGAAAAAGTTTTAGATGATTTAATAAATCAAAAAGGAATTATTCCAGATATAGTTATGTTTGATCCTCCACGAAAAGGCCTTGATAAAAAAAGTATTAGCAATATTTTGAAAATTAAGCCTAAAAAAGTTGTGTATATTAGTTGTAACCCAGCTACATTGATTAGAGATTTGGCCGATTTTGAAGAGTATTATGATGTTAATACTATTATTCCTGTGGATATGTTTCCTTATACGAGCCATGTGGAAGTCTGTGCGTTGCTAGAGTTAAAGAATTACCAGTAGTGCTTGAATTTACTAGCTTTCAAGATACAATAATGTTTCATAAAAGAGGTAGATTTGGACTAGAAAAAGTACAAAATTC
>CALXAA010000036.1 GCA_944386165.1 uncultured Clostridia bacterium
CAATAATAATGTTTATAACAATATCAAAATCATTTCAACAATACTATAAACACAGACTACTATTAAAAGAACTTGACAGCACCAAAGCTGAATTAGATCAAATGAACCAAAACAACAAAGACTTAGAAAAAGAAAACATAGAAATCAATAAAGTAAACCACACATTATCACACAAACTAAAAGCATTAGAACATAAAATTAATAAACTACTAATGAATGAAGAAATAACAAAAGAACTATCCATAGTAGAGAAAAACAAAGTAAAAGAAAACTTCGAAGATATATCAAAAGAAGTATACAAAGAAAAAGCAATAGTCTCATTAACAAAAACAGAAATACCAAACATAGACAATATGCTAGAACTTATGCAAGAAGAATGTATAAAAAATAAGATTGAATTCGAATTACAAATTATAGGAAACATATTTCACATGACAAACAATTACATATCCAAAGAAGAACTTGAAATCTTAATTGCGGACCATGTAAAAGATGCAATTATAGCAATAAATCATTCAGATAATGAATATAGAAGTATATTAGTTAGACTAGGAAAAATAGACAATTGCTATAGTTTATACATATATGATAGCGGAATAGAATTTGAAGAAGAAACACTTAAAAATTTAGGAAAGAAACCAAGTACAACACATGCTGAAGAAGGCGGAACAGGACTAGGATTTATGAATACTTTTGACACATTAAGAAAACACAAAGCAAGCCTTATAATAAAAGAAATATCAAAACCATGTAAAAATAATTATACAAAAGTATTGATGATAAAATTTGATGGCAAAAACAATTTTCAAGTAAAATCATATAAAAACAATACAAAAATTGAAGAAACTATAAAAAAATAATTACAGATTGGAGTAAAAATGAACGAAATAAGAGAAAAATTATTCGAAAAACAAGATTTAAAATATAAAGAATTCCATGGCAAACTTTGTCCAAATCTAGACAAAATAATAGGAGTAAGAGTACCAGAACTAAAAAAGATAGCAAAACAAATTGCAAAAACAGACTACAAAAATTACTTAAAAAATGCACAAGATGAATATTATGAGGAACTATTACTACAAGGATTAGTCATTGGATATTCAAAAACAACATTAGAAGAAAAACTAAAATATTTAGAAAAATTTGTACCCAAAATAAACAGCTGGGCAGTATGTGACGTAACATGTGGAACCTTAAAAATTGCTCAAAAATATGAAAAAGAAGTCTGGGAATTTCTACAACAATATATAAAATCAAAAAAAGAATATGAAATAAGATTTGCACTAGTAATGTATTTAGATTACTATTTAAAAGAAGAATATATAGATAAAATTCTAGAACAAATAAATAATATTACAAGTAAAGATTATTATGTACAAATGGCAATAGCTTGGCTAGTATCAATAGCATATATAAAACAAAAAGAGAAAACAGAAAAATTTTTAAAAAATAATAAATTAGACAAATTCACACAAAATAAATCAATAAGTAAAATCTGTGAAAGTTACAGAATAACTCCAGAAGAAAAAGAAAGAGTAAAAAAGTACAAAATTTAGTTTAAAACATTAAAACTACTAATATTTTTTTATATTGAGCATATATTTAAGCAAAGAAAGGAACTTAAATATATGAAATTAAAAAAATGGCAAGTAATAGTCATAATAATTTGCTTAATACTAGGCACTCTCCTACACTTTACATATCAACTTTCAAATTACAATCCAATAGTTGGAATATTTAGTGCAGTAAATGAAAGTGTTTGGGAACACTTAAAATTACTCTTTTATCCTATGGCATTAATGGCAATAATAGGAGGCTTTACAATCAACAAACAATACAAAAACTATTGGTTGGGGCAAGTAGCAGGAATTATTACAGCAATGCTATTTGTAGTAATATTTTTCTACACATATACAGGGATAATAGGAAAAAATATTGCAATATTAGATATAGGTTCATTTGTAGTAGGAATAATATTTGGAGAATTTGTGGCATATAAAATTATTCAAAATAAAACTGAATATAAAGCAGAAATACCATCAATATTGTTAATAATAGTAATATTTCTATCATTTGTAATTTTTACTATTTATCCACCAATAATCCCATTATTTGAGGATCCTATTTATGGAACATTTGGTCTTGAACCCAAACGAATAGATTAAAAAAAGGCACATTATAAATTTTGTGCCTTTTAATCTTGCAATATCAACAATCCAGAAAAAACAACAAATTATTAATATTAAAGAAGCAAGAAAAAATTAGCCAATTTTATATTGAAGAAAAAATACGCATATGCCATATGTTAATATAAATTATAACATATTATCAATATATTTTTTGTAAAATAATGACGAATAAAAAATTAAAAAAATAAAAAAATGACAAAAAACACTTGCATTTTTTGCCATAAAGTAATATAGTAAGTCTAAACTCCTAAAAAATGGAAAAACAGGGAGTTTCACACAAAAGAGAAAGGAGGGTGAAATGTTGAAAAACTTTTATGGAAGTATATTTATAAGCCGAGAAGAGCTTAAGGAAGCAGGAATAGATTATCCAATAAAAGTTGAATACTATAAAATAATAAGTGAAGATGAAAGAGTAAAAGACAATAAATCAATATTTGGAATACAAGCAATCAAAACAGAATATAAAGATAAAATTGGAATAGAACAAAGTAAAGTAGAACATATAACAAATAACGAAAAACAAATAGAAATGATTTTAGAGCAGATCAAAAGGAACGAAGTAACTCCTATAAGTCTCGAAGATGTAATTATAGAAATTCAAAAAGATATCAATTCAGCTTTATAAAAAAGGTATAGGAGGTCAACCTATACCTTTTAAAAAAATAATAAAAATACTTGTCAAAAACAAAAAAATAAGTTACAATACGAAAGTGGTAAAAAAAATAGAAAAATTCCATAGAAAATTGGGAAAGGAGAAAATAAGAATATGACAGATAAATTAATAATAGTAGAATCACCAGCAAAAGCTAATACAATAAAAAAATTCTTGGGTGGAAACACTAAAGTAATGGCATCAATGGGACATATTCGAGACTTACCAAAATCTAAATTAGGAATAGATGTACAAAACAATTTCGAACCTGAATATATAAACATTAGAGGAAAAGGAGATTTAATAAAAGACCTAAAAAAGAATGCCAAAAATTCAAAAAAAGTATATTTAGCAACTGACCCTGACCGTGAAGGAGAAGCAATAGCATGGCATTTATCAAACATATTAAACCCAGAAAACAAAAATATAACAAGAGTAACATTTAATGAAATAACAAAAAATGCTGTACAAAAAGCAATAAAAGAACCAAGAGACATAGATATAAATTTAGTAGATGCACAACAAGCAAGAAGAGTATTAGACAGAATAGTAGGATATAAAATAAGCCCAGTATTATGGAAAAAAGTAAGAAGAGGACTATCAGCAGGAAGAGTTCAATCAATAGCAGTAGAATTAATAGTAGATAGAGAAGAAGAAATAGAAAAATTTATTCCACAAGAATATTGGAATATTTATGTAAAACTTCTAGATGAAAAATCAAAAAAAATCTTTGAAGCGAAATTCTATGGAAAAGATGGAAAAAAACAAGAAATTCATAATAAAGAAGAAGCAGATGAAATATTAGAAGCAATAAAAAATGCAAAATATATAGTAGAAGATGTAAAAAAAGGAGAAAAGAAAAGAACACCTGCTCCACCATTTACAACAAGCACAATGCAACAAGAAGCATCAAGAAAAATAGGCTTCACATTAAAAAAGACAATGTCAATTGCACAAGGATTATATGAAGGTGTAAAAATCCCAGAAAAAGGCACAATAGGACTTATAACATATATGAGAACAGATTCTACAAGAATTTCAGAAGAAGCAAGAGCTGCTGCAAAAGCTCATATTATAGAAACATATGGTGAAAACTATTATGAAAACAGATATTATAAAACTAATAAAGATGCGCAAGATGCGCATGAAGGTATAAGACCAACATATGCAGAATTAGAGCCAGACAAAATAAAAGACTCTCTAACAAAAGACCAATATAAATTATACAAACTAATTTATAATAGATTTATGGCAAGCCAAATGTCTTCAGCAATATATGATACAATGGCAGTTACAATAGAAGCAAATAAATATACATTCAAAGCAAATGGACAAAATTTAAAATTCAAAGGATTTATGACATTATATGTTGAAGGAACTGACGAAAAAGAAGAGGAAGAAGGAATGATTCCTGACTTAACTGTAAATCAAGAGGTAAAAAAAGAAAAAATAGAGCCAAAACAAAGCTTTACAGAACCACCTCCAAGATATACAGAAGCAAGTCTTGTAAAAACACTTGAAGAAAAAGGAATAGGAAGACCAAGTACATATTCTCCTACAATTACTACTATATTAGAAAGAAGATATATTGAAAAAGAGCAAAAACAATTAATACCAACAGAATTAGGAAAAGTAGTAAACAAATTGTTAAAGGAAAACTTTGCAAATATAATGGATGTAGAATTTACTGCAAACATAGAAAGTCAATTTGACAATATTGCAGAAGGAAAAGAAAACTGGAAAGAAATGATTAAAGAATTCTATGGGCCATTTGAAGAAAATGTAGAAAGAGTAGAAAAACAACTAGAACATGTTCAAATGGTTGAAGAAGTTTCAGACATACCATGTGACAAATGTGGAAGAATGATGATATATAAATACGGAAAATATGGTAAATTCTTAGCATGCCCTGGATATCCAGAATGTAAAAACACAAAACCAATAATAGAAACAATAGATGTTCCTTGTCCAAAATGTGGAGGAACAATACAAGTAAGAAAATCAAAAAGTAAAAGAAAATATTATATATGTGAGAACAATCCAAAAACATGTGACTATATTTCATGGAATAAACCTAATAATAAAGAACATATATAATAAAGTAAAAAGTGTTAATATTAAATCAAGCGACTCAGTGTAAAAAAAATATCTTTTTTTGTCAAAATATTGATTTATATCTAACAACAAATGCTAAATATTTTGAACCATCAGCTATACCAATTATTAGACAAAAATTAGAAAATGCATCAGATGATTCATTATTAACATTACAAGCTACAGAATTAAAAGATCCAACAGTAATGTTACTTGTCTCAATTTTCTTGGGTACACTAGGAGTTGACAGATTTATGATTGGAGATATTGGAATTGGAATATTAAAACTACTAACTGGTGGATTATGTGGAATTTTAACAATTATAGATTGGTTTACAATCAGTAGAAAAACAAAACAACTAAATTTATCAAAAATAAGTATGATAATGTAATTCATTATGAAACTAAAAAGAAGTCATATAGAAGTGGTAAAATATATAATAATTAATATTTTTTTATTAATTATTATATATTTACTTTATTTAAATAATATTAGAATTTGTTTAATTTATAATTTGTTTAAAATACCTTGTCCAGGTTGTGGATTAACCAGTTCTGTCATCTACTTATTAAAAGGAGATATAATAAAATCCCTACAATATAATATTATTACAATTCCGCTCATGATAACATATTCAGTTATTAGTATTTGGTATATTATAGATAAAATAAAAGGAAAAAGCACATTAAAAAAGAAAGTTGAAGAAAATAGAAAAAAATTAATAATAGTAAGTTTGATAATTTTATGCATTAGTTATATAAAGAACATCATGAATCCATTTTTATATTAAAAAATAAAAAATATTTTTCGGAAAAGTATTGACATTATTTTTTGAATGTGATAACATAAAAAATGTACCAATTAACAGAAAAAATATTTTAAATAATACACAAGAAATTAGTATAAAGTAACAACAAAAAAAGAACAAAAAACAACAAATTACTAGTTTTTTATTTTGCCCTAAAATAACGCAAAAAATATTTAAAAATATTTTTAAAAAAGTATTGACAAAAAGAAAATGGTATGGTAAAATACAAATCGTTCTATACAAACTAGAACAAAACAAAGTACA
>CALXAA010000037.1 GCA_944386165.1 uncultured Clostridia bacterium
GATGTTTTAAAGCTAAATGGAGTATCTATTGAAGATATTAGATATGATAATGCAAGAATAGATATAGAAAAGATAGGATAAAGAATTGACAAAAAACCTAAATTATTATAAAATAAACAAACAAATAAAAAAAGTTAAGAAGCATTAGTAGACAACACAAATTTAAGAAAAATGAAAAGCTTATACAATTATTTACTATCACAAAAGAGTGTAAAGAAAAGAGAAACAGAAGTAAACAATTCATATTTTGAATGTAAAACAATAAACTTCGACATTAATGAAATAAGAAAAGAATATGAAACATTAGAAAAGAAAATTCAAGACACGGATTTTGAAATTTCAAAATTAAATTCAATTGAATTTGACATAGATGTCTAGAGTTAAGCACATTTAATTGAATTAAAATAGGTGCTTGCAAAGTTATTTAGCAAGATAAATGAGCAAAAAAGCTAACAGCCTAAACCTATCCATTTCATATCTATAAAAGTAGATAGAAGAATAAATAAAATATAAAGCAAAATCTGGTTAAAAGATTGGCTATTTTTTATTACAATTTATAAAATATTTTACAATTTTTTATTACAAGGTAGTTCTAAGAACTGTATTATTAAAAAATTATGTTATGAGGATTGAATATTAAGAAGATATGAATTGGTAGGTCAGCCATATAGTTATTTTTTATTATATGGCTGTTATTATTTTTTACCAAAAAACAAATAATCTATTAAAATAATTCAAGCAAGAAGGATAATAAAAATGAACTATAAAATAATAAATGGATCAGTTAGTTTTGGAGCAGACACAATACTAGAAGAAATTAATTTAGAAATAAAAGATAAAGACAAAATTGCTATTGTAGGTAGAAACGGAGCAGGAAAAAGCACACTTCTTAATAGTATAATAAATAATAATATGTTAGAAGAAGGAATAGGAGAAGAAAAATTTAATATATATAAACAAGGCAATCCTAGCATAGGATATTTAAAACAAATTAATTTTGAAAATTCAAACTTAACAATGTTAGAAGAAATTTTAAAAGTATATGAAAATATAATAAAACTAGAAGAAAAAATATCAGAACTTGCAAATAAATTACAAATAAGTTCTGATGAAGATTTAATAAAACAATATACGAATTCATTAGAGAAATTCGAAATGTTAGATGGTTATACATATAAAAAAGAATATGAAATAGCAATAAAAAAATTTGGATTTTCAGAAGAAGATAAAAAGAAAAAAATAAATGAGTTTTCAGGAGGTCAAAAGACCAAAATAGCCTTTTTAAAACTACTGTTAAGCAAGCCAGATATACTGTTACTAGATGAACCAACAAACCATCTAGATATAACTGCAATAGAATGGCTAGAAAACTATTTAAAAAACTACCCTAAAGCAGTAGTTATTGTATCACATGACAGAATGTTTTTAGACAGAATAGTAAATAAAGTATATGAAATTGAATATGGAAAACTTACAGAATATACTGGCAATTATTCAGAATTTGAAAAACAAAAAAGAAATAATTATGAAAAACAATTAAAAGATTACGAATATCAACAAGCCGAAATAAAGAGATTAAAAGCAATAGCAGATAGGTTTAGATATAAACCAACAAAAGCAAAAATGGCACTATCAAAATTAAAAAAGATAGAACAAATGGTAATTATAGAAGAGCCAAATAAATATAATTTAAAAACATTTCACGCAAACTTTAATATAGAAGTAGAAAGTGGAAAAATGGTATTAACTGCAAAAAATTTAGAAATAGGGTATGATAAGCCAATTCAGAATGTAACATTTGAGTTATATAAAGGGCAAAAGCTTGGAATAATAGGTGAAAATGGAATAGGAAAATCAACACTTCTAAAAACTCTAAATGGCAATATACAAAAATTTGGAGGAGAATTTGAATATGGATACCATGTAGTAAAAGGTTATTTTGACCAACAAATGGAATTTTTAAATACAGAAAATACTGTTTTTGATGAGATAAGCAATACTTTTCCTAACCTTACAACAACACAAATAAGAAATATATTAGGATCTTTTCTATTTTCAGGAGATGAAGTATTTAAAAAGATAAAAGTACTTTCAGGAGGAGAAAAAGGACGTCTTCAATTATGCAAAATTTTAAAACAAGGACCTAATTTACTATTATTAGATGAGCCAACAAATCATATGGATATTGTAGGAAAAGAGAGTTTAGAAAATATTTTAAAAGAATATAAAGGTACTTTAATATTTGTATCGCATGATAGATATTTTGTTAATAAAATAGCAGATTCACTATTAATATTCGAGAAAAATAAAGTAACATATTTTAATGGAAATTATGAAGAATATACAAGAAAAAGAATGGAGCAAGAAGAAAAAATAAATGATCAAATAAATAAAAAGGAAACAATAAATTCTAGAAATTCTGGTCAAAAAGAAAACTCATATTTTTTAAATAAAGAAAAAAGTAAAACCAAAAATAAAATTAGCAAAATTGAACGAGAAATAGAACAAATAGAAAGCGAAAAAAATCAAATAGAAAAACAAATGCAAGATGAGGAAAATTGTACAGATTATTTGAAACTAAAAGAGTTACAAGAAAATTTACAAAAATTAAATGAAGAAATTGAAAATAAGATGGTAGAGTGGGAAAGTTTAAATTGTGAGTTAGTAAAAATGGAAAATAAATAAACTTTATATAAAAATGGTTTGACTAATTTTTTCATTTATATTATAATGACAAAGATATTTAAATAAAATAAAGTATGGAGGATATTATGCGTAATTTTTTAAAAGGAATTATAGTTGGAATAGGTGGAATTGCACCTGGATTAAGTGGAAGTGTATTATTAGTAATTTTAGGATTGTACCAAAAAACAATTAATGCAATAGGAACAATATTCAAAGATTTTAAGAAAAATGTAGCCTTTTTATTCCCATTATTTTTAGGTTTTGGAGTAGGTGTAATTTTATTTAGTAAAGTAGTAGACTTCTTATTAGGAAACTTCGAAATGTACACAAGATTTGCTTTTCTAGGCTTAGTATTAGGAACAATACCACTTTTTTATAAAGAAGTAAAAAAAGAAGGCTTCAATAAAAAATACTACATAGTAATGTTAATTTCAGCACTTGTTGGAATAGCTTTATTTTCAGTTAATAAAGATTTATTTCCAGTAATAACAAATCCTAATTTATTACAATCTGTATTATTAGGAGTTGCAGTAGCTGGATCATCAATAGTACCAGGAGTAGACAGTGCAGTAATATTATCTACTTTAGGTTTATATGAATTATATGTGGGTTCTTTAGCTGATTTTAACCTATCAATTTTAATACCAGCAGGAGTTGGATTAGTAATAGGAGTTTTAGTAATATCATTCTTAATGAATAAATTATTAAGCAAATTTTACACAATCACATTCTCAATAATATTTGGACTATTTTTATCAATCATTCCAAATGTATTAAATAGTAGTTGTGTATTAGGATTTAATGTAGCTTCTGTTATATCTATAATTATAATGATTATAGGTTTTGCATTCTCATATTATTTGGGAGATGTAAAAAACAACACAGCAAAACTAAAAGCATTTTTTGGAAAAGTAAAAAAATTAAAAAGTAATAACACAAGTGAAATTAAAGGGAAAATTTAATATAGAGGACTGAAACAAATGGAATTTAAAGAACAATTAAAAAAATACCAAGAAATAGTAAATACTGAATTAGAAAAATACTTAAAAAAAGAAAATTGTCCAGAAAAAAGACTAAATGAAGCTGTAGAATATAGTTTAATGGCAGGAGGAAAAAGACTAAGAGCAATACTGGTATTAGCTGTTTACAAAATGTTTAAAGAAGACATTAATGAGGCAATGCCATATTCTGTGGCAATTGAAATGATACATAATTTTTCATTAATACATGATGATTTACCAGAAGTAGATAATGATGATTTTAGACATGGGAAACCAACCAACCACAAAATGTTTAATCATCCAACAGCACTATTAGCAGGAGATCTATTATTCAACCAAGCATATGTTGTAATAAGCAAAGATTTGAAGGATTCTACTAGTAATATACAAAATAAATTAAGAGTATTTAATGAATTTTCAAATGCAGTTGAAAGAATGATATGTGGCGAATATTTAGACACAGAACTTGAAGGGCAAAATATTTCAACAAAAATGCTTGAATACATTCACGAAAACAAAACAGGAGCACTATTAAAACTAAGTGTAAGAATGGGAGCAATATTAGCAGAAGCAAATGAAGAAGATATAAATAAACTATCAGCATTTGCAGATAAAATTGGATTAGCATTTCAAATAAAAGATGATATATTATCAGAAGAAGGAAATCCAGAAATCACAGGAAAGCCTGTTGGAAATGATAAAGAACATAATAAATGCACTTATGTTTCTATATTTGGATTACAAGGAGCAAAACAAGAACTAGAAAAAACAATAAAAGAAGCAGTACAAATTATAGAAATATATGGAGAAAAAGCAGAATTTTTAAAACAACTAGCAATTTATATAAAAGATAGAAATAAATAGTGAAAAAATAGAGGGTGTTCACCAGTTGGTGAGCACCCTCTTGAAAATTTAGAATTTTTTTAGACTGTTTGCCGAATCAGAAAAAGGGATTATTGGGTTCTCTAACTTGGAGCCCAGAAAGGTACAAATTTCTGCTGTAAGGTTGAACTGCAAAGTACACAGTCTTACCTTGCTTAGAGTCATACATCCAACTCCAGGGGATGTTATGCTCTTTGGCATAATGTTCAACAACAGAAGATTCCTGATCAAATAACAGAACATCGGGGCTTTCCCTAATCAGGTCCAAAAAATCCGCCTCCTTATTCTTTAAAATCTTCATCAATGAGTTAATATGGACAGAAATGCCATAATTCATGACTAATACCATGAAGTTAGACTTCTCTACAGGGCCAAATTTGTTTCCGTGATCGTCTTTAAGGTGAATGTCTTCCGTCCAATCACCAATGAAAGGCGATTCTTCATAACAAAATGGTAGCGGGATGATAAAATCGAAGATCTTTTTCCGACAATAAAGTTTCAGCATTGTAAAATTCCTCCTTTTCAATGCTAAGTAGTCAATGTACGAACTAAAATATATTATAACATATTTTACAAAAAAAATCAATTTTTATGTAAATTTTACAGTAGTGAGAAGAAAAAATTAAATCATTTATTTAAAATTTTATTTTACCTGAATAAAACAAAATAATACCTCATATACATTAATAAACAAAAATATATAGGAGGTTTTTATATGGAAATAACAAAAGA
>CALXAA010000038.1 GCA_944386165.1 uncultured Clostridia bacterium
ATAAGTCTCTTTTTTCTATATTCTCCATTTAATATCTCCTTATTTTTTTTAATTACTATTCAAAAATGAATTATATTTCGTCATTTAATTTTTATCATATTACTACATATTTATCAATCTTTTTGCATATAAAAACTTATATATTATTATAATTTTATCATAACAAAAACGGGGTGGTGCTATTTTGCACCACCCCTGAAAAGATTTAGGTTTTAGTTAATTGCCGATTGTCTCATTCTGAATAACAGAATAGAGAGGATTATTTTCGTCAATGACGATTGTTCCACCCTCTGCCAGAGAATTCTTAAGGGCATTCAAGCCGATAATAAATTCATAGAAAGAACGAGCATCTTCACTGCTGTTATATGCCTCTGCAAGAATTTGATAGTATTCAGCATCTCCTTCTGCTTCAAGTTCAGCAGCACGAGTATTAGCATCAGACAACATAACTCGCACGGTACTCTCAACATCATTTGTGATTTCCTTTGCTTGTTGTTGACCTTCTGCAGTATATCGTGCAGAAATAACATTCCTTTCGGAAATCATTCTGTCATAAACAGACTGCTTGTTATCCTCAGGAAGGTCGAGTAATTTTACTTCAACATCATTGACATTAATTCCATAAGAATCAATACCATTGACATTTTCCAAAATAGTAGCATTTAAACTACCATCTTTGCCATTAATTACCTCCGTTTGAGGAGTCGAGCTTATTACATTCTTCATTGAGTTATAAACAGCAACGTCAATTCGACTTTCTGCTGTTTTAGCCGAAGATGCCAAACTCTGATAGAACTTGAGCGGATCAGTAACTCTCCAAATCGCATAACAATCTGCAATCATTGTTTTCTTATCCGATGTAATCACATCAGATGCTTCCAAATCATACAGATGTTCTGCCATATTTGTATAGGTTACAGTCTGAATGAACGGAGCTTTAAAGTAAACACCCGGACTGGACTGTTCACTCACAACTCTGCCGAACTGCTTCACAAGAGCACTTTCGTTAGGCTCCAAAACATAAAACATGTTACTTACAAGAAAAATAGCCAAAATGGCTACAAGCCGAATAGCAATTTTATATGATGTTTTCATTTTTTGTCCTCCCTTAATTGGTTATTGATTGCTATTGTTGTTATTTCCATCATTATTGTTAATGTAAATAACTTTGGAATCCTTGCCAATCACGATTTCCATATTGGGAAGGATTTCTTCAATAGCATCATAGTAAAGTTGTTTCTTTACTATTTCGGGATTACTTAAATATTCATTATACAGAGCATTAAATTCGGCAACCTCCTGTTTTGCCTGATTTATTCTTTCAGCTTTAGTTGCTTCTGCTGCCCGAATAATTGCATCCACTTCAGCCTCTGCTGAGGGAAGTTGTTCATTCTCAATCTTTAAAGCATTATTTACCTCTTCATCTGCTTTCTGTTTTGCAGTTTCTACAGCATTAAATGCTGCCGAAACTTCAGATGTTGGAGGTTCGGTATCCTGGATACTGACGTTAACAATGCTTAATCCAATCGAATGTTGTTCCAACTCTGCAATTATATCAGCTTTTACTTTGGCTTCAATTTCACTTTTTCCTGTTGTTAGTACACTATCCACATCACATAAGCCGATAGTGTTTCTAATTGACGCCTGAGAAATATTTCTCAATATTCCCTCAGGATCAGTACTACCGAATTCATAGGCAACAGGATCTGAAATCCTATATTCAATGTAGAAATCTACATTGACGAAATTGAAATCAGAGGTAATCATAAGACTATCCTCAACTTCACTTTCATTATTTTCAGGATTGTATCCAATTGCCATTCCTTGAGTAGTTGCCGGATACTTATGCACTTTCGTTATATACGGAAGTTTAAAATGAATACCCGGTTGCTCAACAGTACTTGTTGCTCCAAATGTTATTGTAAAAGCTGTTTGTTGCTCGTTGGTTGTATAAATACAACCAAGCAAAGTAAAAACTCCAAAAACTGTTGCTTCTAGAAAGTAAAACACCTTTTTGGCTTTCCGACACATTTCAATGTCTTTTTCTTCGCTCCAACCTTTTTGCAGAATTCCAAAGACTGTTGAAGCTAACAAAAAAATGAATAAGAATACAAAGATGACAAACATGATATACTCCTTTTCTTTTATTTTGTTGTTTCTCTCGGACAATTACTAATAAAAAAACCTCCTCTTTTTCTATTTATAGCTTTAAGCTATTAAATTTAATTATATCATAAAACTATTATTTTAGCAAATTAACTTTTTTATTGCGAAAAATTTTTATTCCTCATTACTGTTTTCATAGATTAATTTGTGATTGTTTATAAGTCTTTTAGATTACACAATGAAGATTTTTAAGTATTATTATTTTTACAATTAATAATACTTCTTTGTCACATTTTTTATAAAATATAAAAAAAATAAAGTTAGAATAATCTAAATTACTCTAACTTTCAAATTTATCCAATATCTTAAATATGTATATTTATCTTCCTCATTATAATAACTATTTTCATATATCCCACCATTTTTTTCTATAACTCTTTTTGAGGGAATATTAAAATCTTTACATGTAATTAAAACTTTTTCTTTATTTATTTTTTCAAACTCTTTTAGAGCTAATTGCAACATTTTAGTTGCATAACCTTTACCTCGTTCGCTTGGTCGTATACTATAGCCAATAAGTCCTCCATATTCCATCAATTTTGGAACTTCTTTCCATCTTAATCCTATGGCTCCAACTATTTTTTTATTTTCATTTATGGCTAAATATAGTGTATGTGTTGAATATTCTTTTGGTAGTTGTTTTTCATCTTTGTTTTTTTCTAAATCTTCTATCCATTCTTTAAAATTCATCTTATCCAATTTTTCAAAATCTCTTATTCCTTCAAATCTATCTATTCCTGGTATTGGCTTACTATTCATGTATTCGTCATACATTATTTTTACTTGTTCTTCATCTTCTTTCTTTACTTCTCTTATCTCTATTTCCATAATATTTACTCCTATTATGTTTATTATTGCTTATAATATTTATATTATTTCTTTATTCAAATAATTTCATTTCAAATTAGTTATATGGCTTAAAGTCAAAATCAAACCCAATATACTTATGTAATTTCATGTTTAAAAAGTTATTAAGATCCATATTTGCTTGAGAAGAAATTTCATCTATTCTAAGAACTTTGTCATTGAATTTTGCTAAAGGATTGATATATCTTTTTTTGCCTTTTACACTTGTACAATAAATTTTATTATTAGGCAAATCACTTTTGTATACAGATTTTCTCGTAGCTGATTGAAAATTTTCAAATGCTTTTCTTATATAGATATCATCACAATTTTTAATAATATTTATTACTTCTTTTTCTGATAGATTATATAAATCATCTATTGTAATATATTCCTTTATACTCATTGATTTCATTATATCTGCAATAAATTGCATACATAATCTATCTTCATCTTCAACCCAACGAGGCCATAATTTTGAAATTTTGTGTATGAATTCTTCACATATTTTTGAATCTTTAAAGCCTAGTTCTGGAATGTTTTCTTCATTTTTTAAAACTGTTAGATTTGAATAATATTTTTTTATATCTTCTATTTCAAATACTCTTACTTGATATAATCCTCCTGATAATGTATATTCAAGTCTATCACTGCTTAATTTAGGAGTGTCATTATCTGCAATTGGATATATGTGATAATCTGAAATTTCTTCAATTTTTATGCCCTCTCTATTTAATAACTTCATAATTTCAGTTGAATTTTTTATTATTTGTTCAGTTCTTTCTTCAGTAGATTCTTGATGTTCTGAATCTCCATTCATAAAATCTATACAATGCTTAAATGTTGGAGTTGCAATATCATGGAATAACCCTGATATTGTTTGTTTTTTATCATGTGTAAAGTTCCATATTATTAGTGCAACTGCAATACTATGAGTTAATGTTGAATAAAAGTATTTGTCATTATATACTTTTGTGTAAAATGTACCACATGACATTCCTATTTCATCAAGTCTAAGCATTTCTGGAGTATTAATATATTCTAATAACCATTCTGGAAATTCTGGTGATAATATTTTCAAATATTGTTTGATTTCTTCATTTAGTGTGTTTAAATAATTTTTCATATTTTTTAATACCTGCCTTTGTTTTTCTTATGAAATATTATCACAAATTATTTTATTAGTCTATATTTTATTTGCTATTTGATTGTATAAATCTTTCATAGTAATTTATATTTGCTATTGTATATTTTTATTTTTTATAAAACTTTCTTTAAATTCTTCTGCAAGTATATCCATTTCAATTGTATCATAGTATTTTCCATTAATAAATTTAGATTGTCTTCTTCTTCCATATTCCTTAAATCCGCATTTTTGGTAGCATTTTAATGCTCTTTCATTAAATCCCATTAATTCTAGTTTTATGTTGTTTATATTTAAATAATTAAATCCAAAATCTAATATAAGTTTTATTGCTTCTGTACCATATCCTTTGCTTCTATATTCTTTGTCTCCTATAAATATTCCTAAAGTTGCTGTTCTGTTAATAGGATTATACCTTTCTAATCCAATTGTGCCTATTAGTTTATCTCTATCTAGAGTTACAATGAAAAAATTATAGTTTTTGTTATTTTCTTTTTCAAAATATTCTCTTTCTGATTCGAGTGTTGTTATACAAGCACTTCTACCAATATAGTCTGTTGTTTCAAAGTCATTAAGCCATTCTGTGAATTTTTCTACTTCTTCACTTTCGCTATTTCTTGGAGATAAATAAATTCGTTCTCCTATTAGTTTTTTAAAGTATTTCATACAAAATCCCTCCTATTTAATATTTAGTAAAGCTTTTTTGAATAGAAAAAAGTGGAATGTGTTTCTATTCATTAAAAAAAGCCTTACTAAGAAATCTTTTAAGACTCCTCAGCAAGACTTTAAAATCTTACGTCTGTGTAAACAATTGCTTTTCAATTGTTCTATATCGCTCGAAATTTGTTAATTTCTAGATATACTCCTAAAATATGTATTTATTTTACATGCTTTTTTTGTTTTTGTCAATATTATTTTTAGAGTTCACAAACTAATT
>CALXAA010000039.1 GCA_944386165.1 uncultured Clostridia bacterium
TTAATTGACTGAAAAATTAATTCCTCTTGCTACAATATCTTTCATATTTTCTATTAAATCATCTATTTCTTTTGGAGTAACAATCATATTATATTCTCCAACATTAAGAGCCTCTTTTACTTCCTCATATTTATCTTCCTTCTGCAATTGATTTAAATAATCATTTGATTCTGCCTTTTCTTGAAGCCTATCTATAAATATATCTATTCCATCAGATACAAGAGTTGCAAGTTCCACAACAGTTGGAATTCCCAATGAAATAACTGGTATTCCAAGACTAGATTCACTAATTTCTTGTCTAGTATTTCCTACTCCTGCTCCCGGAACTATTCCAGTATCTGAAATTTGAATTGTACTACTAATTCTATCTATACTCCTAGAAGCAAGAGCATCAATTACTATAATTAATTTTGGTTTTGTATTTTCAACAATTCCTTTTAATATTTCAACAGTTTCAATTCCTGTTGTTCCTAACACACCTGGAGCAATTGCACTAACAGGTCTTGTTCCTTCTTCAACATATTGTGGTAAATATTTAATTAAATGTCTTGTAACATCAACTTCATTTATAACTTTAGGTCCTAAAGCATCTGGAGTAACATATATATTTCCTAATCCTACAACTAATATTTCTCCTTGTTTTTCTGTATGAAGATTTATCATTTCTTTTAATTCATTTGCAACTACCTCTGAAGCTTTTTGAATTTCTTCATCTCCTGCTATCTTTAGTTTTTTTACATCAATAGTAATGTAATTTCCCATAGCTTTTCCTAATGCTTCTTCTCCATTTTTATTTACAATTTTTACTTTAGAAACTTTTATGTTGTCATCGATTTTTTCTTCAGTACACTCAACTCCATCTATTTCATTTAACTTATTTGCTTTTTGATAAATATCTTTTCTTTCTAAAGCTAAATCTGTTCTAAAATTATACATATAAATCATCCTCTCTGTAGATTTTTTTATAGTATTTGTTTTTTTTACAGATTTATTCATTATCAATCAATTCACAAGCTTTCATATAATTTTTAAATTTTCTATTTTCATCATAAGTAATTATCCATAAAAATATACAAATTAGGAAATAAGCTATGTTTTGGAAATAAAAAACTGCAATACTAAAAATAAATGATAATATATACATTGTTATATTAGATATTTCATTTACTATTTTTTTAGATGTTTTATTTCCAAATTTTATATGTAAAAGTCCTTTTATAATTCTTCCTCCATCTAGTGGATATAGTGGAAGTAAATTGAACAAAAGAATTAATATATTAGAGTATACAGCATCTTGTTTTGTTATGTATATTGGATCAACATAAATAAAGATTATTGCAAAAACTAAACTTACAATTGGTCCAGCTAATGCTATTATTATTTTTTTTACTTCTAGTACTGTACCTTTTCCTATTTTTTTGTTTAAGTCTTGTGGGTTTATTTTTAATGATGCTGATAATCCATATGGCATTAATTCTATTTTTTCAGGTTTTAGCTTTAGTGCTAGTCCTGTTAGCAAATGACCTAACTCGTGAATTATACAAAAGAATAATATTGTTAAATATATGTTTATTTGGTTAGTTAAATAAAACAAAATTAAAAATATAAGGATTTTTAAATCTATTCTGATTCTCAATTTTTCCTCCTCTTCAAAGCAATAAAAGTGCTTTGTGACTTTTTATAATTTATGATAATTGTAATACCATTTCTGGGTCTATGTATCTATCTTGATATCTAATTTCAAAATGTAAATGAGGTCCTGTTGTATTTCCTGTTGAACCAACTTCTGCTATTTCTTGCCCTTGTACAACCTCATCTCCTTCATTTACGTATAATTCATTACAATGTGCATACAGAAAAATTACTTCTCCAATTTGAATTTCTAAGTGTTTTCCAAAGTCTCCTTGAGATGAATTTAATATTACTTTTCCATCTGTTGCAGATATAATTTTTGTTCCTGTAACAGCTGCTATGTCTGTTCCTGTATGATTTTTAGGTACTGTTACTGTTGTTGGGTTTCTTGGTCCGAATTTAGAGCTGATGGTTCCGTTTACTGGTTTTATTACACTTATATTTTCTTTTATAAAATTTGCGTCTTTTTCCATTTGGCTTAGTTCTACTGTTTCTGTTTCTTGTGTTGTTGGCTGATTATTTGCTTCTTCTGCTTCTTGAGTAGTGGCTGTGTTTGTTTCTTCTACATTGCTTACTTCTGCTCCGCCAATATTTTCGTTGTTGTTTTGGATGTTTTCTATGTTGTTGTCTGTATTTTCATTTGTTTGTTGTTCTTCTGTTTTATTAAAATTATTGACAAAATTACCTACATTATCTTTTATATTTGAATATATTTGTAATAAATTAATATCTGTATTTAAAACTTCTTTTGCTTTGTTTGTGAAGTCTTCTGATACTATGTAATTACTTGTTGTTATATTGTAAAAACATCCGTATATTATTAAACAGACACATGTGTTTTTGATTAGTTTTGCTACTATCTTTTTTTTGGTTTTTGTGTTGTTTGTTTTTTTGGTGTATTCTTGGTTTTCTTTTTTGGTATATCTTGACTCTTCTGTTTTGTTTTTGTAGTATCTTTCTTCGGCTCTTCTTATTCTTTCATCAACAGATAATATTCTTTCCATATTTTTTTGATGTTAACAAAAAATGCTAACATTTCTCCCTTCTTTAATTTATATTGTTTTGTATATCAAAAAAACTTTTAAACTGCATTTTGTAATATTTATGCAATTTAAAAGTTTTTTATGTTATTATATAAAATTTATTATTAAACTTATTCCGAAAAGTATTGTTATTACTGTACTATATTTTTTTAGAAAATTGTATTTGTAATTTATGCTTTTTTCGAATATGTTTGTGTTCTTTTTGCTTTCTATTTGCTTTATATAGTCGTTTACTAGCATTTCTGCTTCTTTTAAAATGTAGTCTTTTGATTTTGTTTCTTTTGGTGCAGAGTCTATTTTATGTAATTTTTCTATTGCTTCTTTTTCTTTGACTTTTTGAGTTTTTTTGAATATTATTATTGCTTCTTCTACCATGTTTGATGGAAGATTTTTTAATACAACCATGTTTTTCATATTGCTTGATTCCATTTTACCACTCCTTAAATTTTGTTATATTCTAATTTTTTCCATCTTAAGGATTTTTATTCATTTTTATATAAAAAAACTACTCTTTTTCCTCTGCTTGTACACATCTTCTATACTCTGGTTCATTCTCCACACAAGTTATAAGTGTTAACATATTATCTTCTGTATTTTCTAAAACTTCCCAATCTGTATCTTTTATAATTTTGCATTTTGTAACTTCATATATTTTTTTCATATTTTTATATTGGTATATAATTTCGTCTCCCTCTTTGAGTTCTTTGAGTCTGGCAAAGTAGTTTACTTCGTATCCTCTATTATGTGCAGCAAGTCCAATATTTCCTTCTTCTACTTGTGTTTCTACAAAATGCCCTATGTATTTGTTTAGTGTTTCTGCGTCTGTGCCGTTTTTTATGTTTGCTTTTAAATTTATACTTGGTATTTCTAATTGCCATGTTTCTTCTTCTGCAATATTTATTTGGTTTATTTCTTTATCTGAAACTGTTTTAGTACTTTCTTGCATAATTTCTTTACCTATTTCTGTATTTGATTTTAATTTTGTTTGGTATTTATAGATGAAAACTTGTGTGATTATAAAAATTATTATTGAGATGCTAAAAACAATTTGTGATAAAAAAGTGCTTTTTGGCTTTTCTATGACTTTATCACCTCTTTATTTGATTAATTAAATGTTTTTGAACTTAAATTTTAAGGATAAAAAATTTATAATTATATTATCATCACTTTTATGTTGTTGTCAAGATTTTTTCATTGACATAAATCGACATTTTTTATTCGTTAATATTGTTATTTAAATCTTTGAAATGTTTTATATATTTAAAACGGTATAATCTTTTTAGACTATACCGCTTTTAAAGTGAGATTTATTTTGCATATTTTGCTCTTCTTATGATAGCTATGCTTAAAATGCCTATTGCTGTGATTGTTGTTATTATAATGACTAGACCT
This sequence comes from uncultured Clostridia bacterium, assembly GCA_944386165.1. Taxonomy (GTDB): domain Bacteria; phylum Bacillota; class Clostridia; order TANB77; family CAG-508; genus CAG-269. Next base: position 4,068 of record CALXAA010000039.1, read on the forward strand.
GGTTCTATTTTTGTTTTCTTTCCTGTTGTATTATAGCTTTCATAGAATTGTTCTAATCCATTTGCTTGGATTTTTTCTGTTTCTGATTCTGGTTCTTCTTCGCTATTATTAATTATTTCTTCTACGCTATATACTTCATATGTTCCTGTTTCTGGGTTGTATGATGTTACATAGTTTTTACTTGATGTTAAACTATTTACGTTGTTGATTGTTTCATTGTTTTGAGTATTTTGTGTATTGCTACTGCTGTTTGTTTCTTGTGTGCTGTTGTTTGTTTCAGTATTTTGTGAATTTGTACCGTTATTTGGTTTTACTTCTTGTATTGCTTCTTCTACTGGTACTTCTTCTAGTTTTTCTACTAGTTCTTTGCTTTCTTCGTATTCTTTGCTTGTGTTATTTGTGCTACTTGGTATTATGTTTGCTATGCTTTGTTTTATGTAGTCTATTAGTCCTATGTTTTGTTGTACTTCTTGTTTAAATGTTATATCTCCTGTTAAGTAGTTGAATACTATTACTGTTCCATCATTGTAATATACTAATACTTCTGTTCTTTCCGTATCTGAGTTTTGGACTATTTCTTTTATGTTGCTGTTTTCAAAGTTTTCTGGATATTTTAGGCTTTGTTTTAGGTCTTGTATTGTTCC
>CALXAA010000040.1 GCA_944386165.1 uncultured Clostridia bacterium
TACAAGCAGGATTGCGTAATAAACTTATATAGTATTTTTTTTTAAAACATGAAAAAAAATAGGATTTTTTATCAAATAAAGAAAAAAAGAGTAACAGCAATCATAAAAAATGATTACATATTACTCTTCTAAAAATATAAAGCACAGAAAAAACTATGCTTTACTTTTATAAATATTAAATTAATCTTTTAACTTTATCTCTATAATAACAAGTAAACTCACTCGGAGTCGGAATACCTGTGTTAACATTTATTTTTGCAGTATAATTTTCTTCTAAATCTTCAATTGCTGTAGTTCTCCAAGCATGATTAATTGCATTTTGCATACCTGTTGAAATAGTGTTTCCTGATTTCTTATAAACTTTTGTTAAATATTGACTTACACTTATTTCACTTTCTGGATTTTCAATCATATAAAATATAGCATCATGAAGATATTTTCTTCCTACCATTTTAGGACTAATTCCAACCAATTCAAGTTCATGATATATACAATCTGACAACTTATTTTTGTTATCCTCAAAAATCTCTTCAACTGGCTTTGGTTTGTTTTCAACAAAATCTTGTCTTAAGTTAATAAAATCGTTTAAAACATTGTCATAAGAAAAATTTGGTTGTGCTTTATATAATATAAGTTCAACTCCTTCTCTATGAAGTTTATCATAAGTTCTTTTAGAATTGATATAAGTTGTAACTATAACAATTGGCTCATAATTTAGATTTAGTTTTTTCAACTTTGACATGAAACCAAAAGTATCAGAGCTTCCTGAACTACTATTATTTAATTCTAAATCTAATATAATACCTTCTGGGTGTTTTTCTTTAATAATTTTCAAAGCTTTTACATCAGAATCTGTAATAGCAACTATTTCTATGTCACTTCTGTTTCTAGAACATTCTTTAATTTTGTTACAATCTTCAATATCATCTTCTATAACTACAATTTTCATAGCTTTTGTTTCCATGTTTATCCTCCATTTCTTTTTTTGCTATATAATATACCACAAAATCCTATGTTTTACTACATTTAATTACATTGTTTTCCTATTTTGGTGCTATTTTTATACGTTATACTAGTAATAGTAAAAATTGATAATTTCTTATGAACATATCAAATTTTACGAATTTTATAGTATTGCGTTAGTGCTGATTGGCATTCGATGAAAATCGACAAATCACTTCGTTCCATTTTGGAACATTAAAATCCAATTTTGCACTAACGTATTAATCCTTATTTATATAAATTCAATTCAAAAAGCCGCATAAACTATGCGACTTTTTATATCTAAGCAATTTCTTCTTTTGTTATTGAATATATTAATCTATTTTCACTTTCACCACTTATTTCGTTAATTTTTCTATTTCGTAAACATGCTTCTTTTCTCATTCCAACATTTTGTAGAATTGATTCCTTTTTTTGAGTTAATTCTTTGTTTCCATCATAAAAATTTGAAATTACAATATTAAAGTCTTCTATGTTAAAAAGATAATTTATTACTTTTTTTAAAGCTTCTTCCATATAAGTTGATTCTTTCCATTTTAAAGCCATTGCAAATTTTATTCTACAACACTTGTTTTTTCTTGACATTTCTTGTGCATTAATAATTCCTATTACAGTGTTAGTCTCTTTTTCCTCTAACGCCCATACCAACTCTCCTGTTTCATATTCCTTTATATAAGAAAATATTACTCTTTTTGTTTCTTCAATATTGCGATGAACATTATAGTCTAAAGAATCAGCTAATTTCTTTTCTGTAGCTAAATTTTCGTACACATCTTTTGCATCTTCAATTTTGAACTTTCTAATTCTTAAATTTTTTGTTTCTAAATCTTTCATTTTTTCTCATTCCTTTCCTAAGGCATAAATGTAATTCCTTTAAAGCATTATTTTACTCCTCATAGTTTTAAATTCTATCAGAAAAAATTCGTTGTATTATATTTTTTTTACAAAATAATACTTTTATTTTACAAAAAACTTTTCATATTACTATAATGAGTTTTTATAAATTAACAAAAGATTGTTGAAAAAAATTTCTCATATACAAAATTTTTATTTTTTTATAATGTCTTTAACTACTTCTCCTGCAATAATTAAACCTGCAACAGATGGTACAAATGATATACTTCCTGGTACTTGATTTTTAGAATTTTCTTCATAATTATTTTTTTGTAGTTTTTCTATTTTTATAGGTTCTTCTTTTGAATATAATACTTTTAGTTTTTTTATATTCAGTTCTCTTAATTTTTTTCTAATTACTTTTGCTAATGGACAAACACTGGTTTTATAAATATCTGTTACTTCAAATTTTGTAGGATCTAATTTATTTCCTGTTCCCATACTTGATATAATAGGTATGTTTAGTTTGTTTGCTCTTACTACTAATTCGATTTTTGATGTTACTGTATCTATTGCATCTACTATATAATCAACTGTATTGTCTAGTATTTCTTCACTGCTTGGCATAAAGAATTCTTTATAAGTAGCTACTTTTGCATTAGGGTTTATTTCTAAAATTCTTTCTTTTGCAACTTCTACTTTTGACTTTCCTATGGTTTTTGTTGTTGCAATAATTTGCCTGTTTAAGTTAGTTAAACTTACATTGTCATTATCTACTAAAATAAAATTTTCAATTCCCGCTCTTACTAATCCTTCAACTACAAAAGAACCTACTCCTCCTATTCCAAATATTGCGACTTTTGCTTTTTGAAGTGTTTCTATTCCTTTTTTTCCTATTAATAATTCCGTTCTTGAAAATTGATTTAACATTTCTTCCTCCAATTCTTTAATATTACGTGTTTTATGAATATTTTATTATCACATAAATATATTGTCAACAAAATTTTTTCTTTTTAATGAATTTTTATTCATATTTAATAATATTTTGAATATAATAATATTAATAAATAGTTTAAAGAAAATATTTTTTTATTTCAAACTATTTTTGTAAAAAGTATTGACAATTTTATTAGAACTGTTGTATAATAAAAATGTTAGCATATCGCGGGGTGGAGCAGTTGGCAGCTCGTTGGGCTCATAACCCAAAGGTCGGTAGTTCGAGTCTACC
>CALXAA010000041.1 GCA_944386165.1 uncultured Clostridia bacterium
AGTCCTTCTTTTAAATTGCCTTTTACTGCATTTATTAATGCTTTTGTTATGCAATATGGTGTTGTTGCTACATTACATGTTTTGATACAGTTGTAACATTTATCTATATGGCATTTTTCGTTTTCTGTTTTTTGTATAAATTCATTGTAAATTGCTCTGCCAGGCATACCAACTGGGCTTTTTATTATTTTTATATCTTCTTCTTTTGCGTTTATATATGCTTTTTTGAATTCTTCTGATGCATCACATTCATTTGTTGCTACAAATCTTGTTGCCATTTGTACTCCTGATGCTCCTAAATTTAAGTATTTTTTGATGTCTTTGCTATCCCAAATTCCTCCTGCACTTATTACAGGTATTTCTTTTCCTGTTTCTTTTTCTACTTCTTTTATATATTCTACTATTTCAGATGTTATGTTTTCTAGTTTTGGTTTGTTTTCTTCATCTAATTCTTCTTTTTTAAATCCTAAATGTCCTCCTGCTTCTGGTCCTTCTATAACAATCATGTCTGGAACATAGTCGTATTTTGTCATCCAATGTTTTACTATTAATTTGCAACATCTTAGTGATGAAACTATTGGTGCTATTTTTGTGATTGTTCCTTTAACATATTCTGGTAAGTCTTTTGGTATTCCTGCTCCTGAAATTATTAAGTCTATTTTTTCTTTTACACATGCTTTAACATATGTTGCATATTCTTTCATGGCTACCATTATATTTACTCCTAATATTTTGTCTTCTCCTGCTATTTCTCTTGCCATTTTTATTTCTTTTTTTATTGCTCTTAAATTTGCTTCTAATGGGTTTTTATTGAAGTCTTCTTCTTGATATCCAATATCTGCACAAGATATAATACCAATTCCACCTTCTTTACTTACTGTTCCGGCTAGTTTGTGCAATGATACTCCTACTCCCATTCCTCCTTGGATAATAGGATATTTTGATTCTTTGTTTCCTATTTTTATGCCTTTCATATTTTTCCTCCTAAGTTTCCTTTTTTTTACATTTTGAAGAATGTTTTTTCTTCTATTTACATATATTATATCAGTTTTATATTTTTAGCAATAGTTTTATATAATTTAGACTAACCGTTCAACTAGTATAAAAATCTAGATTATATTGATATTGATACTATGTCAGAAATATTTATATTTTGAAAATTTTCTATTTGGATTTTCTTTTTTATATAATCAATATTTGTTATGGTACCACTAATTTCTACATATTTATTATTTTTATAAAATTTTATTTTGACTTTACTTCCAATTTCAATTTTGTTAAAGCTATTATTTAGTTCTAATAGTGATTCTTCTGATAATTCTATTTTCTCTTCTTGTTCTTGTTCTTTTTCTCTTAGTGCTTCTTGTAATCCTTTTAGTGCATCAAATGGAAGAAATTGTTTTGCTCTACTAACCACCATTATGACCTCCTATCAATTTGTTTCTTAGTATTGTTGTTGCTCCTTCTTCTAAGTCCATTCCTCTAATAATACTGTTTTTTCCTAATTTGTTTTTTATGCTACATATTGTAAGTTCTAATTTTTTTTCTTTGTCTATTTTTTCTTGGTCTGTAAATAAACTTAGTTGTACATTTTCTGTTTCAATTACGTTTTCAAAACTTATTCCTATTCTTCTTATTGGAATGTTTTGATTTGTTGTTTTGTCATATATATTTAAAAATGCTTTTAATAGCTCTGAATATGTGTTTGTGCTATTTATTAGTTTTTTCATTCCTCCTGTTGCATTTATTGCATCTTTTGAATATCCTATATAAAGTTGTATTGTGTCTGTTATTAAATTATTTTCTATAAGCCTTAGGCTTCCTAGTTCTACCATTTCTTTTAATGCTAGTCTTGCTTTTATAAATGAATAGTCTTCAAGCAATACTTGACTATTGGAAATGGAATTTGTTTTTGGTTTATATGCTTTAATATCTGCAATTGTACAGCTTTCTCTTCCCCAAGAATGGTCTATTAAGTATTCTGCATTTACTCCAAATTCTTTATATAGTTTTCTTGGCTCTGTATGTGCAACATCATACATATTAAATATTCCCATTTTATTCAGCCTTTTTTCTATTCCTTTTCCTATTTGCCAAAAGTCTGTTAATGGTTTGTGCCTCCATAATTCTTTTTTGTATTTTTCTTCGTCTAAATATCCAATGTTGCTTGAGGTGTGTTTTGCTGTAATATCAAGTGCTATTTTGGATAAATACATATTTGTTCCTATTCCTGCTGTAGCTGTTATTCCATAAGTATTGTATATGTCTTTTATTATTTTCTTTGCAAGTTCTATTGGTGTGGCTTTATACATGTTTAGATATTTGGTGGCATCCATAAATGCTTCGTCTATTGAGTATACATGGATGTCTTCTTTTGCGAAATATTTAAGATATATTCCATATATGTTTGCTGAATATTCTATATATTTTTTCATTCTTGGCATTGCTATTGTGTATTTTATGGTTGGTGGAATTTCAAAAATTCTGCATCTATTTTTTATTCCTAACATTTTCATTTTTGGGCTGATTGCTAAACATATTGCTCCTTTTCCTCTTGTTGGATCTGCTACTACTAAATTTGTGCTAAATGGGTCTAGTCCTCTTTCAACACATTCTACAGATGCATAAAATGTTTTTAAGTCAATACATAAATAAACTCTTTGCATTTTTCTCACGCTCCAGTTTATGAATTTCATAATTATTATAACACTTTTTTTATTGTTTGTAAACATATGTTTGTATTTTATTTGATGGTAATTTATTCCAAAGTCTATCATAAGAAATTTTAAATAATTGCTTAATAATTTCTTAAAACTCTTTTTGAAAATTTTATGTATAATGAATTCAAGTGGAGGTAAGTAGAAAATGAAAAAAAGAAAAAGTG
>CALXAA010000042.1 GCA_944386165.1 uncultured Clostridia bacterium
GGTCTGGATGGTTTGCAGCAGGTCATCGGGGTTGCCCCGTTTGACAGCTGAAGTCATCTTGTTGAGAATGCCCCTGATGCTCGATTGCTGCTGTGACGTGTAGTAAGGCATCAGGAAACGGAAGAAACCCCGCTCAACCTCCTGATTGGGGAAGTCCAAACGGTAACCCAGTTCCGAGTCATAACCGGCAATGGTGAGGTAGCCGCTCTGGAAGAGTACGGGAATAGGGTCGTTATATCCCTCGTCTACGGAAGAAAGCACGTCCCCGTCCACATAGATGCCTTTCAAATCATGCAACTCATAGTTGTTCTGTTGCAGTAGCTTGACTAAGAACGTGGGTGTACCTGTGGCAAACCAATAGTCATTGAATATCAGGCTGTCGAACGTATTGAGCAGGCTGAACGGATTGTAGATACCCACGCTGTTTTGCCGGAAATGATAGCCGTCGTATTGCTGGCGTAATTTCTCACAAGCTTCCTCGAAAGTCATGCCGTTGGCATCGGCAAGCTCGCGGATGGAACTGTCGAAATATGTGTGCAGTTCCTGTTCGGATATGCCGCAAATGTCAACATACCGGGGATCCATGGATATGTCTTTTAGATTGTTTAGGTCGCTGAAGATGCTGACATGGCTGAATTTGCTTACGCCTGTCATGAAGCCAAAACGGATGCAGGCGTCCATCGACTTGAGTACGGAGAAGAAAGCTTTCAAGGTTTTCCGATATGCATCGTGTAACGGTTTGTTGTCAATGGAATTAAGCAATGGCTTGTCGTATTCGTCCACCAGTACCACTACCTGCTTGCCGGTTTGTTCAAAGGCACGGCGGATGACACCTTTGAAACGCAATTCGGCATTTACTTCCGTAGGGCTTGCTCCATAAATCTGTTCCCATTGGGCAAGCGAATCGTTCAAGAAGTCATCCAAGTCAGCCTCCTTGTCATATTTGCCGGTATTCAAGTCGAGGTGAAGCACTGGGTATTGCACCCAATCGGTTTCCAGCTTTTCGATTGACAATCCATCAAATAGTTCCTTCTGCCCCAAGAAGTAATCTTCCATGGTAGAGATAAGCAGGGACTTGCCGAACCGGCGGGGACGGCTGAGAAAGTAATATTTCCCCATTAACGCCATTCGGTAAATAAATGTCGTCTTATCTACGTAAACGAATCCGCGCTTGCGGATGTCGGCGAAACTCTGTATTCCTATGGGGTACTTCATCATGGCTTGGTAAGTTCTTGAGTTTGTAAGTTTTTAAGTTTTGGGGAACTTTGATTTTTGTTTACAAAGTTAACGGTTAATCTTTAATGGACAAAGAAAAAGTCGGCTTTATCCATTTGTCATGTCTTTAGCCTTTTGGTTGTTCTACAAATCTTCCTTCAATCCTTGCTTCCAACCGGGGAAAGGGCAGTGGTCGTGGATCTCACGGAAAAGCTTTAGACAGTAATTCACCAAATTACGGGCTTCTTCCACTACAATGGGGTCACCCATGATTTCAATCAACGAGCGGGAGGTGGATGTATTAATCGTCTTACGAATACCCATCTCGTTGTTGCTTAATGTTACCAGGCTGTAATCGGATTTACAAGTCATTAAGTCTATCACTTGTGGGCAGGGCTTTTCGAGCATCTGTAACAGCTTATTTACGTCTGCATGGTTGGTGATGCGCTTGAAAAAAGTGCCCCAACCCGCAAAAAGCATTACCTCGTTTTTTCCCTTAAACAGGAAGTTTACTATTCCGTAAAAGCCTTTTCCTGCTTTAAATATATATTCGGCATAATCTTTACGGACTACAAATGTCATCGCTTCGCCCGCCATAAATGTGCCGCCGGCAGTTGTCTGTAAGAAAGTACGCATAAGTTATCAAATCTGTTTACAATGTTATTAAAATGCGAAAACTCACCGTGAGTGCTCTTCAGTCACCCACTTCTCCACCGTCCTCGTTTCCGATGAGAAGTTTACGCCTATCAGGTAAAGCTTGCGTTTGTCCGTCTGGAAGGGGCGGGCGTAATGGTTGTCCTTGATTTGCCGGAGGGCTTCTTCGGCGGTCTTGTCAAGCTTCAGTTCTACGATGTAAATATAGTCTTTTGTCTGAATGGTAATATCTATGCGGCCTTGGCTGGTTGCCTGCTCTACCTGCACATTGTAGCCCAGCATGGTGAAAATCAGGTAGAGGGTGTTTTGGAAATCCTTTTCTTTATCAGCTCCTGCCACCATGTAGCTTCTGCCTGCCAGCATGGTCTGGATGGTTTGCAGCAGGTCATCGGGGTTGCCCCGTTTGACAGCTGAAGTCATCTTGTTGAGAATGCCCCTGACGCTCGATTGCTGCTGTGATGTGTAGTAAGGCATCAGGAAACGGAAGAAACCCCGCTCAACCTCCTGATTGGGGAAGTCCAGACGGTAACCCAGTTCTGAATCATAACCGGCAATGGTGAGGTAACCGCTCTGGAAGAGTACGGGAACGGGGTCATCATATCCCTCGTCTACGGAAGAAAGCACGTCTCCGTCCACATAAATGCCTTTCAAATCATGCAACTCATAGTCGTTCTGTTGCAGCAGCTTGACCAAAAAAGTGGG
>CALXAA010000043.1 GCA_944386165.1 uncultured Clostridia bacterium
CGGACGTTATCTGGAAGGGCAGTTACAGTAACCGTATGGGCATCTGCTATGAATACCGCTCAGAGCAGGGAGACGGGCCACAAGAAGGATAAAGCACGATTGCAAGGTGCTTTATCAGCGGTAAAGAAAAAGAGCCGGCAGGGAGTAGCTACCCCTGCCGGCTTTTTTATCTCTCCATGTCCCGGTTTCGCTTCGGTTTTGGCTTCTGCTCTGGTGTCCGGTCAGCTACCGGAGAATTACGCTGCGTAACGGCAGCGTAGATCTCCGGCAGCTTCTCCTTCAGGATGTTCAGAAGATAGGCTACGGTGTGCCTTGCCCTTTCCAGCTTTTCGGCAAGGCTACTGTTCTCCCTTTTTAACTGGTCATTTTCCCGCCGAAGTTCAACCATTTCCATCTGCATTTTCATACTCGGACGGTCTGCCTCGACCTCCTTCACCTTTGCCGCCAACTGCCTATTGGCGTCAGCATAGGCGGCCTCGGCCTGGGCTAACGCCTGGTCACGCTCTGCGGTTAAGCACTTCACCTTGTACTCCATGCCGTCCACACGTACCGCCGTCCGCTTTAAGGCTTCAAACTCCTTGTAGGTGACACCTTTCAAGCCGCCCAGCAAGTTCTTTTCCCCCCGTATGGCTTTGACTTCTTCGCTGGTCAAACGCTCCTTGGTGGCCTGTAAGGCGGCTATATCCCCCTCTAAGCCTTTCACCTTGTCCTCGAGCTGCTCTGCAACCCTGCGGGCCTCTACGGCCTTCTCCTGGGCCTTCAGCACTTCCTCATGGGCGGTCTGCTTTTTCAGTTCGGCAACCGTCTTGTTGCCGTCCTTGGTGGCACCGTTGGTGATTTCAAATTCCCAATCCCGGAAATACCCCAGATACCGCTCCAAATCTCCATGAAAGGTTTTCAAATCCTGACGGGTGATAACCTCTTTTGCGGACAGCTTTTCCCCGCCACGCTTCTTGTCCACAGTGATAGGTAGAAACGCAAAATGAATGTGCGGCGTGGTTTCGTCCTTATGGACGAAAGCCGAGACAACATTTTGCTCCCCGTACCGGATGCAAAGGAACTTATACACACGCTCAAAGAAGATTCGTTCCACGGCTTCTTCGTCCGGCGTGATATGAATGTCAGTACGGCACGATCTGAACCGGGGGAGGGTCACAACCCAGTCACAAAGGACGTTCACATCAGCCCGTTTCAGACAGCGAACCTCTGCCATTCTCCTGTGCATAAATGCCAGCTGGCCACCCTCATGTTCCGGGGCGAGATTGTAGTTCAGATGGGTGCGCTCTGGGTCTATGTTCTCACCCAGCTTCTGCTTTGAACGGTCATAATGCCCCAGCATATGCCCGGTGGCAGAAGCGGCGTATTTGGCGGCGTGAGCCATTGCAAGCCCCCCTTTTTTTCCTTATCGCTGGATGGTACGCAGATTTTACCACGGAGGGGAACCAAAGTCAATTTGGTGGAGCAAGTTAGACCAAAATTCTTTTGGTAACTTGCGGGGGTTCCCCCTCGACCCCAGGAATAGGGGGCTGCGCCCCCGGCCCTGCGGGGCCTCCCCCCTCCCGTTGCGCCCTGATCCACTCACCGGTGGCTAAGTCGCAACGGGGCAGTCTGGCAACCCAGTTGTTCAAGAGTGGTTGAATCCAGCCCTGGAACACTGGGCACAGCCTGCGCCACACCTCCCCCTCGCTGATGGTGCTGACCAGCGGGGCCAGAGGTGTGTTCCGGGTGCATTGCACCCCCAAAGGGCGGGGGTGCGCACCCTCTATCCCAGCCGGGCCTGGACGGCCCTCTGGGATGTTATGACCAGGACAGCCGGGAGCGTAGCGGCTCGGCTAGAGGGCGGTTCTGGGGGCCTCTGCGCCCCCAGAAATATCCGCCCGTGACCAACCATAGACGGCCTTGCCCAGCTGGCCTCCAGGGCCTCTCCAGGGCTGTCAGGGCCACCAGGGCACTTCGGCAGACCTTCAGGCCAGCCTTGAACAACAACTCTGCTCCAGGTCTCCAGGGCCGTTCCAGATGGTCGGGAGACGATTTGGCCACCGATACAGGAGGGGGAAGTGTGAGGGGGGAACGCCCTCACCTGTTGGGGGTCTGCTCCCCCCAGACCCCCAACAGATACAGAGTAAATATAAAGTGAAAATCCCGCAAACCCGCATGGCTCTAAGGTTTTTAAGGATTTTGCTTGATATGATTTCTGGTATCAAGCGATATGATTTTTGAGGACAAATGATACCAGCAAATCATATCATTTGTTGCCAGAAATCATAACAAATGTATCGAAAGACTGGCTGTTGACTGGTATCATTTGATATGATATACTGGTATCAGCTTAATTGGAAAGGAGGGAGAAGAGAGGTGCAGACGACAAAGAAGCAGAAGTTCATCGGTTACAAAATGCTTGTTGACCCGGAAACCGGGAAGGAGTATCCCATGCAGATGAACGTGCTGGAGGAACGGGACTTCAACTTTCACAAGGTTTGGTTGCAACATCTCGTGAACAGTCTGGACGGTATTAGCAACCAGCGTTTACGGCTGGCGTTCTGGATTATTGACCATCTGGACAGAGAGAATAAGCTGACCATGACCCAGCGAGCCATTGCGAAGGAAAGCGGAATGAGCTATCAAACCGTGAGCCGAACCATGAGGGCATTGCAGGAAGGAACACCCGCTTTTCTGGTCAAAATTAACTCCGGGGCCTATCGAGGGAACCCGGACGTTATCTGGAAGGGCAGTTACAGTAACCGTATGGGCAT
>CALXAA010000044.1 GCA_944386165.1 uncultured Clostridia bacterium
GGCGTGGTGCGGCAACCGCTTCGGCAAGGGGTTGATCCGGCCCCACGGCACCGACCATCCGCTCACGCCGGCCAAATCGGCCATGATCCGCCGGAACGTCGCCGAGATTGCCCGCCGCTACGAGGAGGTACGCCGCGACCTGGAGTCGTCGCCCACGCTGCTGGCGCGTTTCGAGCAGTGCGGTATGGTTCCGCGCGAGGAGATGCGCCGCATCGGCGGCGTCGGACAGGCGGCCCGGGCCAGCGGACTGGCCCGCGACATCCGCACCACGCATCCGTGGGGCTCCTACGGCAAATGCCTCCACCACGAACCCGTCATCGAGACATCGGGCGACGTGATGGCCCGGCTCGAGGTGCGCTGTCGCGAGGTTGCGCAGTCGGCCCGCTACATCGACCAGCTGCTGGAGATCTACGAACAGAAATACGGCGCACTGGAGAACCCCTGCGAGACGCCCGACTATACGACGCAGCTGACCCCGCAGTCGCTCTCGTTCGGCTTGGTCGAGGGATGGCGCGGCGAGACGTGCCACGTGGTGGTGACCGACGCCGAAGGTCATATCGAGGCGTGCCGCATCAAGGATCCGAGTCTGCACAACTGGCTGGCGCTGGCGCTGGCCGTGCGCGGCGAGGGGATCTCCGACTTCCCGATCTGCAACAAGAGCTTCAACCTCTCCTACTGCGGCCACGACCTCTGACGCCGCATCCGCCTCCCGGCCAGTCCGCGCAACACGCGCCCTACGCCGTGTGACGTACCCGGGAAAACGCCGGCTGTGGAAAGCCCCTGCGCGACTGCCACGTCGAGGGCAACGTCGACTTCATCTTCGGCTCGTCGACGATCGTAGTCGCCCACTGCACGCTGCACATGAACCGCAACAACAGCGTCGTGACGGCCCCCTCGACCCCGGCCGACCACCAGTACGGCATCGTTTGCATGGACTGCACGATCAGCTTCCCGCCGTCGGAGCGCTCTTTTCCTTCGTACTACTACCGGACTCTCCACACTCTACGGAACCCTCCGCACCACCGAAACGCTCCATCCGGCCCGACTCAAGAGACCCCATCACTTCATTTCCCTTTTCGACCCGCGGGCCGGAGATCCACCGACGGAACTCCGGCCCGCGGTGTGTCGATTCCGGGGCAAAGTGCTTGCAGGTTCGCGGGAATTGCGTATTTTTGCGAACGATTAAGGGCCTAACATTTGCGACCATGATTCTACCGAAAATACGGGTGCTGCGCAGCCACGGGCAGCAGGCCATCGAGGACCTCGATGCTGTCGAACTGACCGAAGAGTTCCGCGGACGCCCCGAACTGACCTTCACCGAGGATACCACCGAGGCCGAACGCGCCGAAGCCCTCTGCCCGACGGGAGCCTTCCGGGCCGACCCGCTGGAGGTCGACCTGGGACGCTGCCTCTTCTGCGGGGAGTGTGCGCGCGTGGCGCCGCGCAACGTACGCTTCACGAACGACTACCGCATCGGTTCGCCCACGCGCGAGGGTCTCGTGCTGCACGCCGGCGACTCGCGCGTGGAGTTCGACCCGAAACGCGTGCGGCCCGAGATCCGGCGCTGCTTCCGCCAGGCGCTGCAGCTGCGCGAAGTCTCGGCCGGCGGCGACGGCTCGGTCGAGATGGAGCTCAACGCCACGGGCAACGTCAACTTCGATCTGGGGCGCTACGGCATCGGCTTCACGGCCTCGCCGCGCCATGCAGACGGCGTGGTGGTCTCGGGCCCGCTGACGGCCCAGATGGCCGAGGCGCTGGAGATCTGCTACGACGCCGTGGCCGAGCCGAAAATCCTCGTGATGTGCGGCACGGAGGCCTGCTCCGGCGGACTCTTCGCCGAGAGCCGTGCCCTGGACCGCAGTTTTCTGGATTCGCACACGCCGGACCTCTGGCTCCCGGGGGCGCCGACCCATCCGATGACCTACATCGACGGTCTGCTGACGCTGCTGGGCCGCAAGAATCGCCTCTGAGAAATGCCTATGGAACGTCTGCGCACGATATTCGTCTCGTTCTTCAAGATCGGGCTCTTCACCTTCGGCGGGGGCTACGCCATGATCCCGCTGATCGAACGCGAGGTGATCGACAACCGGCGCTGGGTCGAACGCCGGGAGTTTCTCGACCTGCTGACGCTGGCCCAGTCGGTTCCGGGGCCCATCTCGCTCAACACGTCGGTCTTCGTCGGATACAAGATGCGCGGACTGCGCGGTGCGACGGCAGCCCTGCTGGGCACCATTCTCCCGTCGTTCGTCATCATCCTCATCATCGCCCTCTTCTTCGCCAACATCCGCCACAACCCCGTTGTCGACGCCGCCTTCAAGGGGATGCGTCCGGCGGTCGTGGCGCTGATCATCGGCCCGGTGATTTCGCTGGCCCGCGGCATGCACTGGTCGATGTTCTTCATCATCGCGGCTGCGGCGCTGGCCGTCTGGGGTCTCGGGTGGTCCCCAATCTGGGTACTGGTGGCCGGTGCGGCCGGCGGCATCGCCTGGGAGCTGGCCGTCGCCCCGAAGATCGCCCGACACAAAAAGAATCCCGAAGCATGAATCCGACAAAAAACATGAAATACAGTTTGTCTCTGGGGCTTCTGTTCCTTGCGCTGCTGACGGCAGGGTTCTCGACGGCCCGGATCACCGCTGCCGCCTCTACAAAAAAGCTCATCGCCGGCACCGACTCCTCCACGGAGAAGGTCCGGCAGGCGCTGGAACGCTTTTACCGGGCATACGCCGGCTGGATCGCGGCCAGCTACAACGAGCATCCGGAGAAGCCCGCCCTGCCCCTGGACAAGGCCACCCGTCGGAAGGTGGAAAAGGCTGCCGCCGAAACGGACGGGGATCCGCTGCTGCGGGCCCAGGACTTCAACAAGCGGTCGCTGCCGACGATCCGGGTCGAACACGTCGAGGGTGAATGGTATGCCATCGCCTATCTGGCCACATACGAAAACCGCTGCGTCGTCCTTCCGGTCCGCGCCCTGCTGCCCAATGGACCGCTGGTAATCCCGGCTGTCACACTTCCCTCCCCCACC
>CALXAA010000045.1 GCA_944386165.1 uncultured Clostridia bacterium
GGCGGGAACCGTACCCAATTCTGCAGCGGAAGTCATCGGCAGCAACACCTTTTTGGCCCCGCTGTCCAGGCAGACCTGCAAGGCGTTTGGCAGCTCATCCACCTTGATCATCGTGCCGCTGATGCTGATCTCGCCCAAAACAGCAGTGGAACTCAAGACCGGTTTACCCAGGGCGATAGAACACAGCGCGATCAATGTGGGAAGCGCTAACTTTCCGGTCATACCAATTCCCTGTAAGTCCTGGTAATTGATGATATAGTCCTTTGTGGACGTGCTGATAGAGCCGCTGATGCGTCCACCATTTGCCTTTAAGTAGTTGAATGCCGTATTTGTGGCTTCCTTCGCATCCCGTTCTGAACCAATCCCGGTACGCTCGAACTTTCCGCTTCCCGGAAGCATCTGACTCTCCAGCCGGAACACGCCAATCATGCCAGACCTGCCCCGGCTCACTGTATAAACCTGGCCAGGATTGCACATTCCTTCGGGGATCAGCTTGCCGCCGCCCTGCTCTGGCACAGAGACGTAGTGTTCCTCAAAGGTTTCGTTGTCCAAGTAAGAAAAGTTCACATCGTAGAACTCCATACCGCCTAGTTTTTTCAACTGCTCTTTGACACGGCGGCGCATCTCCAATGCGATCTGAAGGATTTCTTCCAATTCTGTCTTGTCAAAAAGACCATCGGGATAAACCAACTTGACAAGCCCGCCGACCATTTTCCGCACCGCGATGGTGTCGCGCTGGTTGAGGTTTTTTCCCAAATGGAAATACCGATCCAGGGCGTCTCCATACTGCTCTTTGCGAAGTTCCCGCAGGAACTCCGCCAGGTAATCCGTGATAAAACCGTAGTCATCGGTGAAGTGCTCCGGGCGGAATTTGGGAATTTCCCAACCCGGAATGTAGCAGTGGATACGATCCAAGAACGCGGTGTCCGTACCCATTTCCGGCGGGAATGGGTCAAAGAGACTGGAGGTTTTCAGCAGCACGTCCACGATCTGGTTGATATTGCCCACAAAGACCATCGAGGCGTTTGCCGCCTTTTCTTCTTTACCACGCGCGAAGGAGCCGGACGCCATATAGTCCTTCATGATCTGGATGCCGTCCTTATCCTTAAAGCGGATGCCGGCAACCTCGTCGAAGGCTACGCAGTCCCACAGGCCCACCAGCCCCATCGTATGCTTCCCCATGTTGTAGAACAGGTTGGCAACAGTCGTCTGCCCACCGGAGACCAGAATGCTGTTGGGAGACACCTCTTTGTACAGATGGGATTTGCCGGTGCTGCGCGGCCCCAGTTCGCAGAGATTGAAGTTGTTCTCCACCAGCGGTACCATACGCAGCAAGAGCAGCCACTTTTCGCGGTAGGTCAGTTGATCCGGCTCCATGCCGATGGAGCGCAGCAGCACATCGATCCATTCTTCCTTGGAAAACGCTTTACGGCCCTTTTTCAATTCGTCAAGGTCCACATGAGGCATCTGGATCGGTGTCAGCTTACAGATACTGATAAGAGATTCGTTTTTCTTTTTCGGCTTTCGATCCTGAAGGATAATATCCGATTCCTGCTCGTTGTTGTATTCAAGCTGGACAATGCACCAGATCCCTCCGCATAAAAGCCGGTCGTACTTCTCCGGATATTCCTCGGAAATGGGCACACCACCAAGGCCCAAATTTGAGAACCGGGCCTCATAGTAGTCATATCTCAGATTCAGCTCTACCGTCACCTGGTCAATGATGGTCATCGTCCCGCGCTGGCGCAGCCGGGAAAGCACCTTTTCTGATTCATCGGGGCGCACATAGTTATCTGCCAGGATACGCTTGACGGTCTCCACACCTTTTTGGATGATCTCATCATCATCCACGCTGCAATACTGGCCCAGCAAAAATTCCAGAACGTAGGTAGGAACATTTGCCCCTTCCTTGATTTTCTTTGTCAGATCCTTACGGACGATTTTTCCGTCAAAATTCTGGCGCAGCTTTTCTTTGATTGCTTCGCGGGTATCTACACTCGTATCAAACTCATCCATTGTTTTTACTCCTTAGAGACAGCATCTCAGAAGAAATTAAAGTCGTCCACCGCGAAGGCTATGTCGATTTGGAATTCTTCCTTCACCGGCGCTTGCAGCCCGCTCTCATCCGCAATCACCAGGAAATATGGCAGTCGGTTGCTGTACTTTTGGGACCGCAGGTTGAAATTGCATCGGAATGTTCGCTCCTGAGCATTCTCACTGGTCTTATCGGCAATGATCTTTCCGGTGTCGCTGATCTTCTTGCCATTCTCATCCACAAAGTACACCAAATACTGTGCCGCTTCACGATTACCACCCACAGCTTCCGTCTGGTAGAAGTTCAGCGAGAAAATCATATTGCTGATTTTCCGGTTGGCCGACAGCAGGCTGACCGTCACCGGTTTGGTGTCGATCTTATCCCGGTTGCGCTGATATTCCTTATAGGAATTTCGCAGGAACTGGAACTCCAGGACCGGCACGACCATCTCCTGCAGACTGATGCCGCCATGCACGTAATTGAGACCGCCGCCCTTTTTCCTGATGCGGACAGATTCCCGTGGTGTAAACGCCTCATAGTCAGTGGCTCCATCCAGAAAGCGGACCGGCATCAGATACTTGGGCTGTGCGCCCTTGCGCGTGATCAGATAGCGGCGGTCAACCTCCACATCCTGCTCATCGAGGGTGGTTTTGTCCGTTTTGCTGTCCTCTTTCAGCGGGCTGTAGG
>CALXAA010000046.1 GCA_944386165.1 uncultured Clostridia bacterium
GACTGGGCGGTCAACGCCGGTCTGCTCTCCGGCAAGGGCAACGGTGTGCTGGACCCCGCCGGCACCGCTACCCGCGCGGAGGTCGCACAGATCCTCATGAACTTCTGTGAGAATATCGCGAAGTAATTTCAGCGGAAAATCTCTTTTCAGCAAACAAAAGGCTGGCAGGCACTTTCGTGCCTGCCAGCCTTTTGTTTGTCAAAAAACTGATGCGCCCCCAACTCTGGTAAAGCGGAATGAGATATGGGGATAAAAATGAATCAGAGAAAGAAAGATGCGGGGAGAGCATAGTGATGACCGATATAGAAGGATTTGTGCTGGAGGAAGTACCATATTTTACAGCGGTGTGTCACGGTTATCAATCGCACACGGCTCCCACTGACGCGAGGGGTCTCACAATTCCGGGAACAGATTGTCCAACAACGCAGTACAGAATTTCTCCTCCCAGCGGTACATGCTGGAATAAGTTCCTCCGTTTTCCGCCTCCGGTCCTCCCATTCCATTCATTACTTCTCCAATCCTTTATCGCGCATAATACACGCATGTCCACATATGCAGGCGAAAAGCGCTAAATATAACCGGACCCTCCGGCTGCAGCGATACAGCCGGAGGGTCCGGTTTCATGCAATCATGCGGTAAATTTCGCTATTATGCTGTCCTTTTAGCCCTCATCCGCTCTCTGGATCAACGTACAAAGCTGGGTCAGAATCGCCGCGACTTCCGCACGAGTAGCCGGTCCCTTGGGGTCCAGCACACCGCTGCCCTTTCCGTTCATCAGGCCCTCTGCATTGGCCCATGCCATGGCATCCAGAGCACACTGATCGATGGCATCCCGGTCCACAAACTGGGACAAGTCACTGCGGGCACTGGTATCCATCTGACGGTATTGGATGTACTGCATCAGGATCATCACAATCTGTTCCCGGGTAATCGGATCATCAGGGCCGAATTTCCCGTCGCCATAGCCAGAGACGATTCCCTGCTCCGCCGCCCAGGAGGCAGCCTGCGCATAGTATTGATTGATAGGCACGTCCGCAAAGTAGGTGTCACTGCTCTCCGGCCGTCCTTCCATCTGATACAGAATGGTCACGATCATTCCTCGAGTCGTAGCGGCATTCGGACTGAATGCGTTCACGGAGGTACCGGCCATCAGACCCTCCTCATAGACAAATGCCACCGCATCCGCGAACCAGTCGCTTCTATGCACGTCTGTGAACGGAGTACGGCCATCCGGCGGCTCAATCGGGGTAAACGTACCCTGAATGTCCACTTTTCCAGAAGGCATCACAAAAGTGTAAGCTCCGTTTTTCTCCGTCAACTCAACCGCGTTGCCCTGATTGTCCGTAACCTTCAGAGACTCCAGCTGATATCCCTGTTCCGGCTGTACTGTAATCGTCACCGTGTCCCCCTTGGAGGCATTCTTCGGTGTCACCGTGATCGTACCAAAATTGGGCTGGGATACTGTGACAGGATAGGTGGTGTCGGAGGAGTTATTTCCGCTGCTTCCGCTGCCGCTGGAAACCGTAGAGCTGTAATTCTGCGCGGTACGCTTCAGCTGGCTGTCCAAATTCTCAGAACCGCCAGTTCGGAACTCCGCCGCCAGGGTGTGGGTGCCCCGGCCGGCATTGCGGAAGGTCTGAGCCTGAATGGTGATCTTGGTACTGCCCTCTTCCGAGATGTAGTCCTCGCCTTCCACCAGCTTTTCGCCGTCCAGCCAGAAATCAACAAACTGTCCGTATTCACCGTTGGACCGGAACACCTGGTCGGTATAGGAGTCCATCGTATCCGGGACACGGTCCAGCAGCTCATACCCGGTATCCGTGGCGTTTTCCACGTTCTCATTGGTGTTGTCCAGGATGGTCAGGGTAAACTCTTTGCTGTCCGACAGGGTCTCGTCCCCTCTGTAAACGGCTGTTACTGTGAAGGTAAACTCGCCGTATTCCGTGGGAACGCCGTAGACCTCGCCGTTGGGCTTTACGATCACGCCTTCCGGCAGCTCGCCGCCGGTCAGCTCAAAGGTGACCGCGTCGCTCTCATACATGTTGTTGGTCTGGATCAGGCTGGAGTACGGGACGTACTGAACGCCGTCCACTACCGTCTCCGTGGTGATTTTGGGGGCGCCAGCTACGCCGGTGAGGCTGATGCGCACCTCTTCTACCGGCTCTGTGCCGCCGCCGGTATAGCCGATGACCAAGGTACCGCTGACCGTACCGGCCAGGACGTTCCCGTTTTCATCAGTGGCGGGCACCAGACGGATCTTTGCCACATTGGCCAGTTCGCCGTAGGAATTTTTCTGTTCCGTGGTGGTGAAGGCGCTGAGAGTGGTGGTCTCGCCGACGGTCCAATACGGGTCCAGGGCCACGTTCTGGGCGTCTTCAAGGCGGACGTACAACCCGGTGATGTCCCGGTCGCCGATATTGGCAAAAAACACATCGTGGTGGTTATTGTATTCGTCCGTCAGGAATACCTCACGCTGAGGGATCTCTTCTCCGTCCACCACGACATAGCGGCTCTCGTCGTTGGTTGCGTTGACAAACAGCTTGGGGCCGCTCTGCTGGGTCAGGAAGGTGACCCAGTAGTTTTTCAGATCTGTACCATTTTCCGCGGCGGCAGAATAGGGGATCGCCTCGCCGGAGATAAAATCAACCGGGGTCTCGCCGCTGTTCTGCTTGACTCCGCTGCTTCCATTGTGCCCGGCGAACATCTCCACCTGGTTCCCGGTATAGAAAACCGGGGTGACAGTGTCGCTGCTCACGGCGTAGACGTCGCTGCTCTCGTTGTTACGATTCAGCAGAAGCACCGTTTGGTAGCCGTTATAGTAGTAGCTGTCCGCATCGTACGGCATCATATAGGCCAGAATTTCGGTCCCCTCGTCAGGGCTCTCCGCGGTTTCCATGCGGAAATAGGTGTCTTCGGAATCCGGAGTAGGGGCAGAGGGGAGTTCTTCCTCCCCCTGGTTTTCCACGGTCCTAAGGCCGACCCAGTAGATTTCCCCGTTAATGTCTACGATGGTAAAGGTGATCCCGCCGCTGAAATCGGCTCCGTAGCCGCCGGTTGTATATGCATCCGAGAAAAGCTGTGCCTTAATATTAGCTGCATCTTCCGGAATCGCATCCGCGGTGGCATAATATCCGACTACCGCCTTGTCCACATAAGCGATCCCATTGTTCTGCACCGTTGGGTCTGCCGGATTGTACATGGTAAGCTCATAGTAATAGATCCCGTCCGCCGGGTATTCGGGGTCCAGGGTGATCGTGTAATATGGATAGTTATGCTCTTGATAATCGTAATCAGTGGTATCTGTGACAGATCTTCTTGAAGATCCGCTTTCTTGGTCAGCGTACAGATCACTACTGTAAGATATGCTCAACCCATCTTCATAAAAATACAGGATAAGCGGCAGGACAAAAGCCAGCTTCTCGCCTCTGGAAAGGACCAGCGTAACCTGGGGCATTCCTTCATAATGCGACTGATAGCTATAATCTTCCAGATAACCTGTACCCATGAGCTGGCTGGTGATGTCCACAGCATCTGCGGGAATTTCCTCCAGCGACTCATAATACCCCTCATAGGCCGTGGCAGTCAGTCCCGAAAACTCTGTGGACAGCGCCAGGGTCAGGCTGGCCTGTTCTCCAGAGGTCCAATCGTTTTTATCCACGCCGATTTGATAGATGTTCCCGTAACGGTTGTTCTCACTTAAATAAGTGTCATATACGTCAATGGGAACCCCTTCGGCGTCGGCAGCGGTAGCGGTCAGCAGATCGTCATAGCTGCTGAGCTCAACATCCACGATATAACGGGTGTTGTTCAGGTTCAGCTGGTCCGCTGTGCCAACGATCAGCTCCAGATAGACGCGCCGGCTATACTGGGAATAACTGGACAGATCCAGGGCGAGGGAATCATCTACCATGTAAAAGTCGTCATTCTCAGAGACGTAGTCCCCGTCCTCGTCATAGTAGCCCCACTTGGCCCAGACCGCCACATCCTCAGGATTGGTCGTGGGCTCGTAACTGCCCTCCATGTTCTCCAGCACAGTGGAGATCTCCACCGACTTCAGTTCCTCGGGCAGATAGCCAGTCATGTCAAGGTCATACCGCTCCACTTCCAACGGCATCATGGACATCGGGGCGATCTGCGGCTGCTGAGGTTCCGCTTTCACATAGTCGTCCCCAATCCGCACGCCAATCTCGGAAATCTCCGGGACATCCTCGTCCGGTGGCGGCTCCGCCGCCAGCGCCGCTGTCGGCAGCATGGAGACCAGCATCAGCCCCGCCAGGAGCCCTGCCAGTCTCGGTTTCCAGGTTTTCATATCGATACCTCCTAAACAGATTCTCCAAGGGCCATCAGCTCCTGGAGGGAATAAATGCGGCTCAGCCGCAGATTTCCCGATGGGTAGTCGAATACCAGCTTCCCATCCACAATATCGCACAGGTCAGGAAGCCGTGCCAGGGTCTCGCAGTCCTCGTTGAGCAGCAGTCCATAGCGCTCTCCCTGGGCGGAAATATATTCTGTGATCACATAGTCTCCCACCTGAGTTACATAGGTCAGATAGGCGTCCTTCTCCAGCTCTCGGATCAATTCTCCTGTCTCACGGTCATATGCGGCGGGTGTCTCGTGAAGAGGGGCGGTAATGCGCAGGGAATCGGTTATAAATTCCTCGTAGAGGGACAAGTCTGGAAGCGCTCCCTGGGTTTCGGAGCGCAGCGAACCATCTTCAGCGGAGTAGGTGCGCACCAGTCCGTCGTTGTAGATCACTTCCAGATAACTCTCCGAGCCTTCCCGGCGGTACTGCTGGTCGTAAACCTGGTCCGCCTGGGGGATCTCCACCTCCGCCAACAGCTCCCCATCCATGCTGAAAAGCCTGAACCCGTCGTAACGGAACAGCATGACGGTGCTCCCGTCGGCGCTGACGCGGGCTTCATTGTGAGCGTAAGAAGGATCATAGGAGAACAGCTCCGCCTCCGGGTGAGACTCCAGCTTCAGGATTCGCAGCTCCGGGGTATCCCGGCTGCCCACCACCGCGTAATTTCCAGCTATTTGCAGGAAATCGCAGGAATAGTCCGTCTGGGTCTCCTCCACCTGCACGGCTCCACGGTCGAAAAAAGAATAGGCGCGTCCCTCGGTGGAGAGAAGCGTATAATTGCCGCTGTGGCAGAAATGAGAGATGTTCTCATTGACAAAGGCCAATTCGGTCTGCTCCCCCGTCTCCGGATCTACCTGAACCAAGGTATCCAGAAGCCCCAGATAGATGCCGGTTTCATCCACCTGCGTCAGAAAAGGGTCCTGGGCGGCAAAGGCGCCGGTCTGGTACATTTCCGCAATGTTGATGATCGCAAACAGAGAATCTCCCTCACCATAAGCGGAAAAGGCAAAATAATCGCCAAAGAATCCTCCTCCAAAACGGGTGTACGCCGACGGATCCAGGATTTCCAGCGTTCCATCCGGATTATCCAGATCAAAGACGGAGAGCGTCCCATCCGAAAAACTGACGGCCAGCATGGTCCCGTCCTGATTCAACGCCAGCAAGCTGTCCTCCGGGTCCGCCAAGCGGTCATTTACCGTGACCGGCTGGTTTTTCCCCTGGAAAGAAACGGTCTGGACCACGCTGCCGGTGTTCACGTCGTAGACGGCCGCCTCTCCGGCGTCCTTGTATACTGCCGCCACACGGGTCCCATCTCCGGAAGCCACCAAATTTGTGGCGGGAGAACCGGACCAGAGCTCTCTGCCAGCTGCGGCGTCATAGGCACAGATTCCATTTTCTCCGGCATAGACAAGGCGGTCCTCATCCAGAAACACCACGTCCGCCAGCGCCGATGGCTCTAACGCCAAATCGGCCAACTGTTCTCCGGTCTCTGTATCCAGTACGGCCACACGATAAGCGTATACCGCTGCCGTCCGGGTCCCCTGGGGAGAGAGGACCACCTTCAGCAGCTCCGAGGGCAGCGATACCAAACGATGGACCTTAAAGCCATCGGATAAATCGTAAACTCCCAGACCGTCGGTGAGGGCCGCTTGGGCCTGAGGGGTGTTGGGCGGATCGAACCACCCCTGTTCCAACGTCAGAGCTTCCATGGCGGTGCTCACAGCTTCAGGCCGGTCTCCCTCAGCCAACGCGTTTTGCGCATACTCTGCCAGTACATAGGCATTTTGAAGCCGCTCCTGCCGTTTCAGCCCGGTAAACGCGGTGAAGCCGCCGGCTAGAAACACCAGCGCCAAAGCAGCAGCCGCAGCAGCTTTCCGCCGCCGGCGGCGTTTGACGCGCGGGTCCTGCTCCCACAGATGCTCGAAGTCATAGAGCATGTCCGCCGCCGATTGATATCGCTGCCCCGGGTTTGGCGCCATTGCCTTTTGAATGATGGCCGCCACCCCGGGACTGATCCCACTCCCGGAAATGGGAACCACCTCTCTTGCGTCCTGAGCGGGCCGCGTTCCGGTCAACAGGTGATAAAGCGTGGCGCCCAGGCTGTAAATATCCGAACGCACATCCAGCAGCACACCCCGCTGTCCGGAGCTTCCTGTATTGAGCGGGGAGGGCGAGGACCGGCTGCTTAAAACCGTCTTTCCCGGATCATCGGTGCATTGCGTCTCGACATTCTCATTCACCCCTTGGGTTGCATTCCCCGCCGCGTAGTCCACCCCGTAATGTTCCGGAGAGGCATATCCACGGCTGAATCCGACCCGCACAGCCCCTTCCTCACCGAGGGCCAGCGCGATGTTAAAGTCAATGAGCCGGATATCGTTCTCCGGGGTGAGCATAACATTGGCCGGCTTGATGTCCCCGTGGAGGATTCCATGGGGCGGCCGGCTGTGAAGATAGCACAGGGCCTCCAGCAGCTGGCAGGCCCATTCCACCACCTGGGCTTGGGCAAATCGCTCCCCACGTCTCAGGGGTTTGTCCAGACTCTCCCCCTCCACATAGTCCATTACCGTATAAACCACGCCGTCTTCTTCTACAAAATCATAAACCTGCGGGATATATGTATGGGACAGATTTTTCATGGCGTCTACTTCCCGGCGCAGCACCTCTGGCCTGGCCGCCAGCGTACGCCGGTCCGCCTTTAAAACCACCCATTTCCCGAGGCGCAGATGCCGGCCCAGATAGACGATTCCGCCGCCGCCGGAGCCGATCTCCTGAACAATTTCATAGGTTGATGCAATGATTTGAGCCATAATATTCCTCCGCGGCGCGGGTCAATGCCGCTTCTTCCCAAATTCCTCAGTCAGCCGGCGTTCCAGCCTCCGGCCTGTGACGCGAAATACTACAAACGCGATCACAGCGCCTGCCGCCGCGGCGGCCATTATGCCCAGACCAAGGTACAACATCCATTCCCCGTCCATCCATTCCATGGCCATCGTTCCTTTCTCACTCTTCCCAGATATAATCAGCGCCGCCGGTTCCAAAGGAGACCCGGCTGCCCCGGGTCAGGGGAACTGGAACATTCGGGGTCAGGCGCTCTCCATTCAAAAACGTACCGGCCTTGGAATCCAGATCCACCAGGGTATAGCATCCATCCTGCTCCCGCTCTATGGCGGCGTGGTGTCTGCTGACCGCTTTTGTCTGTTTGTCAAACTCATAATCGGACTGCTGGTGCCCAACAGAGACGTCAAAGCGGCCGATGGTGAATGCCTGCCCCGGCAGCAGTCCCACCGGAATCTCTCGGGGCAGAGCCGGATCTCCCACCAGGCGCAAATAAGTCCGACCATCCTCCTCCAGCTGAGTCGCCTCCCACTCCTCCGTGGACTGGGCCCAGACCGCGGCCGGTTCCGGAGGATAGGGCCGACGGCTCTGGGGAGGCTCCGAGGGCGCGGCCGCGGCACCCAGCACCATTTCTTTCTCTATCTTTTCTTTCCTGCCGCCAAACAGGCCGCCCTTTTTCCCCGCCGCCGCTTTAGGCGCCGCTTTCTCTTTTTTCCCTCCGAACAAAGAAAATCCCTTTCCCTTTTTCTCCTTCCCGGTCTGTTTTTCTCCAAAATTAATGACGATGTCATCTGTGCCGGGCTGGGGGCGGGGAGCCCCGGCAGGCTCCGGCGGACGGACCGGCGCGGGCTGTTCGGAAACGGTGCGGACAGGCGCGGAGGGAGTTTCGCGCACAATGGATGGGGCCGGCGGCACGCTGCGGGGGGACGGCGCCGTTATCTGGGCCGCCGCCTCTCTGCGCGGGATCGGGCGGCTGGATCGAAGCATTTCCAGAAATGAGCGGGGCTGGAAGTCCTGCATAATCGCCCGCAGAACCTTATTTTCCAAATCCGGATCGGTGACGGAATTCTGCCGCGAAAGCTCCGCCGCCATTTTCCGAAGGGAATCCGCCTCTGCACAATCGGTATGCGCCGGGACATAGAGATAGCTGATCGTCCCTTCCGCTTTCTCCCAATAGAGATAGCGGGCGTCCAGCACAAAGGAGAGCGGCTTCAAAAACCAGTCTGAGCACTCAAGAATGGGGGTCAGTACCTGCTGCCAGAACGTAATATACTCCTCCGGCTCACGGCTTCCATAGCGGTATTGCAGTTTGCTGCGGCCGCCCAGCTGATAGGTACACTCCGCCTGCCCATCGATGCTCCGGTAGCGGAATGGTACGAGGAATCCCGGCGGTTCCGCCTGGATCGTGTACAGCGCCTTCTGGTCCAGATCCTCCTCTGGAAACCGTATGACCAGCTGGGCGCCGGAGAGATCGTTTCGGTTCTCAATTTCATATCTCATAGACCGGTTCCTCCTTCGTACTCCAGAAGCGTGATGAATTTCCACCCATCCGCCGTCCGAACCGCCGCGCTGCCTTGAGAGAAACTGCGCGCCTCCAGAAAAATAGGCTCAATGACCAGTTCGCCTCTCAGACTGATATAGCCCCAATTCCGCCCTTGTTTGACCGCCGCCAAATGCTGGCCAAAGGACAGGGCGTCCTCGAACTGATAGTCAAGCATGACTGTACCCTGCGTGTCGATAAATCCCCACTTGCCGTCTTTCTTTACCGCGGCCCAGCCATCGGCAAAGGGCCTGGCGTCTTCATAAGGCTCACCCACCGGTTCTCCGTCCACAAGAAGGAGAACCTGCCCATCCTGCCGCACAAAAACGGCATCCTGGGCCCAGCAACGGCCCAGTTCGTCCTGGACAATGCCATCGTACTCCGGCGGAATGACCCACTCCTGCCCATCAGCGCCCAAAACGCCCCATTTCCCGTCCAGCTTGGCCGCCGCGCAGCCGTCAGAGTACATTCCCAGTTCTTCCAGAAGCAGGCCGCCGGTGCCGAAGGTCCCATTCGCCACCACCCAGCCCTCCGATGTCTTTAGGCCCAGCCGGTTCTCATTGAAATTGCTGAAGCTGTCTGCCTCTCCGTGGAACAGGGCCACGCGGTTGTTGCTGCTGTCTACACCGCTGATGACCGCGCCTTTGCGCACGATAGCCTGACCATTGCTGTAAGTACTGATCTGGTCGTACTCGCAGGGGATGACCAGAGAACCACTGGCGGAAGCCAGTCCCCAGTATCCGTCCAATTCAACGGGAATCGCCCCGTTGCACGCCGCCGTCACATCCTGATAGGTATAACTGCTCACTTTATACTGATAGCGGACATCCTCATACAGCTCTGTAAGCTCCTCGCTGCCTGTCTTGGCGATTCCATCCCGCAAAACGGCGAACGCCTCTGATTCCTTGGACGCCTCCAGATAGTACTCCGCCGCTTCGGCAAAGACCGCAGGGTCCGCATCCTTCCGCCCCATCTGTTTTGACAGCAGATTGGTGTACTTGGTGGAATAGCCGCTTTGGCCGATCAGGTGGAGATAGACGTTTTTCAGCGCCTCCTCCGCCTCTATGGTGTGTTTCGCGTCATAACCGGCCGCTTCCTCCAGCAGAGGAAGCGCGCGGATGTAGATCTCATCCTGAATATAGGCATCCGCCTGGGCCAAAAGCTCCGCCTGTTTCTGTGCATCGGACCGTGCGGTTATGACTGTCAGCCATGAGAGCAGAAGCAGCAGCCCGCAGCCCACGGCAAGTAAAATACGGTTGATTCGTTTCACCAAGACTCCCTCCTATCGGATCAACAAGGTCAGCAGCATCCCAATATACAAAAACGGGACCAGGGGGATCGCATCCTTTGGAGTAATTTTTTTCCCCAGAATCAGCAGCAAGCCTGCCACAGCCGCCAGCACGGAACCGTACAGCATGGCGGGCAGCACTCCGTCCAGGCCCAGATACAGCCCAGAAACCGCCATCAGCTTTACATCGCCGCCCCCCAGCCCTTTGCGGCTGATGAGGTAAACCGTCAAGAACACCGCTCCGCCCAGCAGCAGGCCCAGGCCCCCGTTCAGAGCCCAGTCAATAGCCTGCTGCGTGCGGAAAAACAGCTGGGGCGTCAGAAGCAGAACCCAGGCCCCCAGCATAGCTGCGACCAGCCGGTTGGGAACCCGCTTTTCCCGAATGTCCCCCAGAGCGGCCAGATACCCAAAAACCACCAGAGCACATCGGAATAACAGCACGCTCCCGTCCAGATGCCCCCACTTCAGGAGGATCAGCGCTGTAAGCAGGACCGGCAGTCCCAGATATGGAAGCCATTTTTTATTTCTCATGGCGTGTATCCCTCTCCTTTGCCGCCGAGCCATGCCTTGGTCCGCACTTCCTGCGTCACATGCAGCTTGGGCTCGCCAAAGGGCAGCATCAGCGCTCCAAAGCTGTAATCAATGTCGTACTGGACCACAATCTTCACGTCCCGATCACTTGTCAGCAGGGTGCTGTCATCGCCCTCCATCTCATCCGGGTCCAGAAGTCCAACCCCTCCGAACTCCAGCCCTTCCAGACCGCCGATAATATGGGCGGCCTGGAGATATTCCTCCCCCGACATAGAGCCATTGGACAGGTAATGTCCCACCAGCGGCCTTACCAGATCCCCGAACACGGCATTTCCGCTTTCCCGAAGCGCATAGTTGAGAAGCGCCTGGATGGAGGACTCGGGGTCTGACGCGATATCGGAGGCCCAGCCGCCGGTCTGGTCCGCCAGGGCCTCGCCGCTGGAGCCGATCTCCACCGCGTCCAGGCTCTCAAACCCGTCCAGCAGCTGGGACAGGTTTTCCTTAAATTCATCCGACTCCTGCTCCACCCGCTCCGCCTGGGCGGCGTTGTTTGCCACCGCGTCAGCCACGCCGATCACGTCCAGGGTATAGCTGTACATGGAGATGGTCTGGGCCGCCTGGGTCAGGGCATAGTGGATGCGGGCCTGTACGGCGACGATATTGATCAGACTGAGGATAGAGAGCACCAGCAGAACGAACAGGAGGAAGCTGCCGATGGTCTCCACCACGATATACCCTCTCTCATCCTTTCCCATGGCTCAGTACCCCCTGTAATCCGTGGCTGTCAGAGATAAGTACCCCGGCGGGACCACGCCGTTTACGCCTCTTTGCGCAAAGGGCATGGACAAAAACAGCATTCGTAAATCCACTGTGGTCGTGAGGCTGAAGCCGGTGACTGCATTGGACAGGTCGAACAGCTCCGCCGAGGC
Source organism: uncultured Clostridia bacterium (assembly GCA_944386165.1). Lineage (GTDB taxonomy): Bacteria > Bacillota > Clostridia > TANB77 > CAG-508 > CAG-269. The sequence continues at coordinate 11,487 of CALXAA010000046.1, forward strand.
CATGGCCTCTTCCCGTTCGGACCGGCTGCCCAGATCCCCGAAGTTGTTTCGCTTATTGGTGACATTCAGCTCGATCAGCTTGGCTGTGCGCTGTGCCAGGGTGTCTCCGTCCACCAGCAGGAGAAACAGCCGCAGGTAATCTTTATAGCGCAAGCTGGGAGTCGCGTCGTCGTCCCCGTTCGTATCGCTGTTGAAGGAGGAATCCGATATTTCAGAGACTTCTCCGGTGACGTCATTTATCATTCCGGACAGGCTGAACTGCCAGGTACCTCCTGAATCAGCCTCTCCGATTTTGCCGTCCGTCTTATAAAGAGCCACTGCGTCTCCATCCTTTAAACGGCTGACGTCAATGACCGACTCCCCCAGGGCCATGGCAAGGCGCACAAGCTCTCCAGCCACTACCGCGAAGGGCCCCGCCCAGGAGAGAGAGGTCTTGACCATATTCACCGTGGCGTTCACTTCGTCGATGTTGAACGAGGCGATGTAGTTGAATACGAAGCGCACCAGGAAAATCATACTGGTAACGGCCTTCAGATTGTTGCGGGCATTGGTGAGATCTCCGTTATACAGGTACTCCAACTCCGACTGAAAGTAGTAGTTGACATCCACACTCAGGGGAATGCCGTTCATGTTCTCCTCCAGGGGCTCGTCCTCCGTCTCGCCGCTGTTGGTGGCGTAACAGGAGAACATCTCCGTGTCATAGGTCAGCAGAAGCAGCTTGTCCGCCGCGTCTCCAGCCAAATTGCTCAGCCGGCTGAACAAGCTGCTGTTCAAGGCGTCTTGCGCTTGTTCTGTGGCTCCATCCTCCGATCCCCAATCGCCGGCGCTTCCGAAGTCCGTGCCCTGGTATCCGGCGCTTTCCGCTCCGTTGTTATACTTGGTGGCCCCAAGAGGATCAAACTCCAGGAAGGTGGTAAACTTACTTTGGATGCTTCCCAGTATGTTTTCCAGACCGCTTTCCAGATTGTCCCTTTTGCCGCTGTCGCCGCCTGTGCGGTAGAACTGCTCCAGTACAGCGTAAAATGTATCGTTTTGGGTGGCCTGGAACCGGCTGTCCTGGAAGGTCCGGAATTCATTTTCGCTGTTCAGAACCAGGCGATAGCCGGACACAGTGGCCGCATAACTCAGTTTGTCCGGAATCCGCGCTTCTCCGGTCAGCGTGCGATTCAGGACCTCAAGGTCAATTTCATAGCCCTGTCCGTCCAGAATTTTCAAGCTCTCCAAGGACATATCGACAGAGGTTCCAGAGGCGCTGGTCCCGCCGTAGGTCAAATTCTCCAGCATGCTGATTACCTGTCGGATCTGAGGCTCGTTATAGCTCTGAACCGCCTTCCCCATCGCGTCCACATCGTATTGCAGAAGCTCGCGATAGTGTTCCAAAATTGTCTTCCCCTCTTTGTCCTTTTCGACCATGATGCCATTTTTTAGATCTGCCGAGCACTTTCCTGAATTCAGTCTTTCTTCCAGGTTGTCCACCAGCGTCTCCAGCTCTTCCTTTTGAGACTGGGCTCTTTCACACAGATTCGCCAATTCCTCCAGGCTGTCGTTCTTCCAAACGGTTTCATTCATGATAAAATCTTCCAGCAGCTCGCTGCTGTTACGAATCGTTCGGATCAAGCCGTTCTCATAATAACTGCTGGTCCAGCCGCCGTCCTTCCAGCTTCCGCTGCTGTCGCTGCCCGAGACCCAGCCCTGATAGACTGTCCCTCCATCGATGAGATGTCTGATGTTCTCTTTGTGCCCATCGAATTTCTTTTTATAATCGTTGGCCAGATTCTCATTTTCCGCGTCAAAGGCCGCGGTATAGCCTTCTCTGGCGTCAATCATCCCCTGTAATTCCTGACGAATCTGATCCAGGTACGAATTGACCGAGGCAATCGCGCTCTCCTCCTGTCCCTTCGCCTCATTGACCTTTTGGATACAGTCGTAGATGGAGCGGTAGATCTTTTCCACCTGCTCCACCTTCTGATCCACCTCCAGTTTGTCCTGAATCACCTTTGCGTCCTCCTGAACCGACTGGAACACATCCAGTCGACCCAGAATCTCCTGAACGATGATAACCGGAGCCCGGAATTTGGCGTACTCCTCGATCTGGCGGCGGAGCACCTGGGGATTGTCCAGATTCATTCCATCCGCGGGAACCACATCGCCGGACTGCAGGTCGGAGCCATAAAAGAGCTGGAAGGTGCCCAGACCGGTATCCTTGGGGCTTTTGCCCAGCACGGCCGCCTGGATATAACTGTCGGCCATGCGGGCAAATTCCGGGTCGTCCTTCATAACGCCGTACAAGCCGTACAGGTCTTGGAGCAAGGCGTCATAGCTGGCCAGGACGGAGTTGGCCGCCAGCTGGTTCCCGTCCTGAAGCACGCTGCGGGCAGTATAGATCCGGGCGATGTCCACCCCCGTCCCGCTGACCAGAACCGCCGGGATCAGCAGCAGGGTAACAAACACCGTCACCGCACCTGTACAGTTGTGAAGCAGTTTTTGAAAGAACCGTTTCATGTCTCCCCACTCCTATCCCTATATCCCTAAAAAGCCCGCGAACCGGTCGCCCAGTTGGGACAGGCTGCTGAATATATCGCTGAAGCCGTACTTTTCTCCCAGATACTCCGTAAAGTCCTTTGCCAGGTCCATATTCCGCACAAACTCGTCCCCATTCTGGACCACCGCAGTGGAAGTAACGGTAATGGGGATCTCTGTGGGAAAGTTGACAAAGGACAGGTCTACCGGCATGGGGATGGTCCGGGTAGCGGTCACTACGATTTCCTTATAGACAATATAATTCACGACGCCGTACGTCACCGTCAGTTCCCCCGCCGGCTGTAAGACGCCCTTTTCTTCCATGTTGATTGTGGTCTGAATGGCGTTGTCCTCGTCGTCCCGGTTGTTGCCGGTCAGGCTGCCCAGGACAGAGCCATAGACGTTTCCCAATTCATCCTTGTCGTGAATCCAGTAATACGCCAGAGCGTCCGGATCGTGGCGCAGCCAGGTGTCGCTGCGCTCCGTGGCGATGGCGGTAGCGGCGTACTGGGTCGCCCGCTGGAGAGCCGCCCGGGTGGGCAGGTACATAGCCAGCAGTACCAGTCCCGCAAAGATCATAATAATGATAGGGAAGAGAATGGTCGCCTCGACCACCGCGTCCCCCCGGGTGTCCCGCCAGAGGCGATTCAGATGTTTCAAGACGACCACTCCCCTATTTATAAAGTTATTTCTTGATCGTTTTCTAATTTGCTTAGAGAGTATCCGAGCCCGAAATATCGCCGCCAGCGCTGGTAATATCACCCCAAAGCTGGCTCAGCCACTGGCTCAGGCTTCCCCAAAGCGCCACAATGGCCAAAACCGCAATCAAGATCAGCAGCACGGCCACCACCACACCGGACAGGCCCCGCTCGTCGTTTTTCAGGTCCTGCACAAACGAGGCAGCCCGCGTATAGACCGCGATGGACAGATGGTTCAATTTACTCCACATATTGGTTTTCTCCTTTCAACCGATTCAGTCGATCTATGTACCACGCCCAGGCGGACGCCTGCGGCGGAAGTACCGCAATAGAATGTTTCACCCTCATCCAAGCTGCTGCGGCAGCAGAGCGGACACGGTATCAAAAAAGAGCCAGTTCAGAAAGCCACTGGCCTTCTCATAGCACAGCAGACACAGCAGCGCCGTCAGCAACAGAATCACCAGGGGCCAGAACACGGGAACACGCCCCGCCTCGTCGCGCTGCAAACCTGATTTTTGTTTCTGCATGGCTGCCTGCACCTCCTGTTTCCTTGGATGCTCAGATGGCAGAGAAATTCATGGCCACCGGTACCATGATCATCACCAGAATGGCAATAAACAGCATCATGGTGGGAATCATCAGCTTGGAGTTGGCCTTCTCCGAGTCCCGCTTGGCGGTGTGCCGGCGCTCCTGCCAGGCCTCGTGGGCCATGCTCTTGAGAAGCACGCCGATCTCCGCGTTGCCTTTGGACAGATTCTGGATAATGGCGGACGCCAGTTTTGTGGTCTCCTTGGTATTGCACCGGTTGATAAAGTTGGTATACGCGGTGGCCGGGTCCACCAGGTTGCTCAGCTCGTCGGCGGTCTTCCGCATCTCCTGATAGAGCACCATGTCCTGGCTCTCGGCGGTCTCCCGCCAAGCCCGGTCCATAATCATCCCGGAGGTCACCAACAGGGCCAGCTTGGACACCACGTTGGGGAACTGCCGGCTGATGGCGGCCCGACGCTTATTCAGCCGGTCGCTGACTTCGTCGTACATGGCGTACACCAGCCCCAGAACCAGCAGGGAACCCACGCCCAGCACCGCCAGCCCTCCCGTCCGGTTCCCGGAGGCCAGCAGCAGGGAGCCCAGGGCCCACACCACCGGCAGGGCCAGCAGGGGATAGGACAGCATTCGGGCCAGCAGCTGCTTGGTCTGGTTGACCGCGTACTTTTTTCCATACAGCTCGGAATATTTCTCCAAAACAGCTTTGTGGATAGAACCCCGGCCAATCGACTCAAACTTGTGCTGGATCACATAGCCGGGCATCTCAAAAAGGCTGACGCTCCGCAGATCCCCCTGCTGAAGCGCCTGCTCCTGCCGGTGCAGCTTTTGGATCTCTTTCTTGGAATTCCCGCCCAGAAACAGTTTCATAACCTTGGCAGAGACGCCGTGGTACTGCGCCAGCTTCCGGGCGTGGTCCGCGTCCTTCCGGCGCAGGCGCTCCGCCTCGTTGCGGCTGTTCAAAACCTTATTATAGGCGGCGACAATCCAGTCATCCTGGCTTACCTGACCCAGAAGCAGAAACCAAATGACAACGAGCGCCGTGGACAAAGCCAAAACAGGGATTAAAATGACCATAGCGCCCTCCTTAAATCTCCACGTTGCTGAACTTTCGGGCCATTATGAAACTGATGATAAAGACGATCAGCCCCCCCGTGGCCACCACCCGTCCCAGCGGTTCGGTATAGATGGCGTCCATAAACCCGGCGCCGGCATATCCGATGACCGCCAGAATCACCAGGGGCATGAACAGCATGATGTTCACTTCCGACTTTGCCGCCGTCATCAGCGTATCGATCTCCATCTCAATCTCCATCTTGTCAGCGATGATCTGCTGAGTTTCTCGGACGATTTCATCCGCCCGGCTGGATTTCCCCTCGATAGTGGCGTAAATGGAAGCAAAGCTGGCCACATCCTCCAGGCCGCTTCGCCGGGCAAAGTCGGCAAAGGACTCAGAAAGGGGAATGGCGTTATAGAATTTCTTGATGATCACATCCAGTTCCACCAGAATGTCGCTGTTCCCCGGATAGATAAGGGTCAGATCCTCCCGGGCGCTCTCCAGGGCCTTCAGCACCGGGTTGCCCGCCCGCATGGCCACAGACATGGCCTCCAGCAGATCATAGAACTGGACGCGCAGCTTTTTCAGCCGCTTCTGGATGGCTGCCTGCTCCGCGACAAATATGTACACGGTTCCGGTAATCGCGCCGCCCAGAACCGCCAGAGGGATGACCTTATAAAAGATAAAGAGGACCACAAATCCGGCCGCAAACCCGATAAAAAATGAGGCGATATGGTCAAACAGCGTGGAGGGACTGACTGTATAGTCCGGCACGGCGGCCGACCACTGGGGTGTCTCCCGCCTGGGAGTTTGAGCTCCTGCCCGTTCCGAAGCGGGCGCAAACCTGTTCTTCTGCATTTTGTCTCCCCCTATATCGTACGGTAGATCCCGGCGTTTTCCAGTTTCTGAACATTCTGCATGGGATGTTCAGTGCGCACCAGTTTGCCTGCCACTTTCTCCTTGGTGCTCTGCGGTGATTCGCGAAATTCATAGAGCGGATTGATCCGGAAGTTCCTTGTGGCGGTGTCATAACCCAGGATCTCCACAATCTGCATGGTCTTCCGGCTCTTGTCCCGGAGACGGGAGAGGTGAATGATAATATCCACCGCGGAGGCAATCTGCTGCCGGATCGCCTCCAGGGGCAGCCCCGCCGCCCCCTGAAGCACCATGGTTTCCAACCGGCTGAGCATGTCGTACGTAGAATTGGCGTGGCCGGTGGACAAAGAACCGTCGTGACCGGTATTCATCGCCTGAAGCATGTCCAAGGCCTCGGCGCCGCGGACCTCGCCCACCACGATCCGGTCTGGGCGCATACGCAGGGCGGATTTGATCAGGTCCTTGATGGTAATGGCGCCGCTGCCGTCCGGACCAGCGTTGCGGGTCTCCAACCGGACCAAGTTGTCAATATTTTTGATCTGAAGCTCTGCGGAATCCTCAATGGTAATGATACGTTCATCCCGGGGGATAAAGTTGGACAGGGCGTTGAGAAAGGTCGTCTTACCGCTGCCCGTTCCCCCGCTGACAAAGATGTTGTAACGAGCCCGGACCAGGAGTTCCAGCACCTCAGCCACTTCCGGCGTGATGGAGCCATAAGAAATCAGTTTTTGCACCGTCATCGCTTCCCTTGGAAAGCGGCGGATGGTGACAATCGGTCCATTCAGCGCCACAGGCGGCATAACAACATTCACACGGGAGCCGTCTTCCAAGTGGGTATCCACAATGGGTTCGCTTTCATTGACCACGCGGCCAGACTGAGAGACAAACTTCGTAATGATTGTCTCCAGCTCCTGCCGGCTTTCAAAGTGGTTCTCCAGCTTTTGCAGCCGGCCGCTGCGCTCCACAAAAATATCCCGGTAGCCGTTAATCATTACCTCGGTAATCTCCGGGTCTGCGATAATTTGCCCTAATACGCCCAGTCCGCGGATCGATTCATATACCGCGTTAGCAATGAAACGCTTTTCCCGGAAATTCAGCGAGGACAGTTCCCGGTATACATCGGGCTGATTGGTACGAGCCCAGTCAATTTTATCCTCTAAATTTTTCTGGATGAGGAATCGCAGCTGCTCGTCGCTCATGGTTGTCAGATCCGGGTTTTGATGGATCTCTGCTTTGAGCTGTGCAATCAACTCGTTTTTACTTGTTTCCGTCATGGCTGCTCATCTCCTGAAAGGAGGCCGGCCGGGGTCATTCCTTAAAAAAACCGGCAGACAAAGTTTGATAGACTGTCACGGGATCGCTCGATTTCACAAGCGGCAAAAGGACTGCATGCTCCCCTTCCTCGGAATGAATCCGAAATCCTTTATTCGCCACTTGGATCGTTTTCTCCCGAACCTTTTCATAGATGCTGTGCTGTGTGCGAAACTGTTCCAGCTTCTGCTGGCTGGCACGGGAGGAGTCCGTAACCAGCAAAATCCTGTCCGCCAGCTCTAAAAGCATCTGAATTTTATCGTCGAAGGTACTGCTCAAATCGATGACCAGTTCGTCAATCCCCTGCACGCTGGCATTTACCAGTAATCTGACGTCCTCTTGTGTAAGAATGCTGATGTCATCATAATTTTCCGGCTGGGAAAAATAAAAAATTCCAGATACGGCGTCCTTCTGCCGGATACTTTGCAGGAGCAGTTCCACATTCTCATCCAACTTTTCGAATACGGAACTTATGCTTTTCCCGTTCTGAGAAAAATACACCGGACCGCTGGAAAACGCCTCCAAATCCAGATACAGACTTTTTTTCCCTTCCCCAGCCCTCTGCGCCGCATAGGCCAGCGCCGCAGTCGTCTTGCCGCATCCGCCCGACGGGGACCAGACGACTGTGATACGGCCCCGCTCCAACTCCGCGTCTCCGCTCTTTTCCGCAACCGCCGCGTATTGTTCCAACAGCTGGCTTACCATTGAGGAAATCCGCTGATATTTGCGGATTTGCCGTACATGTTCCGATACCGCGCATCCGGCGCTTCCATTCCAGAGCAAAAGCGGCATGCGGACTTGGGAAAGCTGTACATGTTCTGCCAGTTCCGGTTCCAGCAGCGCCGCATCGAAAACACGGCGGCTGAGCTGCTCAGCCAGCCGGGGAGCCGAGGAACAAACGCTGACTTCAAACGTGTCCGAATAGCGTTCCGTTAACACCTGGGACAACTGTTCCCGATAATCGTCGTCATCTGACGCGATAAGAAGCTGGATTTTCATGCTAACACCTCAATTTTCGCATTTGACCAGCGCCAAAGAGATATTATCTTTTTCTCCCTGGGCGATCACATATTGGCTCAAGCGCTCCAGCGTTTTTCGAAACTGTCTGTGTCCAGCCCGTTTCAGTTCCCGCTGAAGAAGCCCTGCGTCCATTCGTTTGTAAAGTCCATCCGAACATAACAGGAAGAGACACCTGCCCAGTGAACCCTCCTGATAGAGTATCTGAGTCTCCGGCCAGCGGCCCAGGCAGGATGTCAGTTTTCCGGCCGCCGACACATGGTCCTGCGTCAACGTGGTCACTTTTCCATCCTGATAACAGTAAATCCGGCTGTCTCCCGCATGGACGACGCTGTATTTTTCCGGACCAATCAGGAGCGCGGATAACGTAGTTGCAGTTTGGAGCCGCCGGTTCTGCGCCTCCTCATAAATCGCTCGATTGACTTTCAGTACCTGTTCCCGCAAACAGGGCCCGCAGACACAGTCATCTTCTATTTGGCTAAACCAATGATTCAGCAGCGTAACTGCTGTTACCGCCGCAAATTGTCCATCCCGCATACTGCCCACGCCGTCACAGACAACCGCAATACAAAAATTTCTCCCCTGAATCATTCGCGTCTTTAGAAGCAGGCTGTCCATGTTCACCGCTCGCTGATTTTGGAGGCTAATCCCGTCATAGCTATATGTCCACACAGGAATTTCTCCCCCCATATCCATTAAAAATTGACTTGGCTACGATGGCTGCCGAACCGGACTGGAAGATCGGGCACAGAAAATCAAATTAAAAATAGATTGATTTCACCCGATCCAATGCTCTTATCCCAAAGCCTTCCATTTCCCGAAGCCTTCTGCGCAGCCGGCTAAGTGTAGCCGGCGTCATTCCCAAAAAAGATGCAATGTATTTATTCCCAACCAAATCAATCAGATTGGGGTAATTTTCCAAAAACCATAAATATCTCTGCATCGCGGAACAGCTGAGCAAATTAATTTTCTCCTGCCAATGGCGATCCAGCCCGATCAGCAAAAGCTTGTTGTAGAGCTGCAGCACCTCTTGGCTCTCCTCCATTAAAGAGAGAATCAGGGATGCGGGCAGTACAAGAAGTTTACAGTCGGACATGGTCTCAATATTGATTCGGGATGGGCCGGTCAGACCATTGATTCCAACCGCCACATCCCCATATTTATAGACGAAACAGTCCGTGATATCTTGTCCATCCGCTTTAATCACATAACCGCGTACAACGCCTTCTATCATGAAGAATAACAGAGATTGGATCTCTCCCTCTTCCACCAGGAGTCTCCCTTTTTTTACCATCTTAATTTTTGACTCATCTGCTAAACGAGTAATAATATGCTCTTCAGATAAACAGAGACCCTTTTCAAAAAACATCCTAGCAGAAAACATATTGAGCCATCCTTGCTTTTTTCTTTATCATACCAATTTATGCAAAACCAAGCATTATTCTAAATCAATTATTTTGTTATTTTTTATCAATTTTTCAAATTTCTTGCCTCAAGCCTTTGTTTTTGCACGAATATTGTTTCCATTGTTTCTTTTCATCAAAACAGCGGTTTTGCGGCGGTGAATTCAAATCCCTGTATTTCGAAGCTGATCCCTTTCGTTAGTTGTATCTCAGCTTCCATTTAACATCCCGCTGCCGCTGAGCCGCTCCGGTTTTGTGTCCCTTTTGGGGATGGATTCCTACTAAATTTCAATCACAGTTTTAACGCAGAATTACATACTGAGCAGATGTGTTTTCTCGCAAAAAAATTCACCGGTCTCAAAACAGAGACCGGTGAATTTCAGCTAAGACATCTGCTTAAAGGGAGCTTTCTCCGTCAGTTCGCCGCGTTGAACGCGTCGCGGACCAGCTCGTTGAAGGTACGCATGGAGATAAAGTCCTCCCAATCCTCGCTG
>CALXAA010000047.1 GCA_944386165.1 uncultured Clostridia bacterium
CCCTCACGGGGAGCGTGGATTGAAATAAGGACACGGAGACCGGCCAGACCTACCGTGTGACGTCGCTCCCCTCACGGGGAGCGTGGATTGAAATTCGATCTGGTCCATGATATCCTCCTTGGCCTCGGCCCGTCGCTCCCCTCACGGGGAGCGTGGATTGAAATGGGCCGGGGGTGGGCCCTTCGGGCCCCCCGGGGGTCGCTCCCCTCACGGGGAGCGTGGATTGAAATCTTGCGGAGCTGTCCCGCCTGCTCGGTCTCCCTGGTCGCTCCCCTCACGGGGAGCGTGGATTGAAATTCCCGAAACCGCCCCAATGGGCCGGGGACGCGGGTGTCGCTCCCCTCACGGGGAGCGTGGATTGAAATTTAATGCTATTGCTGTAATGGGGAACCGCCATGCTGACCATCACCCGGTCATGCCCGATGATGCCCAGATGGCCAACCAGGGTCCAGTTGGGCTTGCCGTCCACTATTGTCCCCACAATGACCAGAGGCGTGGGGTACAGGGCCAATACAGAGCCAACATTCTTCTTCATAACAGATACCGCCTCTCTCCGGTCACACGCCGGGTTTTACATACATAATGTCATCCGGGAACTGCTCCATGGACTTCTGCCAGTCCTCCATGGGGATGTCCTGGATGGACACCGACACGAACTTGGGGTCGATTCCCAGCTCGCCCACCAGAAATTCCTGCGTCTTCTTGGCCAGGGCCAACTTGGTCTCCTCGTCCCGTCCCGGGATCATGGTGATTGCTACATGCGGCATACTCGCCGCCTCCTCTCTATTTCAGGTCCAGCTCATCCAGCCAGGCCGCCACTTCGCTCTGTGCGTCCCCGAGGTTACGCTCGGTGAAGGAGATCCCATCCAGAGTCGAAGCTCCTGCCGCGCTCTCCTCCAGTGCGGACAGGCTTCTGCCAAAGCCGCCGCTGGCACTGGTATTAAAGGGGATCAGCGTCTTTCCGTCCCAGTCATAGGACTCCAGGAAGGTATAGACCGCCATGGGCGCGTCGCTCCACCAGTTGGGGGAGATTCAGAGCACACTCCCAAACCGCCCCTCTAATTTGACACCTACATTGTAGAATGAGAAACTTGGAATGTCTAATGCTTATATTGGATTTAGAGAAATACGTATTTTGCATGATATTGCTTGTGTGGAAAGTACAGGCTGTTTCCATTCGCCTATACAGTATAAATTCAATTTTTGCATGTTTCTCTATTTGAAAAAGGCATTTCACATTTCTTGTATAAGGTCGTATGCTTTGATCGAAAACTGCGATAGAAACGGTAGTGGACAACGCCGTTTCACACCGCACTTGGTTAAAATGAATTCAATTTTGGAACGGAGGCTATCTATGAAATACACACAACTGGGCAATTCTGATTTGCGAGTGTCCCGAATCTGCATGGGGTGCATGGGCTTTGGCGACGCCTCCAACGGCCAGCACAGCTGGACAATTAACGAGGAACACTCCCGGGAGATCATCCAGCGGGGGTTGGAACTTGGCGTCAACTTCTTCGATACTGCCATCGGTTATCAGAACGGCACCAGCGAGCAGTACCTGGGCCGGGCCCTGCGGGACTTTGCCAAGCGGGACGAGGTGGTGGTGGCCACCAAGTTTCTCCCCCGCACCAACGAAGAGATCGAGGCAGGTATTTCCGGACAAGCGCACATTCGCCGCCTGCTGGAGAAGAGTCTGCAGAACCTGGGGATGGACCATGTAGACCTGTACATCTACCACATGTGGGACTACCAGACCCCCCTCTATGACATCATGGACGGCCTGAACCAGATGGTAAAGGAGGGCAAGACACGCCACATCGGTATTTCAAACTGCTTTGCTTGGCAACTGTGCAAGGCAAACGCCCTGGCGGAGCGGGAGGGCTTTGCCAAGTTCGTGTCGGTACAGAGCCACTACAACCTGATCTTCCGGGAGGAGGAGCGGGAGATGGCCCCCTTCTGCCGGGAGGAGAACATCGCCATGACGCCTTACAGCGCTCTGGCCGGTGGCCGCCTCTCCAAACACCCCGGCGAGACCTCCAAGCGGCTTCAGGAGGACAGTTACGCCCAGATGAAGTACGGTGGCATGGCAACTCAGGATGCCCCCATTATCCAGCGGGTGGCGGAGCTGGCCGACCGGCACGGCGTGTCCATGACTGAGATCTCCCTGGCCTGGCTGCTCACAAAGGTGACGGCTCCGGTGGTGGGGGCCACCAAGCTCCACCACATCGAGGGGGCGGCCAAGGCGGTGGACCTGGAACTGACGGCGGAGGAGTGCGCCTACCTGGAGGAGCCCTATGTCCCCCATCCTCTGGTAGGCGTGATGGCCCAGAACACGCCGGCCACGGCGCAGGAGAGCCACGTCTGGTCCACCGGAAATCAGAAAATTTGAGGCAGAACAGATCCGCCGGGTTCAGCTGAACTGCTCCAGAATAACGGATATTAGACAAAATACTCCCCCTGATGTAGAGAAATAGATACATCATGGGGAGTATTGCTATCATCCAGGCAAAGCAAGGGGAACGATATCTTTCCATGATCCGAACAAAGCATTGACCGGTACATGCACTTATATAACCTCAAGCGCATCCAGTTCACATTGTGGAGCAGATAGTAGTCAAAGTAGTCCACGCCGCACCGCTCCAGCTGCTGGTTGAAGATCTCCTCCGCTTCTTCCTCCTTGGTGATGGCAAAGGTGGGCAGTTTGGAGGCCAGCACGAAGTTGTCTCGGGGATGACGGCTGACGAGACACCTTTTTACCGCTGTTTCGCTGGCTCCGTTGTGATAGGTCCAGCTGGTGTCAAAATAGGTAAAACCGGCCGCCAGGAATCGGTCCACCATCTGGCTGACCTGCTCAAAGTCGATATCTGTGGCCTCCGGGGAGCGCTGGGGCAGGCGCATCATGCCGAACCCGAGTTTGCTGCTGCTCATCAATACCTCCTCCTTACACAGAGCCGGCGTCCACGAACATCTCTGCCACATTGGGGGCATAGTGGTCGATGAACTGGCTGCGGCCCAGATCCATGGCCTGAAGCTGTTCCATCTCCCCGTCGGTCAAATGGAAGCCAAACAGGTCAAAATTCTCCGCCATACGCTCCCGGTGGGTGGACTTTGGAATCACCACTACGCCGGACTGCATCAAGAACCGAAGATCGACCTGGGCCGCCGTCTTGCCGTACCGCTCCCCGATCTCCGTCATCGTAGGATCGGTGAAGAGCCCGTTCCTCCCCTGGGCCAGCGGAGACCATGCCATAAGCTGGGTGCCGTGTTTCTCCAGATAGGGGCGGATCACCCGCTGCTGCTGGAACACATGGACCTCCAGCTGATTCACCATGGGCGCGATATCCACGAAGCCGCACAGGTCAATAAAACGATCCGGCATGAAGTTGGACACGCCAATGGCCCGGAGCTTCCCCGCCCGATAGGCCTCCTCTAAGGCGCGCCAGGTACCATAGTAGTCGTTGAAGGGCTGGTGGACGAGCATCAGGTCGATATAGGCGGTCCGGAGTTTCTTCAGGGACGCGTCAATGGAGGCAGCGGCCTTTTCATAGCCCCCGTTGCTGATCCAGACCTTGTCCGTCAGGAACAGCTCTTCCCGGGGAATGCCGCACTGGGCGACCGCCTCCCCCACGCCCTCCTCGTTGAAATACCCCTGGGCCGTGTCGATGCTCCGGTAGCCCACCGACAGGGCCTCCAGGACGCAGTGCTTCGTGTCCTCCGCCGGGATCTGATAGGTACCGTATCCCAGCATGGGAATCTGGACCCCATTTCGCAAAGTTGTATATTCCATTGTCGATGCCTCCTATTTTGATTTGGATGGCTCCATTTTAGCGCCCTTTCCCTTGACAGGGAATGACCAGAAATGCTACATTCTATATACTAAAAGTAAACAGGCAGAGGGAGGTGCGTCTCATGCTCAGCCAGCAGCTGCAGGTATTTTTACAGGTAGCGGACTGCGGCAGTTTCACCAAAGCCGCCAAGCGGCTCCTGGTCACGCCGGCGTCGGTGATGAAGCACATCAACACCCTGGAGAGCCGCCTGGGTGTGACGCTGTTCAAACGGGATAAGAGGGGTGTTGTGCTGACCGCGGCGGGGCAGTCACTGTACCAGGACGGTAAAAAGATGGCGGCGTTGGCAGATCATGCGGCGGCTAAAGCCAAACGTGCGGAGCAGGATGAGGGAATTGTCATCCGGGTGGGCTCGTCCCTTCTGAACCCCAGCAAGGTATTGACCGACCTGTGGGCGCCGCTCCGCGCCACCTACCCCCAGTACAAGTTCCATATCGTGCCCTATACGGATACTAAGGAGGAGCGGTTTGCCGTCATTGCGGCGCTGGGAGAAACCTTTGACCTGCTGGTGGGCACCTTCGACTCCAAGACCATCCGCTCCCGGGCCAACTACCTGATCCTGGGGGGCTACCGCCTCTGTGTGGCCGTGCCCGAGGGCCACCCGCTAGCGGCAAAGAAGATGCTCTCCATCCAGGACCTGCACGGGGAGCGCCTGGTCAAGGTCAAGCGCGGGGAGACGGAGCGGTTAGACCACTTTCAGGATGTCCTTCAGCTGACCCATCCCCAAATCATTGTGGAGGAGGCCGATTACTACTACGACCTGGACACCTTCAACGCCTGTGAGCAGAACGGCACCCTGCTGCTGACTTTGGACGCCTGGGCGGAGATCCATCCCTCCCTGATCACACTGCCGGTGGAGTGGGACCACACGGTTCCCTATGGCATTTTGTACGCAAAGGAGCCGTCCCCGGAGGTATCCCGGTTTCTTCAGATCCTGAAGGATTCTCTGCCGGGATAAGCGCGGGAGACGGCGATGAAAAGAGGGAAAACCGGAAGAGCGCATTTTTACGCTCTTCCGGTTTTCGTTGCAATTGCAGAATCTTGACAGCGGCGTAGTACGCCCAGAAAAATTAAAGTAAAGCGGGCTTGTGTAACCTTGGTAGCAGACAGGGGCGGACGGAGCAGTTAGAATGATCCATGCACTACACCGTTTCGTCCGTGCAGAGACCGGCCAGGGCTGGTAGATCCGTGATGGTCAGCCTGCCCCGCGTGGTGGTAAGGACCCCCATCCGCCGCAGTTCGGTCAGTTCCCGCGTGATATGGACCCGGCTGATTCCAAGGATGTCCGCAAGGTCCTCCTGGGTCATTTCGATGACCAGGCCGGAGTTTGTCGGCTGGTTCATGGTCAGCAGGTACAGCAGGTTGCACAGCTTGACCCGGGAGGAGTTGAACTCCAGGCCGGTGATCTTCAAAATTGAGCGGCTGGATGACAGTGTTGAATAAGGCTCCAGGTTGATAGTAACGCAAACAGGCCCCGACCCCGACACCCCCCTGACCAATGTGGCCTCCCATAAGGGAGTCTGCCTGTCCCCGGTGCTCTGAACGACGGCTCCAGCGAGTTTGCGTAGATTCCCTTTGATTGTGAGGAGAATATCCCCTGTGTCCTGTGCACCCACAGCGGAGAGCAGCGAAAGGAAGTCCTGGATTTTGTCAAGACGCTGCAAAGCGTTTATTCCGAACGTTCTGTCTCGAATCTACTGTGATATTATGTATGCGGAATATAGACCAGTAGACATGCGTTATTTTATATCCAAAATGCGCATAGTTAGCATTTATTTATGTTGATTTTCTTCGACTGCTATGCTATTTTTGAGCAGAAGGGAGTGACATTCCATGGAGATCCGTGTGCTGAAATATTTTCTGTTGGTCGCCCGGGAGGAGAACATCACTAAAGCGGCCAACCTCCTGCATCTGACCCAGCCCACCCTGTCCAGGCAGCTGATGCAACTGGAGGAGGAGCTTGGCGTGCAGTTGTTTCGCCGAAGCAAGCACCGCATTATCCTGACGGAGGAGGGAATGCTGCTCCGCCGGCGTGCAGAGGAGATCGTGGCGCTGGCGGATAAAACAAAAGACGATCTTCAGCACAGAGAGGAGCAGCTGACCGGCAACGTCGCAGTGGGAAGCGGGGAATTACAAAGTTCCAGCTTTTTGACCCAGCTTCTCACGGCTTTCCAGGAGAAAAATCCGCTGGTCAGTTTTACGATTTACAGCGGAAACACCGACAATATCAAAGAGCGCATCGAGCGGGGCCTGCTGGATGTGGGACTTTTGCAGGAGCCGGTGGACATCAGCAAATACAGCTTTGTCCGCACACCGTGCCGGGAACAGTGGGGCGTGCTGGTGCGAGAAGATTCGGAATTGGCGTCCAGGGAGCGCGTCAGCCCGGCGGATCTTGCTTCTGTCCCCCTGATCCTGCCCGAGCGGGAGATCGTGCAGAACGAACTGCTCAACTGGTTCGGCCCCTACGCAGAGGGTCTTCGAATCACGGCCACCGGAAACCTGCTCTATAATCTGGCCTCTCTGGCCCGGGCCAGCGGCGGCAGTGTCCTCACGCTGAACCTGGACTGCACCTATGAGGGACTTCGGTTTATCCCACTGTCGCCACCCTTGGAATCTAACACAGTGCTGGTGTGGAAAAAGACACAGACCTTCTCTGCCGCGGCAGCGGCCTTGATCGAGTTTTCCGAGAAATACATTTCCGGTATGGAATAAAATTTAATATAAACATTAGACATTGCTTTATGACCAGGCTAAAATATAGGTGTTCCAAGAGGAACGCCTATATTTTTTATGCGCCGGATCATGGGAAGGGGTGATGGCATGACGATCCATGAGGCCAGTGAGCGGTATAACATCCCCCTGGAGATCCTGCGGGAATACGAGAGTTGGGGACTGTGCGGCACGGTGAAAACAGTCATGGGTGCCTGGCAGTACGACGACACCGACCTGGAACGCCTGAGCATGATCATGACGCTGCATGATGTGGGGTTTGAAAACGCTGAGATCGAGACCTACATGAAGCTCCTGCTGGAGCAGGAGGGCACCGAGGCACAGCGCCTACGGATACTGGACGAGAAGCGGGGCCGTACCCTGGATGAGATCCACTTTCGGGAAAAGCAGCTGGAGCGGCTGGATTATCTCCGCTACCACATCCGGAAACAGCAGGAAGCAAAACAAGGTTGACCATTGCTCCCATTCAAACAGATCAAAATATTTAAGGAGGCATTTTTTTATGAAGATCCAGGACAAATCCGCATTTGATGAGCAGAATGTGTTCGGCCAGGGGATGGCCAACACCGCCTTTGCCCAATATTTTATCGGCAACTCCTATCTGAATCCCCTGACCAGACCCGGTGAGAGCGTGGTGGGGCTGGCCAATGTCACCTTTGAGCCGGGCTGCCGCAACAACTGGCACATCCACCACGCCAAGAGCGGCGGCGGCCAGATTCTCATCTGTACCGCCGGCGAGGGCTGGTACCAGGAGGAGGGCAAGGACGCCGTCAGCCTGACACCCGGTACCGTCATCGTCATCCCCCCGGAGGTGAAGCACTGGCACGGGGCCAAGGCGGACAGCTGGTTCAGCCACATCGCCGTGGAGGTACCCGGCGAGGAGACCCGCAACGAGTGGCTGGAAGCGGTGGACGACGAGGCCTATTCCAAACTGTAAAGAAACAGAAATCCAGACGCACCTGACCCTAAACCAGGGTTCCGGCTGCGTCTGGAACCATAGGGAGGACAAGCCATGAAGCTGACCATCGGGGAGACGGTTTTGACTGCCGCGCTGGCGGACAACTCCTCCGCAAGGGCGCTGGAGGCAAAATTGAAAGACGGCCCCATCACCATCCAGATGGAGGACTACGCCCGCATGGAAAAGGTGGGGACACTCCCCTTCCGCCTCCCCACCAACGACCAGTCCATCACCACACAGGCCGGGGACCTGATCCTCTATCTGGGCCGCTCCTTTGTGATTTACTACGCCCCCAACTCCTGGCGGTTCACCAAGTTGGGGCACATCGAAGGGGTCACCGCTCAGGAATTGAAGAAGATTTTGGGACGGGGTGACGTTACGGTCACCCTCTCTCAGGATTAAATAGCACAGAAAGGAA
>CALXAA010000048.1 GCA_944386165.1 uncultured Clostridia bacterium
GCCTGATAGCGGTCGCTGTTCAGGACGGAGTACATCATCTCAACCGGAGTCTTGTCCACACAGCCGATCAAATTCTTAAATGTGCTTGCCGACTGACTGAAAAATTTATGCAAACTTCCATTTATGGTTATAAACATGCCCATACACTCCCTTCGCACACTTCCCTATTGCACTATCGTCCGCTTTTGCGTATTCCGTATTTTCTCTTAAATATTTCGCCGCACTTGAAAGCGATTCAAACTCCATAATACTTTCCCCTGTTTCAACATCGCACATAATTATTTTCTTTTTGTTTTTATTTTGAAGTTCTGATAGAATTGTTCTTGTTTCTAATGTATGACTTTTCCCGAAAAACGGATTGTTTTCACCTGTCATTGGAACTTTTTCTCCGTTAATTTTTCTTTGTGGAGTCTTTCCATATGCAGGATTCTTTTCTCCATACATTCCGTACATTGGATTTTTCTCCCCAATCACTCTTTCCCTCATTTTCTTCCTGCGTTCTGGCGTAATTCTATCTTTTATTTTTTGAATAGTTTTCTCACTTCTTGGGATGCCTTTATTCCACGGGGTCATCCCCGATGTTCCCTCTCCGCCAAATGTCATATTGTATCCATTTGGCATTAAGGTGTTATATTTTTTTATCATATCAATTTCTTTTTTACTTAATTCTTCGGATGGAATATCTTTTAATATGACTTCAAATGCAAAATTTTCTTCTCCATATTTTCTTATGGCGTTATGAAAATAATTTTTATCTCCATTCCTTGCACTCGCCTTGTGCTTGCACCACCTTGTGTTTATGTAATATTCCTCTGTTTTCCCGATGTACTGCTTTCCATTGACTTTATTAGTTACACAATAAATGCAGCCTGTTCCTTTTTGATTGATTAGAGTTTCGCCCATAAATGAATAATCTCCTTCTTTGCAACTGAGTTATATTCATTTCGCTTGCGATTTCTCGCATTCCTATGCTGTGAGCGAAACATAATTATTAAATTTTAAAGGTTGCTGTATGCAAACCGAATGGGAAAGGTTGGAATCGAACCAACGGTGTTTCTAAAGTCACTGATTTACAGTCAGCTGCAATCGCCATCTATGCTTACTTTCCCAAGTTTATTTCCTGTTTTTTGCTCTTATAATCCCAAATTATACGCTGATAGATTGCAGTGCAGGAAACCTAATTCATTCCGCCATAGGTTTTATGATTAGCAGTCATATCCAGTGAATTGCGGTTGACGGAACTTTAACTTTAATTTTTATTTTTTTAACTTTATCATTACGGCTTATGGGTTTAAGATTAAAAGTCTTATCCAAAATGCTCGCTGTAACCGTAACATGTTTTTTGTTTTTGAAAATTTTTCGGATTACCCGTTTTATCTTTAGTGGAATTTGTCTGCCCGAATGGGCTTTATCTTTGGTATGTGAAGTGTTTATCTGATATGTTTTAATCTCCGAAATATGGAGTGAAATCATTTGCTTTCATTTCCAGAACTTTCTGCCCGTCTACTTTTGCTTTGAATTTCAGTTCGCCGGTTTCATAGTCCTGCGAGACGTTGATTTTGATTTCGCCGATGTCAAGTCCCTTGCACATATCCATTAGAACGTCTCCTACGTCCATCAGGACTGATCTGACTGCACCGCCGATATCTACGATCACATCTTCTTCCGGGTTAAAATCAAATTCTTTCTCACAATTTTCACAACACATATGTATTCTCCTTTCAGTTCGCCGTAGGCGAAAAATTTTGGTGGATTTTTAGCTAAAATCCGTATGATGCTTCGAGATATCTCATAAATGGGTATGTAAACGATGTACATATCTGAAACTGCTCTTCAAATGTTACTCTCGGCGGAGCGATTTTCTCTCTTTCCGCAAATAATTGCAAAAGTCTCAACATCAACAATTCCATACTTGGTTTTGGCGTTTCTGGTTCGTAATATCTTTTGACTTTCTCCATAGCGGTTTCATCTAGTGACAAAACATATAATTCTCCGGTGCATATTCCATTTACTATGTCGGTTCCAGTAGTGTAATTATAAATTACATTTTCAAAGTCCTCATCATCTAGCGAAAACCATTCTCCATACATTCTCTTTTCAGAAAATACTCTATGAAGATTAAATTCCACATTTCTTGGCTCGATCCCACCTGTTTTGATAATAAGCATTGGTTCCAGAATGTCGACTTTTCCACCATAACTCTTGTAAATCAATGATATTTGTTTTTCTCTTTTTGGGAATATTTTTGTACTTCCAATTTTTACAAGTCCATTTTCTTTGTTTTTCAAGAAATACACACAGTTACAATCACTGCTCCTTTGATCGCAAAGTATCGCATCTATTGCAATTTTTCTCCTTAAAGACATTACCGCATATTCATCATAAAGTCTCGTTACGTCTTTCAATATCTTGTCAACAACATCACTGCTGTTTTCTCTTGAATTCCGATTGATAATTTCTTTTTCGTTACTCATACTTTATACCTGCCTTTCTGATATTGCCTTATTTATCAACGGCATAGAAACGGTTAAGGCTTACCGCTTTCGTGTTGCAATCACTATCTATGCCGTGGATAGCGTTTTTTGTTTTTGGAGTCCGTTCCGACGTCATTAGAGCGGTGCGGGCGGTTTGTCAAGACCCCTGGCCGGGTATTTAGCTTGAAATTCCTCCTGTCATAGTCTTGCAATGTGTGATTGAATCTATTGGAAAAACAATAATTTTTCAAATAGATCAATCGTTATTATGCACTAAAACCCGCTTTCTGTTTTGTATGTATTGCACAATCAAGAATCAATTGTGTCTATTGTTTGTTTAATCCCTGTTATTGTCTGACTTCTTACTCATCCGGCAGCCCCTCGATCAGCTCCGGGATACTCTCTTTCTTCGCCTGATCCGCTATCTGCCTGATATCCTCCTGGCTTAATGCCGGGGCATTGGCTCCTGCTATCTCGATCCGCTGCGGGGTTTCGGTGTAGCCATAGTTAGCTTTCAAGGCGAATATGCAGCCCACCGAGTTCCGTTCCGTGGCTCCATCGACAAGACTTGACTCACATTCTTTGCGCCATTTTTTGACCGTTCGTGAGTGTGCAGAGCCTGCCCCATCACCACCGCCCCTATATTCTCCCTGCTCCCAGGTAGTAAAAGTATCATTGCTTACGCCTACTAATAAACTAAAGTTTAGCAGTGTAGGACGCTTATTATATTTATAACAAAGCTCTGTATATATACTCCATATATCATCTATAATATCTATATCCCCTGTATCCAATACAGTATTAGTATTATATAGCACTTTATCTTTTTTACCTGGTTTAAATAAATGCTTATAAATATATTTAATCATCCCAGTAAACAGAGACGGATTATTATTAATACTCTCTGGATCATCAAGAGTATTAATATACTCATCGGCATAATATTTTATTTTATCCTCGTATACTTCCACCCCGTTTTCCGCTCTCACTGTATTACTCATTATCTCACCCACTTTAACACGTTAATTTGTTGTCACCTAAAAATAAATAAAAA
>CALXAA010000049.1 GCA_944386165.1 uncultured Clostridia bacterium
TTTGATGATAAACTAGATGATTTATTTGAAAATCAGATAAAAATGAGAGGAAATGATTATTATCATAAACAAATGGTGTACTCATGTAATGAAACTTCTAATAGATATATTGCATTTGTACAGGGAAGTGATTTTGCAAAGGAATATGAAGTGAAAATAGAAAAAAATGAAAATGGAAAGATAAAATCAATAACTTGTAATTGCCCATATCCAAATCATTGTAAACATGAATATGCAACGATTCTATATTTAAGAAATAAATATAAAGTTTAAACTATATATTCAAAATACAAGAGTATAATTTTTTACAAGATAAAATATAAAAACAACATTGATAAAATTGAAAAATAAAATCAGGTTATATAAAAGGAGATAAAATCAATTGATCGAAAAAATAAATGAACAATTTGTTGTAAATAAAATTATAGAATTTATGATAAATAAAGAAAACGGTAATTGGCATGAAGAAAAAGTAGAGAAAAGTGATTTGCATAAGCACGGAGTTGATATTAAATTAGTAGGCGGAAAAAGAAATAGCGAATATTTTTATATTGAATGTAAAGGTAAGTCTTATGCAAAATCTGCCAAATCAATTAATAGAGAAGGATGGCTTAATGCATTAGGACAAATAATAACGAGAATGAATGTAAAGAGATATTCTATTTCTAAAGAAGATGGTAAAATAACTGGAATAAACCATGCTTATAAATATGGCTTAGGATTATATTGGGAGTCAGCTCAAGTTGCTTTAAGAAGAATACCAAAAGAAGCTGCGGAGGTGCTATGCTTACATATTTTTTCAGTTAATGATAAGGGAGATGTTAAATTTTTTACACCAAGTATGTTTGGGAAGGACTATTCGAATGAATACTTTATCTAATTAAGTTTAGGAGATGATAAAATTATGATTTATATTACAGGTGATACACATTCAGATTTTACAAGATTTACTGAAGAACAATTTCCAATTCAAACTGAAATGACAAAGGATGACTATGTAATAATTTGTGGCGATTTCGGTGGAGTATGGACTTTTGAAGATGAAAGTAGTAGAGAAAAATATTGGCTTGATTGGTTAAATGAAAGAAATTTTACTACATTATTTGTGGATGGAAATCACGAAAATTTCACGAGACTATATAGTTATCCAGTAGAAGAATGGCATGGTGGAAAAGTGCATAAAATAAGAAATTCTGTACTTCATTTAATGAGAGGTGAAATATTTGATATAGATAATAAGAAAATATTTACATTTGGTGGAGCAAAATCACATGATATACAAGATGGAATATTAAATTTAGATGAAGAAGAAAAAATATATAATTTTCGTAAAAGAGGAGCATGCTTTAGAATAAGAGATTATTCATGGTGGGATTTAGAATTACCAACTGAAGAAGAAATGAATAATGGAATAAAAAACTTAGAAAAAGCTAATTATAAGGTTGACTATATTATTACTCACTGTTGTCCAACTAGCATTCAAACATCATTAAATCCATCTTATACAAAAGATATTTTAACAGATTATTTACAAGAAATTTCAGAAAAATGTGAGTTTAAGAAATGGTATTTTGGACATTATCATGATTATAGACAAGTTAACTCACAGTTTACATTGTTATATGAAAATATAGTACCATTAGAATTTTATAGTATTTTTGAATAGAGAGGTGATATCAATGAGCAAATATACAGATGATGATATTAGAAATAAATCTAAAATAACCTGTCAAATTGCAGGGGATTATCTAGGAATTTCAGCCAATGCAGTTTCAATTGGGATGAGAAATAATTTATTACCAATAGGTTTTGCAGTTCATAACGAAGAAAATGATAGAGGATTTTCGGAAAGCTGGTCATACTACATAATTGCTGAGAGATTAATTGCATATAAATATGGAAAAATATCTGAAATTAGAGTTCAGAACATTGAAAACAATTTAGAAACTATAATAAAAGAATTCGAATCAATGAAAAATGAATTACTTTTTATATTAAGCGAAAACGCAGAACAAGAGAATTAGAGTTATATGAATATGCGTTTTCGCTAGGGAAGTATAAAAATAAAGAAAAGAAATATGAAGGAAAGGAAGATGTTTATGGATAATTTAACTATGAAATTTGAAAGAAAAAAACTGTATGATGAAATTTGGGATATTTCATTAACAGGTGTCTCTAAAAAATACGGATTAAATTATACAAAATTAGTACAAGTATGCAAAGAAAATAATATTCCATATCCATCTTCAGCATATTGGACTAAGAAGAATATGGGACTAGATTACTCAACAGAGATTGTTGAATTGCCAGAAGCAGAAGAAAAAGAAATTGAAGTTCCATTAAAAAATACGGGATTGTTAATTGATGAAAAAGTAAGTGATAAAGACAAATTTATTAAAGAGTTCAATTTCTTAAATTTCTTAGAAGAAGATGAAAAAAAGAAGGTAGCTGAAGTTATTTATGAGTTAAGTGTAGATAAATACAAGAGAAATCATAAAGTAATTGTTGAATATAAAAATAAGAAAAAAGAAGAACGAAGAGAAGAAAGAAAAGCTAATTATTTTAATCCTTATTATAATATTCATAATTATGTAGAAAAGGGATATTTTGCTAATATATCAAAAACACAAAAAGATAGATGTATGAAGATATTAAGTGCAATTTATTTTGCAATAGAGGAATTAGGGGGAAAAGTAAATAATGATTTTTCACTATATGTTCGTGATGAACATGTTACTATTGAAATAGAAGAGTTACAAGATAAAGTAACGCACGAATTAACCAAAGAAGAGGCAAAAAAACTATTAGAATATGAGGAATCTCAAAAGAGACATACATATGGATATAAGCCTAATATAAGAAAGTATGATTATGTTTATAATGGTAAATTAAAAATAACCTGTGGCAATAGAAAATACATAAGAGAAAATGATAAAATAAGACTGGAAGATAAACTAGGAGATATAATAATAAAATTATATGAACAGTCTGAAGAAACGAAAAATGAAAGATTAGAAAGAGAAGAAATTGCAAGAAAGCAAAGAGAAGAGGAAGAAAGAAAAGAAAAAATCAGAAATGCCAAAAAGAAAGAAGTAGAAAAAATTAAAGAGTTGATAAATTGTGCAGAGGATTATAAAATAGCATGTGAGATAAGAAGTTATATTGGTGCTATTTCTAAAAAAGAAAATTTAACAGATGAAATAAAAGAATGGATTAATTGGGCTAATAAGAAAGCAAATTGGTTTGATCCTACTATTGACGAAGAAGATGAACTTCTTGGAAAAAGAGAACATGCAGAATCTATGGATAATAAAAATAATAAATTAGATAAATATGGTTCATATTATGATTGGTATTAGAAAAATAAGCAGACTCTAAATGGAGCCTGCTTTACCTTTATTATTTTTTCTTATGTGTATGTTTTGGTTGCCTTTGAGATAAAGCAGAGCCAGCTACAGATTTTGTAGTTTTTGAAGTTCTACCATCTTTCAAAAGTTTTGAAGCTTTTGAAGCAACACTTGAACTTGTTTTCTTACAAGCCATAATTATCACCGCCTTTCTAGGATAAAAATCCTTCCTCCTTTGATTTTTATTAGAAAGTTGATGACAATAAAATAATAGTAAAAATTAAAGTAAAAGTCAATATTTCTGAGAACATTTCTCAAAAATATTGATATTTTTTAAATTTTAGCATATAATATATAAAGTAAAGGAGGATTTTAAGATGTTAATAAGATTTAGTTTTAAAAATTTCAAATCTTTTAAAAATGAAAATTGTTTAGATATGGAAGCAACATCATTAAAAGAACATGAATATAATGTGGCTAAACTTAATAATGGTGAATATTTGAAAGTATCTGCAATTTATGGTGCCAATGCTAGTGGAAAAACTAATGTGTTACAGGCTTTTGATTATATGAAAAAGAGAATATTAGTAAGTGACGACTCTAAAAAGAATTCTCCGATAGATGAAGGAAATGTATATAGTTTTATGATAAATAATGATCCAATTGCTTTAGAAGTAGAAATATTAGCTAAAAACAATAAAATATACAAATATGGTTTCGAAGTTTTAAAAGATAAAATAATTTCCGAGTGGTTGTTTGAGAAAAGAGTTAATAAATTCTATGCTATTTTTGAAAGAGAAAATAATAATGTATCAATGAAACTTAACAAGATTTCAGAATTAGTAAATATAGACGAAAGAACATTATTCCTAAACATATATAGCAAAATAGATAGAAATAATGAAGATTTTAGTAATGTATATGATTGGTTTGTAAACAGCACATATTTGGACTTAGGTAATCCTAATTTTGAAAGATTTATTAATAATAGAGTTTCATTAAAAATTTTAAGTGATGTAAATTATAAAAAAGAACTATTAAAATTTATAAAAACTTTTGATTCTGGAATTGAAGGGATAAAAACTACACCAGATTCAATAGAAGCAGTAAAAAGCAATAATGGAATAATAGACATTGAAGTTATTCATGATGGAGAAAACGGAGAATTAAAAGCATTACCATTCTATTTAGAGTCTAATGGAACTAGAAAAATGTTTCACTTATTTGATTTCTTTATGGATGCATTAAAAAATGGTATGGTATTATTTGTTGATGAATTAGATGCAAAACTACATCCTTTATTAACAAGATATATTATTAATTTATTCCATAATAGTGATACAAATAAAGGCAATGGACAGTTAATATATTCAACACATGACACAGTAAACCTAAATAAAGAAACATTTAGAAGAGATGAAATATGGTTTGCAGAAAAAGATAAAGATGGTATTTCAGAAATATATGCATTATCTGATTATATACTAGAAGATGATAAAAATGCGGGTAAAAAAGTAAGAAATGATGCAACATACAATAAAGATTATTTAACTGGAAGATATGGTGCTATTCCAGTATTGGAAGAATTTGATATAGATTATGAAAAATAATAATATTTCAAGGAAAGACAGACTAAAAAGTAAAAGGCAAGCACCAGCCAATTACTTGATTGTATGTGAAGGTAAAAAAACAGAACCTAATTACTTTAATGGATTAAAGAAAAAGATTAATGAAAAGTATGGAAATAAGGTAGATGTTTTAATTCCAAATATTGATATAAAAGGTACAGGAATGAATACAACATCTTTAGTAAAATATACTCAAAAAACAGTTAATCATGCTAATAAAGTATATGGACAAGTCTGGGTAGTATTTGATAAAGATGATTATAATGATGAACAATTCGATTTAGCAATAGACAATTGCAATTATAATGTAGCTTGGTCTAATCCTAACTTTGAGCTTTGGCTATTAGCACATTTTAAGAAAATAAACAGGTATGTTTCAAAAGATGATGTATTACAAGAAATAGGTAAGGAATTCCAGAAAAAAGGTTTAGGTGATTATACTAAAAACGATACAAATATATTTGATAAAGTTACTGGCGAAGGAAAGTTACATACTGCGATAAAAAATTGCGAATATATGGAAGAATTAAACAAAGATGGACAAGCTTCACAAAGAAATCCAATGACTAGAGTCTATAAAATAGTTGATGGATTAAAAGAATATCTAGAATAAATTTTACGAATGAAAAGCAAAGTATGAGAGTAATTAAAAATTACAGGATTATTTTGCTTTTTTGATAATAAACTGCAAGTTTCGACAAAATCCTGATGAGAAGTGATATAAAATAGAAAAATATATAAAGGAGGTCAAAATATGAAGATTGATTTTCATTGTCATACTAAAAGCGTAAAGCAAGGAGAAACAGAAAAGAGAAATATAGATTCAAAAAGATTTGTAGAAAAAATAAATGATGCTAATGTTAAAATAGTTGCAATAACAAATCATAATGATTTTGATAAAAAACAATATGAAGAATTTGTAGAAGAAGCAAATGAAAGTTTTCAAATATGGCCAGGAATCGAATTAGATATAAAGGATGATGAAACGGAAGCTCATTTAATAATAATTTCAAATCCAAATTGTTTAAATGAATTTGAAACAAGCATAAATAACTTAATAGGAGATAATGATAAAAGTACATTTATAGCTAACATAGAAGATGTATTAAATGAATTTAATAATAAGGACGTTATTTATATTGGACATTATATTGGAAAAAAGAAAATGTTATCACCCAAGATGATAGAGCTAATGGAGAAAACAATAGAGGAAAAGTATAGACTATTTTTAGAGCCCAGCAACTATAAAACATTAAGTGTAATGTCAGATAATGGTTTTAGGGCAATAATGGGAAGTGATGTACAAGATTGGGAAAAGTATAGTAGTATCAATCTACCTGAATTAAAATTAGAAGTAGATAGTTTTAATAAATTTCTATTATTAGCCAAAAAAGATGTTACAACAATAAACACGCTTCTTCAGAAAAAGGAAAAAAGGGACATAGATATTTCTATTAAATTAAAAAATAAAAAAGTTATAAATCAAACTATACCAATATATAATGATATAAATGTTATTTTTGGACTAAAAGGAACAGGAAAAAGTTGTATTATTGATGGATTATGCGATAAATATATTAAGGATGGGATTGATTGCTCAATTTATAGAGCTAAAGATGTTGACGATACAATAAAGAGTATGCAAACGATAAATGATAATGAAAAATTTGAAGTAGAATTTGACTTAAACATTCTATCTAAATTTATAGAAAAAATATCTAAATGGAAAGATAATAACCCTACAAGTCTAAGTAATTATATTGAATATATAGAAACTAAAGATAATAATAAAAATAAAAAAAGATTAGGTATAACCAAATTAAAACCAATAAAAAACAATTCTACTGAAAAATATGATGAATATTTAGAAAAAAGAAAAACAATTGATAATATAATAAATGAATATGAAGATAATAACCTTTATGAGTTTCTAGACGATAATGATAAAAATATATTAAAAGAGATCAATAATAAAATATACATAAAATATGATAGTTTTACTAAGGAGGAATATATAAAATATAAATCAATTGAATTATCGAATAATTGCATAACTAAAATAAAAGAAAAAGCTGATTTATTAAGTTCTTCAAAATCTGTTCCAAATAGTACAGGATTCTTTGAATTTGCAAAAAATAGATTAACTTTAAAAAACGAAACAAATAATATATTAAAATTATTGAGAGAAACTAAAAAAATAGAAGAAGAAAAAATAGGCAATTTAGATGAAGATAAAGAAGTTTTTCTAAGAAAAGAATATAAAACTTTTTTTGACAATGAAACGGGTTTTAAGTTTGGACAAACTGCTACAACATTAAAAAGTGTATTAAAAACTTTAAAGAATGTAAATAAAAAATCATTAGAAGATGTTAATGAATATATTAAATTATTTAATCAAGAATTAAAAGATAATAACATACAGGCAACAGATTTTATAGGGATAAAAAAGTATTTTATAAATAATAAAGGAGAAGCTTATGAACCTTCAGATGGAGAAAGAATTATGCTTATACTAGACAGGGCTTTATTTGAAAATAAAGAGGTATATATTTTAGATGAACCAGAAAGAAGTTTAGGGAATAATTTTATAAATGATGTTGTTTTACCAAGAATAAATGAATTAGCAAAGTTAAAAAAGACAATAATAATTGCTACGCATAATGCAAATATTGCAGTAAGGACATTGCCTTTTGTATCAATATTAAAAGAATATACTAAAGGAGAATATAAAACTTATATAGGAAACCCTTTTGTAAATAAATTAATAAATCAAGATAATGAAGAAGATTTTAAAAATTGGAAAGATGAAAGTATCAGAGTATTAGAAGGCGGAAATGAAGCTTTTTATGATAGGGAGGATGTATATGAATCAAGATAATATAATTAATGTAGAATTAAAAAAAGAAGAAGATGTAGATATATTAGAATTTCAATTTGATAATCCTGTAAAAATTAATTTGAATAGTTCAAATAATAAGGATTTAAAGGAAATGTTTGAAATACTTCTGAAAGAATTAATTAAGAAAAAATTTGCTCTTAAATTAAATGTTCAAAATAATTATAAAACTGAACTATATAAAGATGTTTGTAACGAATATATAAATGCATTGAATGAAGAGATAAAAGAAACTATAGAAAGTGATCTATGGAAGGAAATTTTTGAAACAGAAGGCGAGAATTAACTCGCCTTTTAGTGTGCATTTACTATCCAAGAACTCTTTTTACAAATTTGAAAAAATTACATAAAAATCCAAAGTTTTTTCAAAATTTTGAAAAAACTTTGGAAAATATATTTAATTATCTATCAAAACATCCACTAATCAACTGAACTCCATCAACAAAACCATTCCTATAATACTTCTCATTCCAATAGCAAATATAATCCATAAAATTCTTATCAAGTCTATCTAACTGATTCTTTACATACTTTTGATTCTGTTTAGGAACATTCTTTAAAATGTTTTCAGCAATCTCATCAAAATAAATATAATGTTTTCTATCTTCTTTAGTAAGTGTGCCTAAAACCATTTCCTCTCTAAAACTTAACCAATCTCTTAAAATATCATCATTAACTTCTCTAAAAT